>NZ_JBNHFF010000005.1:0-367200 GCF_059089965.1 Arthrobacter sp. SPT-J7
GAAACGCCCGGTCCCATTCCGAACCCGGAAGCTAAGGCCCACAGCGCCGATGGTACTGCACTCGGGAGGGTGTGGGAGAGTAGGTCACCGCCGGACATTCTTTACACAGGGAAGGCCCCGCCAACGACGGCGGGGCCTTCCCCGTTTAACCACCAAAACAACCCAGACTAGGCTTGGGCGTATGGACACGTCTTTGTTCTCCCATGCGCCGCGGGAGCCCGAACCAACCAAGAGCGCCGAACCGGTGCACTGCCGTGTGACGATCGCACGGGACAGCAGGGAAGCGTTCGAGGGTTTCACCGATCTCATTCACCTGTGGTGGCCAGTCGACGGCCACAGCGTGGCCGGCGAAGGCAGCCATGTGGAGTTTGAAGACCAGGTGCTGACTGAAACGAGCATTGAGGACGAGGTCCATGTCTGGGGCGAGATCCTGGACTGGATACCCGACAGCCATCTGCGCCTCACGTGGCACCCGGGCTCGAGTCCGGCGACAGCGGGTGAACTGCGCATCGACTTTGCGGAAGCCTCCCCCGGCCGCACGGAGATCCTGCTGGCCCACTCGGGCTGGGAGAACATGCCAGACGGCCAGCAGCAGCGGGCCGACTACGCTGAGGGGTGGCCCGAGGTACTCGGCCGCTATGTCCGTTTCATGGGCGGCCCGGCATGAGCCGCACATGAGTCATCATGCAACTACCACTGGAGGCCTTGAGACCGTGACCGATTCCTTCCTTGCCGGGCTTTTGGATGTGCTGCCCGCCGGTATGGTCAGCACCGAACCGTCGGATTTGGCAGCCTGCGCCGTCGACCAAGGACCGGTGCTGGACCATCAGCTGCCCAATGCCGTCGTCCGGCCGCAAAGCGTGGAGGACGTGCAGGCTGTGATGCGCGCAGCCCACGCGGCCGGGGTGCCGGTGGTATGCCGCGGCGCCGGGACGGGTGTATCCGGCGGCGCGCACGCCACGGAAGGGTGCCTGGTGCTGAATCTGGAGCGCATGGACCGGATCCTGGAGATCCATCCCGAGGACGAGATCGCCCGGGTGGAACCTGGCGTGATCAACTCCGACCTGAACGCCGCCGTGGCTGAGTACGGACTGATGTACGCACCGGACCCGGCAAGCTACCGCCTCTCGACGATCGGCGGGAACATCGCCACTAACGCCGGCGGGCTGCGCTGCGCAAAGTACGGTGTGACCCGCGAATCCGTGCTGGCGCTCGACGTGGTGCTGGCCGACGGAACCTTGATCCACACCGGCCACAGGACCTTCAAAGGCGTTGCCGGCTACGACCTGACCGGACTGTTCGTGGGCTCTGAGGGCACTCTGGGCGTCGTGGTGGGAGCGACGGTCCGGCTGCGTTATCTGCCGGTCGCCGTGGAAACGGTGGCAGCGTTCTTCCCCGATGTGACGGCTGCCGCGGCCGGCGTTCTGGCCGTGGGCCGCGCCCGGGTACAGCCGGCCATCATGGAGCTGTTGGACGGTAACACCATGGCCCAGTTGGACAGGGAGCAGGGTTCCGACCTGTGCAGCCGGGGTGCAGCGCTGCTGCTGATCCAGACCGACGGCTATGCGGCCGATGTGGAGGCCGGCATCATCCGCGATGTTCTCACCAGGCTCGGCGGCGACATAAAGGCGGCCGACGCCGTGGAAGCGGTCCGCCTGGTCGACCTGCGCCGGCACAGTCGTGGCGCCGAAGTGGACAACGATTTCCGCGTAGGCGAGGACGTGGCGGTGCCCCGTTCCCAGCTGGTGCACTATATAAACGAATTGCAGGGTATCGCCCAACGGCACGGAGTCGGACTCAAGGTTGTGGCGCACGCAGGGGACGGGAACTTGCATCCGACCTTCTGGGTGGGCCGCGGGGAGGTGGCGAAGGTGCCGGCGCTCAATGCGGCCCTGGACGAGTCCATTGATGTCGCGCTGGCACTGGGCGGCACGATCACCGGCGAGCACGGGGTCGGGCAGTTCAAGGTGCGGTGGCTGGGGCGCGAACAGAGCGAAGAGGTTTTGCAGTTGCAGCGCCGGCTGAAGGATGTGTTTGATCCGCAGCAGCTGCTCAATCCGGGCAAGGCGTTGCCCGCGGCCGTGCCGGAGCAGATTCCGTCCTGAGCGCGGGGCTGAAGGCGCTGCCGCTGGTTGACCGAAGCGCTGAGTCGCTGGCCAGGGGCCGCTGAAGGACGTGCCCGGCGGCAAGTGCCCCGCGCGTAGGCTAGTGCCATGAGGAAAGAGACGTTGTGGGAAGAAATGAAGCGCCAGAACCCGGGGCATTCGGCCTGGTACATTCAGCGCTTCGAAAAGATGCGGGCCGAGGGAGCGGACCTGCATGGTGAAGCCCGGCTGATCGACGCGATGGTGCCCCGCGGCAGTCGGATCCTCGACGCCGGATGCGGCCCGGGACGGCTGGGCGGTGAACTGGCGCGCCGCGGCCACACGGTGGTCGGCGTCGACGTGGATCCGGAGTTGATCGAAGCAGCACGCAAGGACCATCCGGATTGCACCTGGCTGGTCGGCGACCTCGCCGAACTGGATCTGCCAGCCCAAGGCGTCTCCGAGCCGTTCGACGCGATCGTCAGCGCCGGGAACGTGCTGACGTTCCTCGCCCCGGGAACCTCGGGCGAAGTGCTGCGAAAGCTGTCCAACCACCTGGCTCCTGGCGGCAGGCTCGTGACCGGCTTCGGAGCAGGCCGCGGCTACGACTTCGACCAGTTCTTCTCCGACGCCTCCGCGGCCGGCCTGGCAGCGGACCTGCGATTGTCCACCTGGGACCTGCGGCCGTTCACGCCGTCGTCGGACTTTCTGGTGGCTGTTTTCAGCAAGGTGGCGGGGCAGCAGGCCTAAGCGGAGTCAACCTTCATCGGTCTCGGTGGCGTCCAAGACAGCAGCGGTCTGCTCGTCCGGATTCAGCATGATGGTCGCCTCGTCCCGCCGGTGGCGCAACACCGAATCGACATACGACTGCACAGCCTCCGCCAGCGGCACATTCCGGTCCTGGTCTTCCGAGACATACCAACGATGTTCGAGCACCTCGTGGACCACTTCGGCCGGTTCCAGCTTTCCCGCCAGCTCGCGCGGGATCGCCTTGACGATCGGCTCGAAGACGTGGCGGACCCAGCTGTGGGCGCTGACTTCCTCGCTCTGCTCCGACTGGTGGTCCGCACGGTAGGCATCCAGGTCGTTGAGCAGCCGCCGCGCCTGGTTTTCCTGCACATCGAGGCCGGTCAGCCGGAGCAGTCGGCGCTGGTGGTGCCCGGCGTCCACCACCTTGGGCTGGAGGCGGATGCTGGTTCCGTCGGCCGTGCTCTTGATGGAGAACTCTTCTACGTCGAACCCCAGATCGTTCAGCCGCCGGATGCGGGCGTTGACTCGCCACCGGTCGCCTAAGTCGAACGACTCCTCGTCCGTCAGTTCCGCCCAGAGCTTCCGGTAGCTGTCCATGATCCGCTCGCTGGTCGTTACCGGATCCACTCTGTCTTCCAGCAGGCCGCCCTCGACCAGATCCATCATCTCGCCGGCGATATTCACCCGGGCTATCTCGAGATCGTGTTCGCGCTGGCCGTTGGAGAGCTGCGGGTGCAGTTCGCCGGTTTCGGCGTCCACCAGGTAGGCCGCGAAGGCGCCGGCGTCCCGGCGGAAGAGTGTATTGGACAGTGAGACATCGCCCCAATAGAAACCGATCAGGTGCAGGCGCACCATCAGCAGCGCCTGCGCATCGATCAGGCGGGTGATGGTCTCCCGCCGCAGTGTCTGGGAAAAAAGCGCGCGGTAGGGGAGCGAAAAGCGCAGGTGACGGGTGACCAGCACCGGCTGCAGATCCGATCCATCGGTGCGCATGCGCCCGGTCATCACGGCTACTGGTTCCACACAAGGCAGGCCCAGCCGCTGCAGTTTGCGCAGCATCTGGTATTCGTGCCGTGCTGCCTCTTCGCCGGTCTCCTTGATGGCCACCACGCCGGCGCCCAGCGGAGCGAATCGGACCACGTGCCGGGACAGGCCGCGGGGCAGCGCCGCCAGGTTTTCCGCCGGCCACTCTTCCAAGGCCAGATGCCACGGCAGATCCAGCAGCCGCTCGTCGGTGGTGGCCGCGGTGATGCTCAAGGAAGCGATCGCCGCGGCCTCACCGGACAGAGCCGTGTCCGCGGTGCCCCGAACGGGGCCGCCGGTGCCGGAGTGAGCAGCCATAATGACTACATCCTAGGCATGGGACTAGTCGGCTGTCTTTCCGGCCTCAACCGGGGCATTAAGGTCCTCCACCGAAGCCTCCGGAGTGCCGGGTGCGTGCTCGCCCAGGCGCAGCCCGGTCTGTGTGTCGAACAGGTGCACATGCCCCTCTTTGGGACGCACGAAGACGGTGCTGCCGGCTACCGGCGGCGTCCGTCCATCCACCCGGCCGGTGATCTCGTAACGCTTGCCGTCCAACTCGGTGTGTCCGTAGACGTAGGCATCGGCGCCGAGTTCCTCTACCACGTCCACGAACACCGCAAGGCCGTGGTTGTCCTCGGCGCGCTCCAGATCCTCCGGGCGGACGCCGAGCGTCACCGTGCTGCCGTGCGCTTCGCCAAGCAGGTCCCGCGGCACCGGATAGGTCATGCCGCCGAACTGGACACCGCCGTCGGTCACTGGCAGTTCCAGCAGGTTCATGGCGGGGGAGCCGATGAAGCCGGCCACAAAGACGTTGGACGGCCGATCGTAGAGGGCGCGCGGAGTGTCCACCTGCTGCAGGACGCCGTCCTTGAGCACGGCAACCCGGTCGCCCATGGTCATGGCTTCCACCTGGTCGTGGGTGACATAGACGGTGGTGACGCCCAGCCGCCGGGTCAGCGAGGCGATCTGCGTGCGCGTCTGCACCCGCAGCTTGGCGTCGAGGTTGGAGAGCGGTTCGTCCATCAGGAACACCTGCGGATTGCGCACGATCGCCCGGCCCATGGCCACACGCTGGCGCTGGCCGCCGGAGAGCGCTTTGGGCTTGCGGTCCAGATACTCTTCCAGATCCAGCAGCTTGGCGGCCTCGCGGACCCGTTCGGCACGTTCTTCCTTGGACACGCCGGCGATTTTCAGGGCAAAGCCCATGTTGTCGGCCACAGACATGTGCGGGTAGAGCGCGTAGTTCTGGAACACCATCGCGATGTCGCGGTCTTTGGGCGGTACGTCGGTCACGTCCCGGTCGCCGATCAGGATCCGGCCGGCGTTGACGTCTTCCAGACCGGCCAGCATCCGCAGCGACGTGGATTTGCCGCAGCCGGACGGGCCGACCAGAACCAGGAACTCGCCGTCGGCAATCTCCAGATTCAGGCTGTCCACGGCGGGCTTCTCGGTGCCCGGGTACAGGCGAGTGGCATGATCGAACGTTACCGTTGCCATAGTGTTTTCCCTTCACGGGCAGGTACGTGCCCGACGATCCGTAGTGATGGGTGAATATTCAGTTTCCAAACGGCTCGCCGCGCACACACCGTGAGGCGGCTCACGCCCTCAGTATGCCACGGCTGTCAAAGCGTCCGGCGACGCCTCGGTGAGCATCGCGTGCCGCCTAAAACGCGCGCTAAGCCTGCACCGCAGCCGCTCGGAGCTCGGCCAGCACGGCCAACGCAGCAGCAAAAGCCTCCGGCGACTCCACCCGGTATTGCGCCGCGGTGTTGCCCGGCCCCACCTTGATACCGACGTCGGTATCCCGCAGGACGGCGAAGGCGTGCTCGTCGGTGACGTCATCACCGGCGAAAAAGACAGCGGTCGCGCCGGTGAAAGTGCGCAGCAGGCCGATGCCCTGGCCCTTGTCCGCACTGAGCACCGACGTCTCCAGCACGCGCTTGCCGTCGCTGAGCTGCAGCCCGGGAATCTCCTGCAGCGCGGCCCTGGCCTGCTCGGTGGCTGCCGCTGCAATATCGTCGGCGGCGGTGCGGGTATGCAGCACGACGCCGGCCGGCTTGGCTTCCAGCCGCGTGCCCGGGTGGGCTGCCACGACCTTTTCGACGACGGCGGTGGCAGCCGCCAGTGCGCGCAGCTGCGACTCGTCCAGTACCAACGGCGGGCTGTCCGGGCCGGTGAAGACTTCGCCGCCGTGGGAGCCGATCAGCAGGGTCCGCTCGTCCGGGGACGCCACGGCGCGCAGGCTCGCCAGCGCCCGGCCGGAGATGAAGGCGGTGGACGTACTCGGCAGATCGGCCAGCGCGGCGACGGCGGCGGCCGAGGCCGGCAGCGGCCGGGCATCCTCGGCCCGCGGCACGATCGGTGCCAGCACGCCGTCGAAATCCAGCGCTACCAGCAACCGCTCCGTCCCGGCTAAATGCTCCAGGGCGGCCCGCAGTTCTGCCGGCACTGCCCCCTCGCGGCCGTGCTCAGTCATGGTCACCCGAACGCTCGTGTTCGCCCGTATGCTCGAGCGCCGTCAGGAAATCGCGCGACCAGTGCTCCACGTCGTTCTGCAGGATCTGCCGGCGCATGGCCCGCATCCGCCGGTTGGCCTCGGCCCGCGGCATGTTGACCGCCCGGACAATGGCCTCCTTGAGCCCATCGATGTCGTGCGGATTGACCAGGATCGCCTGCTTAAGCTGGTCGGCGGCACCGGCAAACTCGCTGAGCACCAGTGCCCCGTCCGCTGTCTTGCGGGAGGCAACGTATTCCTTGGCCACCAGGTTCATCCCGTCCCGCAGCGCCGTCACCAGCATCACGTCGGCGGCCAGATAGAGCGCCACCATCTCCTCCACCGGGTAGCTGTGGTGCAGGTAGCGGATGGCGGTGTTCTCCAGGGTGTCGAAGGTTCCGTTGATCCGGCCGACGGCCCCTTCGATTTCCTCCCGCAGCAGCCGGTAGGACTCCACCCGTTCGCGACTGGGGGAGGCCACCTGGATCAGCACCGCGTTCTCCACGTCAAGCTTGCCGTCTTCGAGCAGTTCGCCGTATGCCTTGATCCGGTGCCCGATGCCCTTGGTGTAGTCCAGTCGGTCCACGCCCAGCACCACGGTCTCCGGGTTGCCCAGTTCCTGCCGGATCTGTTCCGACCGGGCAATCACGTCAGGCCGGTGGGCCAGCTCGTTGATGTGCTCTACATCGATGGAAATCGGGAAGGCGCCGGCCCTGCAGAGGCGGATACTGCCGTCGGTGTTTTCCACTTGCACCTGCTGCTGGCGCACCGCGAAACCGCTGAAGCGGCGCACGCAGCGCAGAAAGTTGCTGGTGTCGCTGGGGCGCTGGAAGCCCAGCAAGTCGGCACCGAGCAGGCCCTCGATCACCTGCCGGCGCCACGGAAGCTGGGCGAAGATCTCCAGCGGCGGGAACGGAATGTGGTTGAAGAAACCGATCCGCAGGTCCGGCCTCGCCTCGCGCAGCAGCTTCGGAACCAGTTGCAGTTGGTAGTCCTGCACCCAGACGGTGGCGCCCTCCGCGGCAATCTCCGCCGTGGCCTCGGCGAAGCGCTGGTTGACCATCTTGTAGCACTCCCACCAGGCGCGATGGAATTCCGGCGACGCAATCACATCGTGGTACAGCGGCCAGAGCGTGGCGTTGGAAAAGCCTTCGTAGTACAGTTCAACGTCGTCGGCGCTCAAAGCCACCGGCACCAAGTGCATGTTGTCGTGGTCGAACGGGTCTACTTTCTCGTCCGGGACGCCCGGCCAGCCCACCCAGGCACCCTCGGTCTTGGCCATCACCGGCGCCAACGCCGTAACCAGTCCGCCGGGTGACCGGCGCCACTCGCCCTGCCCGTCCTCGTCCGTGGTGTAGTCCACCGGCAGCCGATTGGAGACGACGATCAGGTCGTACTCACCATACTGGCGTCCTTCTGCGTCCCTGTCGTTTTGAGCGGAATCCGCCAATTGACTCTCCTTTGTGTGAAGTCGTCCTGATGAAGACCTTATAAGGAATGGAAACCTGTCGCTTCCCCGGATCGTTCCCTCAGGTACAAACGTGAACGCGGCCACTGATGCCGCCTGAACGTTGAAGTTGCAACTAAACTGGTGCTGATGTGCCCTGCCCGGGCGAAGCAGACCGAGAAGACGCGAGGATTCATGGCTCACCAAAACAGCCCTAAGCCGACTAAGGCCGAGCGCACCGCAGCGGCCCGGGAGAAGGCCCGCCAGATGCGCGAGGCACAGCAGAAGCGGGAAAAGCGCAACTCGCTGCTGGTCAAGGGCGGGGTGGTGGTCGCTGTACTGGTGATCATCGGTGTGATCGCCGCGGTTGTGATCACCAACCAGCGCGGCCAGATTGCCGACGCCGGTGCAGCGCCGGCGCACGGCAATGCGTTCGGCGGCTACACCATCACGCAGAAGGGTCTGGCGGACACCGATCCCGCCCAGGTGGATGTGGCGAACATCCCCGCCCCCGCCTCCACTAAAGGCGACGTCATCGTGCCGGCCGGTGTAGCTGCCGCGCCCAAGGGCAAGCCGGCAAGCATCGTGATGTACGTGGACATGGGCTGCCCGGTCTGCAAGAGCTTCGAAGGCCAGTACGGCGGGTACCTCACCGACCTCACATCCTCCGGCGACGCAACCGTCGAGTACCGGGTGGCGACCTTCCTTGACCGGGTGTCGACTACCAACTACTCCTCCCGCGCTGCCAACGCCGTGGCCTGTGTAGCCGATTCCAAGCCCGAGGTCTTCAACGAGTACCTGACGCAGCTGTTCGCCCAGCAGCCGGCCGAGGGCGGTGCCGGCTTGGACAACGCGACCCTGACCAAGATTGCCGAATCGGCCGGGGCAACCGACGTGTCCTCCTGCATTGACGACGGCGAATTCCGTCCCTGGACCAAGTTCGTGAACCAGACCTTCAGCGAGTACCAGGTGGGCGGCACGCCTACGGTCTACGTAGACGGACAGAAGTGGGACCCGAACACCGCCGGCGACTTCCAGCAGTTCGCTCAGGGCATCATCGACGCCCGCGCCTAATCCATTTCTCCGTGCCGGTTCCCGGCGCGGTTCCGGGCGGCGGCTTGAGAGTTTCACGCGAAGCCGCCGCCTGGGCTACCCTTATCTAGCCGGTTTGTCCGGCACGTCTGGCGAATATGCCAGCACGCCTCCTTAGCTCAGTTGGCCAGAGCACCTGTCTTGTAAACAGGGCGTCGCCGGTTCGAATCCGGCAGGGGGCTCCGCTAGAACCGCTCAAACACTGAGAAGATGCCCGGAATTGGGCGGTTCGCTTTTGCTCAAGCGAAGCCAGCCCCTCCTAAACCCCTCCATGTACATCGCGCTGGTTACCATGGTCAATCGTTTAGGTGCGCGGGATCACAGTGCTGTAACCTCGAAGCCGAAGGTAGAGGTAGGGGGATATGAAACATTTCATACTTGGCCAGTTGGTTAAGCGGGGTGGCCAGGGAAGTGTTTTCGAGGCCACGGGTGACAACGGCGAAAAGTGCGCGGTGAAGGTTCTGACGATTGCGGCCGACAGCCCTGATCCGGAGGAAGACCGTAAGCGTTTTGAGCGAGAAATCGCCCTGATGCAGAGCTTGAATCATCCCGGCATAGTGAACGTTCAACGGGTCCGCCTCACCAATCAAGAACCCGGATATCTGATGCCGTGGGCAGACAGCACGCTGGAGCAGGAGATGCGTGAAAATCCGTGGGGTCTGGAGGAGGATCATGCCCTGAGGATCTTCGGTGAGCTCCTTGACGCCATCGAGTTCGCCCACGATTCCAACGTCATCCATCGGGACATCAAGCCGGCCAACGTGCTCGTCGTTGACGGTGTGTACAAGGTGTCTGATTTTGGGTACAGCAGACGACTTACAAGTGAATCAACCGTAATTACTCGAACGAATGCCGGGTTTGGGTCGAACGGGTACGTTGCGCCGGAACAGTGGAACAACGCCAAAGAAGCTGACGTAACAGCGGATGTCTACTCGTTGGGGGCCTTGCTGTACGCACTGCTCAGCAACTCTTCCCCCGCGGAAGGGATCCAGCCTAGCCGGGTGCCGGAACGGTTTAGGGACGTCGTTGTCCGTGCCACTAACCGCGACTCCAAGAATCGCTACTCAAGCATTGCTGAGATGCGGAAGGCGATCGAAAGGCGCAAGGGCGATTCCCAAGACAACGAGGTCGTTGAGAAACGGGCTGAACGTCTGCTGGTGCAGCACCAACAGGGCGACCGTGCTGCTCTAAGCGAACTGATGGCACTGCTGTTAGCCAACGCTCAGGACCGCGAGCTATACCTGAACTTCCTGCCGAGCTTATCGTCGGACGATCTTGAAAACATGGCCGCGGCGGGTCTCGACTCATTCATTGACATGTTGGCGAACTTTCTCAGCTACATCGAGGGGCAGCATCCGTTTGCAGCGACAGACACCTACGCTGTTTTCCTGGAGCATGTCTGGGACGCCACGGACGATCCCCGTGTCCGAATTGCGGTCCTGAAGCCCCTCCTGTTTCTGGGCTACAACCATAATCGTTGGTTCGTGCGGAGCGTATTCGCTCGCGTCGCAGTACAGGCGGCAGCTGAGAACCAGTATGTGCACACGCTTGCGGAAGTCCTGGAAGAACATTATCCGCCCAGAGCTTTCGTACGGGATGCACTGTTGGAGAAGTCCTTGCCACCGATGATCCAGCGGATTCTCAATCAGGACCCACCCGCTGAATCCGTCAATTGGTGGTGAGAGGGGATAAACCCGCCTGACTGCTGACGCGCGGTTCGACTGTGTCAAGGGCGTGCCACATAAAACCGGGAAGAAGATGGGGTGTAGTTCTGCTTCACAAGTAGATCGCCGACTCGTGCATAACCGGCACTCGGCTACGGTATTGGATGGGTCCGGTTGCAGTTGGGGAAGGGAATTCGCTTGTCGGAGGCAGAATCACGTAACCGAATGCCATCCTGGACTGTGATCATTGGTGGCGCATCTGCTCTGTTCGCTTTCTTGAAGGTGTACTCGTTCGCCCACTGGGACTCAAATACCGTTGCGACGCTCCTCATGCACCAGTCCTTTTCGGGGCTATTCGCCATCGTCCTAGTCGTTCTGTTGCCCATTGCAGTTCTGGCAACGTTAGTTATGCAATCCGTGAGTCTGGGCGAATCCATACGTGAGGTAAGACCATGGCGCACAGAAGCCGTTCTATGCGCCTCCTTCGCGATTGTGGCCGTGCTGGTTGCGTCCTGGGAATTCGCCTTGGTAGCCCTCGTCGTTGCGGCTTCTCAACTTCTCTACGCCGCTGCAGTGCGGATAGCACGCCACCTTCTAGAATCCAACGGAAAAGCTGTACCCTGGCTCGCCCAGAAATCGAGCGATACGCATGTGCCCAATGTGCGTTTTTTAGCAATCATGTGGGTAGTGTTCGGCGTGTTGGTTGTGTCCGTGACTGATCAGGGATGGATCCCTAAGGAGCGTCTAACTATCCAAGGGAGAGGCTCAGAAATCGGCTACTTTCTGGCCGATCAGGGCAATCACGTCGTTTGGATCGCTGACGCAAACCGATCGGTTCGCTATACACCCACTGAAGTTCTCAGCAACCGCGAGTCCTGTCCGAGCTTTGGACGACCGCTTCATGCTCGACTTCTATGGCCGGATACGGATACGGATACGGATACGGATACGGGCAAACATAGCTGCTGATTCCTGAACCGGGACAGCCTCCAGCTCCTAGCGTCGTAGAGCGTCAGCTAGAGCGCGGCAACCCTCCTCCGTGAGAGCGTTGAGCTTGTAGCTCTGGCCATTGCCCGCGATCTGCATCTTGCCGCTCGTTATGTAGGTGGGGTGGAACGCGGCGGACGGAACGTCGCACTGGACAACATCTACCGGCTCGCTCACGCGCTCGCCGTCGTGCCAGGTGAGTAGCTGCCCAGCGTCTAGAATCACAGGATGGAATTCTTTCTCCCGGCAGCAGAGGATGCTGCACAAGCCGAAGAAGTCTACGCACAGTTGGCGAAGGCAGCCGGTCAGGGGCCGCAGCCTCACGGAGAGCGAATTTACTTCCTCCGGTTCCAGCACAATGGTGAGGAGTTCGAAGCGCGGGTTGGCGAGGGAATCAAGAAGATCGCCAAGGGCTATCACGAGCCTGACAATGCCATCGTTCTGGCCATTTTTGATGGCGACCCGTTGCAAATCATTACGAGCGCTATCGGTGGCCACGCCTCGCTTTGGAATGTCCCCGCCTACGTGGGTTCCGGCTCGGTCAAGAATAAAGAGTTTTTCACAGCGGCCTGAAGTCATGCCGCGCCCTCACCGCGGGTAGCTTGAGCAATGCGACGGCGTAGCTCGGAGTAGTCCTTCTTGTACATGTGGGCATAGCCGCTGTCGGTAACAGTGATGGAGCCGTTCCCCATCAGTCGGCTCAGCTCGAACATGGACACTCCGAAGCTCACCATCAGCGAGGCAAAGGTGTGCCGAAGCTCGTGGAACTTCAGCGTTGGGTGCCCCGTCGCTTTGGCGGCTGGTTTGAAGCTGTAGCGGTAGAAGCCCTTGGGATCGAAAGCGCGCTCGAACGTCGCCAGTGGGTGACCCTTGATCTTCCCCGGCCACAGCCCCGCCTCAGGGTTGGCCCGGTACGGGTGCTGCGCCATGTACTCGCGCAGCTCAACAATTAGTTGTTCGTCCAGCAGCGGGACGCTCCGGCGAGAGCGTTCGGACTTCGGCGGCGTGTAGATCCACCCTTCTTCAACCCAGCTCATGGTGCGCTCGACTCGGACCTCCTTGTGCATTAGGTCGATATCCCGAAAGCCTAGGGCACCGAGTTCGCCTGAACGCAGGCCGGTCCAGACGGCGAAGCGCACCATCAGCCGATAGGGTTCGAAGCTATCTAGCTCCGATGCAACGGCGTTTGCCTCTGCGAGGGTCAGGAAGTTGGCTTCGTACGGCTGCAATCGTGGCTTGTTCAGCGCGTCCAAGGGGCTGAAGAGATTAGGCGGTGTCGAACTGCGTACGTGAACACCTTCTGCAAGGCGAGGAACGTTCCACGGACAGAACTATCTGATCGCTGCTTGCCTCCCGGTGTGGGCTTGACGCGTAACTCAGCGACGAACCTCTCCACATCCTGGCTGGTGATGGAAGCAATACGCCGGGAGCCGAAAACTGGGTAGATGTGGACACGGAAGGTGGTTTGGTACCCTTCAAGCGTCTTCTGCTTGAGACGTGGCCGGTCAGATTCGAGACAGGATTCCGCGATTTCTTGGAAGGTCTTGGAGTTCTTGACCAGCGGCTCGGTGGAAGCGCCTTCCGCTAGCTCATTTTCCACTCTCAGGGCGAACCGTTCGGCTTCGCGCTTCACAGTGAACGTGCGTTGCCGAAAACGGGAGCCGTCCCGCCATCGGACTTCGTACGCCGTCTTGCCGCTGGTTCTGGTCAGGGTCTTGATGTGTGCCATGAGATTGTCCTTTCGTGCGTTCGGCCGGAGCTGGAGTAACCAGCTATCTCCCGCCCGTAGCGCGTGAAGATTTTTCGATGGGCCGGTGCCGTGCGCTCTGTTGATGGCACGCGCTCGCGAGGCCGCTGTTCGCGCCCTCAGGCTCGATCTCGCCATGCAGCTTTAGCTGCATCACTCCGCGCTCGTTGGTACCAGTGGCCATGCCGGCCATTTCCGGCGCTGGTGGCTGTGATGCATGTGCCGTCCCTCGGCTCGGGCGACATCGACCAGCCAGCTTGCCCGGTTCTGGTCACGTACTCGTTCCAGCGTGCGACTTCCCAGCTCCCGCCCAACGAATTCCAGCGCAGCGAGGCACAGGTAGGCATCCGAGAAGTTCTCGCTGTAACGCTCCGTAAGGACCACGCGCCGCCGGACCTCGGAAGGTTCGCTCAGCACCAGCGCGGTCAGCTCCGGTGGGGATTCATGCTGTCGCCTCCTGCTTCTGCTTCATGCTCGTATAGGCGCGGCGCACAGTGCTTTCCGACCAGCTAGCCAGACCCATGGGCGACAGATGCGCTTCCGCGGCCAGCTCGCTCGCGATCAGCCCGAAGGATGCGCCTTCCTCGCGGCGGGACCAGATGCGCTCGCGGACCGCCGACGGGATGGCCGACTTCCTGCCGTTGGGGAGGTTGTTGCAGCCGGTTCGCGGCTCCGATTGCAGCGAGATTAGGTCCGAGATTCGACTGACCGATCTTGTGAATTACTGCTTCCTTATGCATTACTTGGTTCCCTTCTTGTTGATGCGGGTTGGAGGCAAATCTGGGAGGCCGGGGAATCCTGCTTCTCGTAGATACTCGGTGACAGCCGTCCGGATGATGCTGCGTTCAGAAACGCCGCTGGACTGGGAAAGGTAGCGGAGAGCATCGGCCATCTCAGGCGTGACCTGAAAACAGGACCATCGCACCTTGTCCGTGAACACCGATGTGCCGGGTGTGACGGGCGATTTCACGACCGTTCACCCGTTCGCGGAGCGGAACGTGCGCCTTCCCCGGTGAACTCCGATGCCGCCTCAATGTCGCTTCGTCGCTTCGGCGGCGTCCACGTTGGCTTGACCTTGCCGCTGTAGCGCGGTGCTGGATGATTCTCGTCGGTCTGGAAATTCGGTTCGTTCGTCATTGCAACGGCTCCTCGATCAGCTTTCGGCACGAATGGTGTTGCGCTCGATGTACTCATCAAGGTCCGACTGTCGAAAGCGGATGTACTGGCCAACCCTGACGTGTGTGATGCGCTTCTTGCGCACGGCGTCGTAGATCTGACGCTCCGTCATGCCAGGGATGTATTCGGTGGCTGTCGGCACTGTGAAAACCGGCGGATTCGTATTGCGCGGCAATTGTGTGGCCATGATTGCTCCAGGAACTCAGGGAGCTGTTTCGGGCAACAAAAAACCCGTGCAGCTCCGACGTTGATAGTCGTGCCACACGGGTCGAATGGTCTTGCTACGGTTTCAAGTTGGAACGATGGACGATCGTTCCGGTCCGTCTCGTAGCCGCTGAGCCGCACTGCGCGGAATCCCAGGCCCTTAGCCCTACTGGGCCATCTCTCGTAAAGCCATCCGCTCATGTTCGGATCGAGAGGAAGCCTACCTTGCGTGAGCCTCACTCCGCTAGTCGGTAGAGATACCCTCCTGGCTTTCCCCTCCTGCCCCTCCGAAAACCCCTCCACACCTGCGCTTCGAAGCGGTCCGCACATCTACGGACAGCTACGAACGGGGCGACCAGAAAGGCTGCACTTCCCGAGAAACAAGGGACAAGACAGTCGTCGCGCGTAACTGTGCGTATGTATGCGTAAACCTTTGTTGACGCTCTCATAATCGTTCGGTCGTGGGTTCAAGCCCCACCCGCCTACAGCATGAAAGCCCATTTCACTTGGCCAGCCGCAGGTGGGATGGGCTTTCGTTCTGTCACCATCGAATTACAACCCCTCCAAAACCCCTCGGCTGCCCAAACCAGTCCTCGCAGGGTGATGTAATCGGGTCATGACTTTCATTCCCTTCGATGCAACAGAAGAAGAAGTGTCGTCTCTCGCGATTATCCGGGAGGGGATACCTACCGTCTTGGCCGAGCCACTGAAGGGTTGGGTGGCCCAACAAGTTCCCCGTGATGGATACTACGTCAACAACGCCTTCGGGCTGAAGCTGCAGCTGATTCTCAACACTGACTTCGGCTTCGTTGCTGGCGGCCATGAGCACGCTTCCACGTTCGCCGCAATCGCATTTCAACATGGGGAGCAGATGTTCATGCGGGTGATCGACTTTGTACTCTACTCAACGCCGCGGGGTTACGACGATGGAAGTGAGCGCCTAGAGGAGTATCTAAATCTCTACCGGTCCAAATACACCGTGGATCGCCGAGACGGTAAGAGCCGAATTGGGATGCGCTTGCCGGAGGGTGTGTCGGAAACCGTTCAGGAGGCCATTAATGCGGCAGATGCCACAGCAGGGCAGCTACTGGCCAGAGCATGGGAGTACGCCTTTGGCCTCGATGAGAAGCCAGAGGAGGCGATGGACGCCGCTGTGAAGGCTGCGGAACGGGCTGTCACACCAATCGTCTGCCCGAACCATCCGAACCCCTCATTGGGCAACGCAGTGTCAGACGTGAAGCAGCAGGGCAATTGGAGTCACGGACTGCGCGAACTAAACGGCAGGGCACCGGCTAACGAGACGATTTACAACATGCTCCAGACGCTTTGGGCAGGGCAGCAGTACCGCCACGTAGACCAGAACGCCATTCCGCCAACATTGGAACAGGCGCGCACACACGTCATGCTCGCAGCAACCATCGTTGGCTGGTTCGCTTCCGGGGAGATCAAGAAGACTTCAGCGCCATAGCAGGACGACCCCTCTGGATCCCCTCCAGCCCTGCCTGATGAAGCCGCTCGGGCAGCTACGAACAGGGACGAACGGAACCTTTAGTATGAGTGGAAATTCCCGGAATTTCGGGGCAAAAGCGTAGAAGCTCGTAGGTGTGCGTAGTTATACGTCGTCCTGCATAGTCGCACTTGTAAACAGGGGGTCGCCGGTTCGAATCCGGCAGGGGGGCTCCTTACCCCCTCTCTGACTAGGCGAATGCCAGTGAGAGAGGTTTTTTTACGCTCGGTCAGCATGCAAACGGCTTCAATCAAGCTAGAGGGCCTGAGCCCGGTGAATTACCGTGCTCAGGTCCTCCTAGCCTAGCTCTGCGTTGCGGTTCCAACGCAGCTCAGGGGTTGACTGGTTAGTCTCCCCAGTGGCCGTTCCGCTCGGAGTGGCCTTCGTGTTTGGCATCCTTCTTCACATCAAGCCCACGCTCGTCGGACTGCCAGTGCTTGCCGTCATGCTTGGCGGCCTTCCACTCGGCCATTCCGGAATGCTTCACAGCCTTCCAATCGGCCTGTCCGTTAGCTTTCGCTGCCTTCCATGTGGCGTCGGCTTCGGCCTTGACGGCCTTCCAGTCGTGGCTCGGCTGCTGCTCCTCCGGCTCCGGAGCGGGCTCCTCGGCTACGGGCTCTTCCTCCACCGGCTCAGGCGCAGGCTCTTCGGTGATCGGGCCCTCATCGCCCGGCTGCGGGACTACGGGTTCCTCGGCAGGCTCCTCAGCTTCTGTAGGTTCTTCCGCTGGTTCTTCGCCCTCGGCCGGGTTCTCCCCGGGCTGGGTTTCATCGCTCGGTGCGGGTTCGTCGCCGGCCGGCCCTTCCGTGGAAGTTTGGTCGGTGGTGTCTTCAACTACCGGTTCGACCTGCTCGACCACAGCCGGGGCAATGAACACGCTCTCAGCATCGATGGTCACCAATGGTTCTTGCGTGTCTGCTGCCGAAGCGACTCCTGCGCCGCCGGCAGTAACCAAACCTGTTACCACCACGGCCGCGGCCATCCGGCGGGCCCTGGATTTCGTAATCGATGACATGCTGTTGCTCCAATCAGTAGCGAATGTTGCGACTTAATCGTTACAGCAGGCTTTTGAGCGGCTGCAAGCCATCATCGCGATTTCGAAAAAAGAAGACCCGGCGCGGGCCTCAGGTGTGGCCAAACCAGTCGCCGTGGGCCACACTTCGGGATCGCGCACGAATGGCGCCCGGTCATTGAACAGCGTCAGGTCGAGCTGAGCCCCGGGTGGGTACTTCCAAGATCCGGCAGGTTCGAGCGCGGCGGTAACCAAGTGAAGGATGGCCGAACAGCGCGAGCAGCTACAGCGTCGGGTCGCTACGAAACGCTTTCGTTGAGCCGTTCCGCGTAGGGTGCGTGGCGCTCGGCCGCGATCCGTGCCCTCCCCGGGCTGCCCGACGAAATCGCATCAACCAGCTCGCGGTGCAGCGCCCAATTCTCTTGCCAGGCTTCGCGGAACTGCGCGTCGGGCGCGACCTCTCGGAGCGACTGGCGTGCGGTGTCGAGCAGCGAGAGGTAAATCGTGCGCAGAAGTTCGTTGCTGGACATACGTGCAATCTCTTCGTGCAGCTGCCAGTTCTGACTCAGGTATTCCGCAGGATCGTCCTGGAGTTCCCCCATCCGACGGACGATCCGCTCCAGCCGGGCTAGGCTCTCGCGATCCGCGCGGAGCGCTGCATGGGCCGCAAGGGGCAACTCGAGCGCGTTGCGAATCTCCAGCGCATCGGCAACGGAAAGGGAGTTGGCGTCGAGCCCGAGGATCAGGTGGCTGAGCCGGATCTGAGCGGTGGGCTGCGCAACAAAGATGCCGCCCTGCGGGCCAGGACGAGTCTCGACCAGCCCGCGGCTTTCGAGCAAGCGGACGGCCTCGTTCAGGGTGGAGGCAGCGACGCCGAACTGGTCTCGCAAATCGGACTTACGCCCCAAACGCGCGCCCGGCTGGACATTCTCGCGGGAAATTAATTCGCTCACCTGCTGCGCGACCGCTTCGGCTCGCGAAGTGCGATCGCTCGCCACCCGGTCGAATCTGGGGCTGATACCGCCGTCGGGAAGGTCACTCATGGTCCACAATCCTAGCATTGAACATGACGAATAGTACGGCACAGCGAGGAAGCCGCCCTAATTCAAGGTATTCGACATGTTGAATAATATGGTCTAGCGTATTGCCACTAGAAAAAGTTAGTTCGACGACAACGAGGTCACCCTTGAACGACGAGACTGAGTACTCCCAGGAAGAAATCGGCGCGTATGCCGAGACCTTGCTTAAGGCATATGAAACCCGCCAGCCGGTGCGCCCGCTGACGGAGGACCTTCCCGGCCTGCGGCTGGAAGATGCGTACCGCGTCCAGTTGCATCAGGTGCGGCGGTGGAAAGACCAGGGTCGGGTTGTGGCCGGCTACAAGGTCGGCCTGACGTCGCTGGCCATGCAGCGCCAACTTGGCGTCTCCCAACCGGACTTTGGGCACTTGTTCAGCGACATGATTCTTGACGGCTCGAGCGTCGATGTGGGTGGATTCCTCAGCCCGAGAATCGAACCCGAGATCTCCTTCGTCCTCAAGCACGACCTGCGCGGCCCGGGGCTGAGCGTCGCTGATGTCATCGGCGCTATCGACTACGCCATCGCGTCCCTCGAAATCATCGACTCGCGGATCGCGGACTGGAAAATAACGCTCTCTGACACCATCGCGGACAACGCCTCGTCGGGAGCCCTGATCCTAGGTACCCGCCCGCTACAGCTTGATGTCGCCGACCTTGGACTTGCCGGGTGCGTACTCGCGAAGAACGGAGGGGTCGTCGCCACCGGCGCCGGCGCCGCGGTGCTGGGTCACCCGCTCAACGGGGTGCTCTGGCTGGCCAACAAGCTCGGATCGCTGGGCCAAACCCTTGAGGCCGGCTCGGTGGTCATGGCCGGCTCGATCACCGCCGCCGTCCCGGTTGCCGCCGGCGACACCATTACGGCTACGTTCGCTCACCTCGGATCGGTGAGCGCTCGTTTCACCGCAGCATCGACGGAGGTCGCAGCGTGACGTCAACAGATTGGACGACCGAGAAGGTCGCCGACATTCTGCTCGAAGCCGAGGCCAGCCGCACAGACCGCGGCCGCATCACCGACGAGTGGCCTGGACTTGACCTCGATACGGGATACGCCGCCCAGCGACTGCTCATCGAGCGCAAGCAAGCTGACGGCCACACCGTCATCGGCGTCAAGCTCGGACTCACCTCGCGTGCCAAACAGCAACGCATGGGAATCGACTCCCCGCTGACCGCTGTGATCACGGACAGAATGGTGCTCGAAAGCGGCGTGCCGATCCCGCTTGACGAACTTATTCACCCGCGGGTCGAGCCCGAAATCGTCTTCGTGCTCGGCGAGCGGCTTGAGGGGCCGGGAGTGACGGCAGCATCCGCCATGCGCGCCGTGGCGTCGGTGCACGCAGGCCTCGAAGTCATTGATAGCCGCTACCGCGACTTTAGCTTCGCTATGCCCGACGTCGTTGCGGACAACGCCTCAAGTGCGCGGTTCGTGGTTGGCGCCACCTCCGTTTCACCGGTCGGACTGGACCTCGCCCTCGAGGCGTGCGTGCTGCGCATCAACGGGGCTGTTGTCGACACTGCCACAGGAGCAGCCGTTCAGGGCCACCCCGCCGAGGCTCTGGCACTTGCAGCCAATGCCCTTGCGGCTCGCGGTGAGGCTATCGAAGCAGGGTCGATCGTGCTGACCGGGGGTTTGACGGACGCCGTGTTCATCCACGATGGCGACGAGGTTTCTGTGCAGTTCACATCACTGGGCACCCTCGTCGTTCCTGTGCGGATGTCGGCATGACCGCCGTTGCCACCCTGCCTGTCCACCGCCGCGTGAGCCCCAAGATCACGCGTGGGCTGATCGGCGTCATGGGGCTGCTGTTGCTCGCGGAGTCGGTATCGCGTTTCGGCATCGTGCCAGCGAGCATCTTGCCCCCGATGTCCCGAGTGCTCACCGACACGGGCGGGCTTCTGTTCGATTCCGAGTTCCTCGGCGACGTAGGTTCCACCCTCACCGCATGGGCGATCGGCCTGGGCATCGCGATCATCGTGGCGGTTCCGCTCGGTTTGGTACTCGGATCTTTCCGCATCGCCTATGAGGCGTCGTCGGCGGTAGTCGAATTCATGCGGCCGATTCCGTCGGTCGCGCTCATCCCGCTCGCCATCCTCGTGTTCGGCCAGGGCACCGACATGAAGATCGCGCTCGTGGTGTACGCCTCCTTATGGCCGATTTTCTTCAACACCGTGTATGGCGTGCGGGATGTTGACCCGGTCGCCAAGGAAACCGCCCGCACTTTCCGTCTTAGCCGGGTGGGCATCCTAGCCCGAGTGAGTCTGCCATCCGCGGCACCGCTGGCCGCCACCGGCGTCCGGATCTCGGCGGCCATCGCGCTGATCGTAACGATCAGTGCGGAACTGCTTGCCGGTTCGGCAAGTGGTATCGGCTCATACATTCTGCGGATCAGCTCAGGCGGCGGCGACACCTCACTAGTGTTCGCGGGAACCCTCGTCGCCGGTCTGATCGGCGTCGTCGTGAACTTGGTGCTCGTTGCGGTTGAACGCAAGATGTTCGCCTGGAAGAAGGAGGGGGTAGCGTAATGGCGCTCACCACAGCGGTGCAGACCGCAGGCAGTCCGCGCGCCGGCTCCGAGAAACAGGCAGCCAGACTCCACTGGTGGAGGCGCTTCGCTCTGCGGTGGGTTGTGCTGGCTGTCCTGGTCACCGCCTGGCAGGTAGCGACGGTTATCTTCCCATCGCCGTTCTTCCCGCAGCCCACGCGCATCTTCGAGCGAGCCGCATTGCTCTGGCTACCCGATGCGAACGGCATCCTCACTCCGAGCATGCTGAACGACGTGCTGCCAAGCCTCGGACGGATGTTGCTAGGTTTCAGCGTCTCCGTCGTGGTTGCCGTGGCCTTGGGCACCGCGATCGGGCTCAGCCGCAAATTCGGCGATTACATCGACCCGATCATCCAGTTCCTGCGGGCAGTTCCGCCGCCGGCGCTGCTACCGATCTTCCTCGTACTTTTCGGCACCGGTGATGAAATGCGGGTGCTGTTGATCGCCTTTGGCACAGCCTGGCCGATCTTGTTGAACACCATCGAAGGCGTTCGGTCCATCGAAGAGCTGAAGTACGAGACAGCCACGGTGTTCCGAATCGGATTTGTCGGGCGGCTTACGCGGATCGTTTTGCCAGGCGCCGCTCCTAAGATCCTGGCAGGTGTCCGGACCAGCCTGTCACTGGCGCTCATTCTCATGGTCATCTCTGAGATGGTCGCAGCCTCCAACGGCATCGGCTTTTCGATCGTGCAGGCACAGCGAGGGTTCGGGTTCCTCGATATGTGGGCAGGAATCGTCCTCCTCGGCATCATTGGCTTCCTCCTCAACACCGTTCTCACGCTCATCGAGCGCCGCATCCTCGCTTGGCAGCGCAGCTCCGGTCGCGAAACTGCCTAGACCTCAAGGAAGAAACATGCTCAACGTCACCCATCTCACCCACACCTACGGTACGGGCGCGAAGGCGCACCTCGCGCTCAAAGACATCACCTTCGAGGTTCAGCCCGGCGAACTTGTCTCCATTGTCGGCCCCTCAGGCTGCGGCAAGACAACACTGCTGCGAACCATGGCCGGACTCATGCGTCCGACCGGCGGCGACTTGACCTTCCTCGGCGACAAGATCACTTCCGTACCTGAGGGCCTCGCGATGGTCTTCCAGGACTACCGCGGATCGCTGTTTCCCTGGCTCAGCGTGGAGGCCAACGTGAGGTTCCCGCTCACGAAACTCGGCCTCAGCAAGACCGAATTGGAGGGGCGCGTTGCCGAGTCGCTCTCCGCCGTCGGCCTCACCGGATTCGAGGATCGCTATCCGTCCCAGTTGTCCGGGGGCATGCAGCAGCGCGTCGCTATCGCCCGCGCTCTTGCCTACCGTCCGAAGATCCTCTTGATGGACGAACCGTTCGCGTCCGTCGATGCCCAGACCCGGGAAGACCTCGAAGACCTGGTGCTGGCGGTGAAGAAGAAGTTCAACATGACCATCCTCTTCGTGACTCACGACATCGACGAGAGCGTCTACTTGGCCGACCGGGTGGTGGTGCTCTCCAAGCCGCCGACGTTCGTGGTCACCACGCTCGATATCCCCCTGTCGGACAGCCGCGACCAGATCGAGACGAAAGAGGACCCGGAGTTCATTCGTCTGCGTGGCGAGGTGGCCCGCCTCATTCGTCACCCCGAGAACGACAATGTCGTGGCCCCTGTGGCCGACATTGCCTGATAGTCCCAGCAGCACCAATCAATCACTGCACTATTCAAGGAGGAAACGTGCCCATTACATCAGAAACAGTTCGTACTAGGAAGACCTGGCTCGGCATCGCCGCGGCGTCCGCGCTGGCGCTTAGCCTCGCCGGCTGCTCGGTAGGAGGCGCCGCAGCACCCGCTGATGGTGCACCCGCGCCAGCCGGGGACGGTAAGCCTGAGACGACGGAATTGCTCGTCGGAATCACCCCGGTCGCCGACCAGGCGTCCGTTTTCATCGCCATCGATGAGGGATTCTTCGAGGACGAGGGCCTCAACGTGACGGCCCAGCCGGCGCAGGGTGGCGCCGCCGCGGTGCCGGCCATGATCGCCGGCGACATGCAGGCTGCCTTCGCGACCTATCCGTCGTTCCTGCTCGCGCAGAGCGGCGGGGTCGGGATCAACATTGTCGCCGAGGGCGTGCGCGGCAATGAGGAAAGCAACGGGGTCTACGTCAAAAAGGACTCCGGGATTGACTCGATCGAGGACCTTGAGGGCAAGAAGGTCGCCGTCAACACCCTCAAGAACACCGGCGAGCTCACCATCAAGGTGCTGATGGAAGAAGCCGGGATGGACGTGAGCAAGGTCGAGTTCCTCGAGCTGCCGTTCCCGGACATGGTGCCGACGCTACAGTCCGGCGGCGTCGACGCGGTGTGGCTGGTCGAGCCGTTCCAAACCGCCGCGAACGAAGCCGGCGCCAAGAAGCTCTTCGCGAACTTCTCCGGCCCGACCGCGGGCGTTCCGCTCTCCGGCCTGGGCATGACCGCCGACTTCGTCAAGGCGAACCCGAATACAACCGCTGCGTTCATTCGTGCGCTCGAGAAGGCCAACGCACTTCTCGCCGAAAACCCCGACGCCGCCCGCGAGATCGTTCCGACCTATAGCAAGACCACCCCGGAACTCGCTGCCAAAATCAAGCTGCCCGAGTGGGTAGCCGGATCGGCCAGTGCGGAAAACCTTGAAGTCTGGAACAAGATCATGGTCGACCAGGGCGCCATTCCCACTCCCGTGGACCTCAACGAGATGGTCTACGTCCCCGGAAAGTAAACACCTCACAACCCGCCGGGCGGGCCAAAGTGCCCGCCCGGCACAGCAAGAAAGGCCCCAGGCCATGCAGACATTCGGTCACATCATCGATGGCCAGGAAATCCCGTCAGTCTCGGGGGAGACCTTCCCGAGCATCGACCCCTACACCCGCAAACCGTGGGCGGAGATCGCGCTCGGCACCAAAGCCGACGCTGACCTCGCAGTCGCCGCCGCCCGCCGCGCCTTCGATGAGGGCCCCTGGCCGCGGATGACCGCCGGCAAGCGGCGCGAACTGATCAACAGGTTCGCCGACCTGATCATCAAACACGGCGAGGAACTCGCCATGGCCGACACCCGCGACATGGGCAAGCCCATCACGCAAAGCCTGGGCAACGACGTCGCCCGGACCGCCCAGAACTTCCGTTTCTTTGCCGACCACGCGCACCTCAGCCCGGCTGATGTGCTGCCGATGGACTCCGGCCACCACACGTACACCCGCTACGAGGCCGCAGGCGTTGTCGCCGCGATTGCCCCGTGGAACTTTCCGATGATGCTCGAAAGCTGGAAGGTCGCGCCGGCGCTCGCCTGGGGCAACACCGTCGTTCTGAAGCCCGCCGAGGATAGCCCGGCGTCTGCGACTATCCTGGCCCGCCTTGCCTTGGAAGCCGGCATCCCAGCCGGTGTCTTCAACGTCGTCCACGGTTACGGCCCGGACTCGGTCGGCCAGGCACTCACCGAGAATTCCGACGTCGACCGGATCACGTTCACCGGCGAGTCGAATACGGGGAGGTTCATTGCCCGTGCGGCCAGCGCGAACCTCACCCCAGTCAGCCTGGAGCTGGGGGGCAAGGGCGCCAACGTCGTCTTCGCTGACGCTGACCTCGACAACGCCATCAGCTGGTCGATCCGCGCAATATTCACCAACGCCGGTCAAGTTTGCCTGGCCGGAAGCCGAATCTACGTCGAACGCTCGATCTTCGATGAGTTCACGGAGCGCTTCACCGCCGCAGCGGACGCCATGGTTGTCGGCGACCCGAAAGATCCGGCCACGCAGATAGGCCCGCTCGCGAGCGAAGAGCACTACGCGAAGGTTCGCAGCTACTTCGACACCATCGAGGAGGCCGGCGGCAAGCTGGTTACCGGCTCGCTGGGCGAGGGCTGGACCATTCACCCGACAGTCGTCACCGGGCTGCATCGCGATGCGCCCCACCAGCGCGAAGAGATCTTCGGGCCGATAGTGACCATCACACCGTTTGACACCGAAGCCGAGGTCGTCAACGAGGTGAATGACAGTCCCTACGGGCTGAACGCAATGCTGTTTACCGAGAATCTGGTCAGGGCACATCGCGTCTCCGGTTCCCTCCGGGTTGGCACGGTTTGGGTGAATTGCTTCTTCATCCGCGATCTGCGTGCCCCGTTCGGCGGCGTCGGCGCCTCGGGCGTCGGCCGAGAGGGCGGCAACTTCAGCCGGGAGTTTTTCACCGAACCGAAGGCCGTCGTGATGCAGCTGGAACCACCGGTCGCTCATCCGCCGGTGGCCCTCACCGGGGCGTACTAACGCCAGGCCAATCGTCTCCCGCCAGCCAATGCTCGACGTCGCCCCGCTCGGTCACACCGAGCGGGGCGACGTCGGCTCTGGAGAAATAGGACGCCCTCTTCATTGAGATGAAGGGGGCGTGCTCGGTTTCCGAGACCATTTGGAGTGTAGGGGGTACCCGGATGGACCTCGTAGGCACGCCAGATGCTCACGGACTGAGCCGAGGGGAGTGCGCAAAGCAGTAGGGCCGCAGCTCTCGGCTGCGGGCCCTACTGCTTTGCTTCCTTTGCGCCTACTTGGTCGCTGCCTTCTCCGCCAAGGTGACGCCGCCCGACAGCCACAGCTTCGGGCTGATCTCGCGGACCAGGACCCGGACGCTTTGGCCGGGCGCGCCCCACTCCTCGACAGCATTATGTACTCGCTCCATGAGGTCGCGCAGCTGCTCCTCGTTGCGTCCTTCCGCGATACTGATCTCAACCAGAGGCATCAGGCATCCTGCAATTCAGATGAGTCGAGTGGACGACGGATTTGCTTTTGCGTCTGCACACGCTGGGTGACGCCGCCCCACATGTCGATCGACTTGGGGTGCAGGGGATCGAAGGTGCGAGGCTGCCAGGTGGCGTCGTCCTCGATCCGGCGCACGCCGTACGAGTACTCGTAGGTGAGCCCCTCCGGGCCCTTGAAGTAGAGGAAGATCGCCGTGGACTGCGGGTGTCGGCCCGGGCCTTGCTCGATTTCGACGCCCTGCTCGAGGAGGAAGTTCCAGCTACGCATGACGTCATCCAGCGATTCAACCTGGAAGTTGATGTGGCACAAACCTGGTTCGCTGCCCTTGAAGACGGCGAGTTTGTGGTGCACCGGGTCGAAGCGCATGAGGGCGGCCCAGTCACCGATCCAGTCGCTGATCTTGATGTTGAACAGCGAGCTCCACCACTCGTAGGCCGCCTTCACATCCGGTGCGTCCACACAGAGGTGGCCGAACTCGACAATGCCGGCCTGCCTGCCCCAGTGGACGGTATCGGCGTCGTACACCTGGCCGACCACCAGATCAAAGCGGTTTCCCCAGGGGTCATCGAAGCTGATGAAGCTGCTGACGCGGCGTGACCGCGCCTCTTCGGCGGTCCCGCGCACGACGTTCACGCCGGCGTCGGCCAGCTCGGTCTCAGCAAGCCGCAGTGCGTCTTCGTCCTTCAGCGTTAGCCCGGAGCTGAGCACCCCTGCTTCCCCTTCGACGAAGGCCAGGCAGTGGTGGCGGTGGTCGGCGCGCAGGTAATGCACCCCATTGTCGCTGCCGGCATACTGCATGCCGACAATGTCCACGGCGAAACGCACTGCGGCGTCGACATCCGCAGACCCTGATCGCACGTAGGCGATATCGGTGATCTCGATCATCATTGACCCTTTCGGTAGGTGTTGGTGAGGTAGGTGTAGATTCTGGGCAGCAGTTCGGTGGCGCGGTCGCGCCACCAGGATTGTTCGTCAAGGGGCAACGGCTGCGGCGTGCCAGCGGCCAGCGCGCGGAGGTTGAGCTCCGCGGTCTTCTCCAGCACCCACATCAGCGCTACGGCGCTTGCGAGGTCAGGCCCGGTGGTGACGGCGCCGTTCCCTCGGAGGATCACCGCGTTCGCGTCGCCCAGCGCGCCCCGAACCTCCCTCGCGCTGGCTGCATCCCGGATGAGGCGGGAGTCCTCATAAACCGGTACCGTCCCGCCGAGGAATGAACCATGGCCGTTGAGGGGCAGCACTGGCTGACCGGCCGCGACGAGCGCCGCGACTGCGGGGGGCTGTGCACGGCAGATCGCACCGATGTCCGGGCGGGCCTCGGCCAAGGCGAGATGGATCCACGCTTCCTTCGGCGCGGCGCTCGGCAAGTCAGTATCACCGACAAAGAGGGGGATGAGCCCGTCTGCTTCAGTGAGCGTGGACAACGCGACGGGCGGTGTGATCAGCAGTTCGTTCGCCGACGTGCGCACTGAGAGGTGGCCGAAAGCATCGGTCAGTCCAGCACCCGCCACGACCGCCGCAGCGTCGCGCAGTTCTGTCTGGGCAACTGTGATCACGCTCATACTCCTTTGTAGACTGGAATGAGCCTACATGTATGGGTAGAAATGTCAATCAAGACATGTACCAGCTAGGATGGGCGCATGTCCCTGCAGTATGCCGTGCTGGGCGTCCTTGAGGCGCGTCCGATGACCGGTTATGAGCTCACCCAATTTTTCGAGTCGACGGCCCGCTGGGTGTGGACCGCGCCGCAAAGCCAGATCTACCCTTTGCTCACGAAGATGGCGACGGACGGCCTCATCAGGGGCGAAGAGCAGGTGCGCGGCAGCAGGCTCAAGCGCACTTCATACTCCATCACTGATGCTGGCCGGGCCATATTGCGCAGCTGGCTGGCTGAAGCGCACGCCGAGCCGAATGTCCGGGACGCCTTCCTGCTCCAGACCCTCTTTCTCGACATGATCCCACCCGCGGAAGCGGAGGCCGTTCTTCGCGCACACATAGACGAGATTCAGGACCGGCGCGAGCAGTGGGCCGCGCATCGGGCCAGGTTGGCAGCCGCAGATACACCGCTCATCCGGGAGCGGCTGCAGCGGCGGGACCCTGCCGATCATGCGCGGATCGTGAATCTCAAAACTCACGTCTTTGATTACTTGATCGACTCCGCGACGCTCCGGATTGAGTGGGCGGAGCGGGCGCTCGCCATTCTGGGTGTCGCACCGGCCGTTCCACACTGACGTCGGGAGGCAATCTCGCCAGACCTCCGCTGCCGCACCCTTTGGATGAGCACCTCCATGTGCGTCCGGTCGAGCCTGGATCAGGTGCGGCGGGCGCTAGGTGGGGAAGCCGAGCAGCGCTGAGAAGTGCGCGGCGCCATCACGAACCAGGTCGACCCAGTGTTCCTCTGGATGTTGCTCCCAACGAGCCTTCGATAGCGAGACGCTGATCGCGGCGACGACTGCTCCAGAGCCGTCGCGCACGGGAGCAGCGGCACAGCGAATCTTCGGAGTCGATTCCTCATTTTCGAAGGCGACGCCCCGTTCCCGGATGCGGGCCAGCTCCACTTCCAGCTCCGCGAGAGTGCCGATGCTGTGCTCGGTCATCCGCGGCAGGTTGTTGTGGTCGGCGAACCGTGAAGCGAGTGACTGTGGCGACGCATAGGCGAGCAGCGCCTTGCCGAGGCCGGTGACATTGGCCGGCAGGCGCTGGCCGATGCTGGAGGGTAGTCGCAAGTTGTCATGGCTTTCGACCTTCGCCAGGTAGAAAACGTCCCCTCCTTCAAGGAGGGCAACGCTGACGGTCTCACCACTCCGGGCGGCGAGATCGCGGGCGACGTCGTTTGCTGTGGACAGCATGTCGAACCGGGCCGAATAAGCGTTTCCGAGTTGGAGCAGTCGAACGCCCAGTCGGAAGGTGCTGGTGACCTCGTCCTTCTGCAGGTATTCCCGGGCGACGAGCGTCGCCAGAAGTTCATGGACCGAGGTGCGCGGCAGGCCGGTTCTCCGCACCACCTCCGGTGCGCTGAGCGGTGCGCTGTCATCGAGGAACAGCTCGAGGATGTCGAGCGTGCGCAGCACAGCGGGAGTGAGTCGGGCCATGCCTTATGAATACCGGGGAAAGCGGCGTGCCGCAAATGAGCCGACATTGACAAAGATGCAGGGCTCCTGTTCTATATATCGAACAAGTGCCGAAGTTTCGAACGAGAGCTCGCACGACGTATCACAACGAAGTGAAAGGAGCGGAGCATGCCACAAGGCGTTCCCGCAGCGATCATCGGTTCCGGCAACATCGGCACCGACCTGATGATCAAGATCCTCCGCGGCAGCGGAATCCTCTCTATCAAGGCCATGGTCGGCATCGACCCCGAATCCGACGGCCTGGCCCGCGCCGCCCGCCTCGGCGTCCCGGCGATCTCCACCGGCGTCGACGGCCTGATCGCCTCTCCGGGGTTCGCCGACATCGAGATCGTCTTCGACGCCACCTCTGCGGGCGCCCACCGCTACAACGCCGAGAAGTTGCGCGCCGCAAAGCCCGGCATCCGCCTGATCGATCTCACCCCGGCAGCGATCGGCCCGTACTGCGTTCCCGTGGTGAACCTCGAACAGAACCTTGATGCGCTCAACGTGAACATGGTGACTTGCGGCGGGCAGGCGACGATCCCGATCGTCGCTGCGGTCTCCGCCGTGACTCCTGTGCACTACGCCGAAATCGTTGCCTCGATCTCCAGCAAGTCCGCCGGTCCCGGAACCCGCGCCAACATCGACGAATTCACCGAAACCACCGCCGAGGCGCTCCAGAGCGTCGGCGGTGCCGCCTCGGGCAAGGCCCTCATCATCCTGAACCCGGCTGAACCGCCCATGATGATGCGCGACACCGTTTTCGTGTTGACGGATGCCGCCGACCGCGACGCCATCGAAGCGTCTGTCGACGAAATGGTCTCCAAGGTTAACGCCTACGTCTCGGGCTACCGGCTCAAGCAGCGGGTCCAGTTCGATGAGATAACCGAACCGGTGAACGTGCCCGGCGTCGGGGCGTTCACCGGACTCAAGACCAGCGTGTTCCTTGAGGTGGAGGGTGCGGCGCACTACCTGCCGGCCTACGCGGGCAACCTCGACATCATGACGTCAGCCGCTCTTCGCACTGCCGAAACGATCGCCACACACGCACTGACCATGGAGGTGGCATAGCCATGACCGATTCCCTCGTTCCCGAGAAGCTGTACATCTCCGACGTGACCCTCCGGGACGGCAGCCACGCCGTGCGGCATCAGTACACCGAGAGCAACGTGCGCGACATCGTGACGGCGCTTGACGCAGCCGGCGTGGACAGCGTCGAGGTCGCCCACGGCGACGGGCTCAACGGCTCCAGCGTCACCTATGGGTTCTCGCGCCACTCCGACGTCGAGTTGATTGAGGCAGCAGCCGAGGTCGCATCGAACATTGCCATCGCAACCCTGCTCATCCCGGGCATCGGGACCATCTCCGACCTCAAGCGGGCAGCATCCGCCGGGGTCAGCTACGTGCGGGTCGCAACGCATTGCACCGAGGCGGATGTCTCGGCCCAGCACATCGCGACCGCTCGCGAGCTCGGCCTCAACACCGCGGGCTTCCTGATGATGAGCGCGCTGACCACACCAGCGAAGCTGGCCGAGCAGGCGAAGCTCATGGAGGGCTACGGGGCCCAGTGTGTCTACGTGGTCGACTCGTCGGGTGCCCAGACCATGGACGACGTCACCGACCGTGTCAACGCGCTCCGCGACGTCTTGAACCCGGAAACCGAGATCGGCATCCACGCCCACCATAACCTTTCGCTGGGTGTTGCCAACTCGATCGCTGCCGTCAAGGCGGGCGCGAACCGCGTCGATGCCAGCCTCACCGGGATGGGCGCGGGGGCCGGCAACGCGCCGCTTGAGGTTTTCATCGCCGTCACCGAGAAGCTCGGCTGGAACCACGGCACCGACGTGATGGCCCTCATGAACGCCGCCGACGACATCGTCCGCCCGCTCCAGGTCCGCCCGGTTCAGGTCGACCGCGAAACCCTCGGGCTGGGCTACGCCAACGTCTACTCGTCGTTCCTGCTCCACGCCGAAACGGCGTCGGCCAAGTACGGGATCCCGACCATTGAGATCCTGATCGAGCTCGGTCGCCGCAAGATGGTCGGCGGCCAGGAAGACATGATCGTCGACGTCGCCCTCGACCTCCTGAAGAAGCAGGCCGCCTAACGCCCGAACCGCTGCCCGAACCCGTGGGGTCCTCGGGACTAGTCAGTCGGTTGAATCTGGGGTGGAGGCTAGGAGACGATCGCCATCTCATGCGGAGTCTGGTTCAGACGCCGCCCGCCATCCGGCGTGACCGTGACGATGTCCTCGATGCGGACGCCGAACCGGCCGGGGAGGTAGATGCCTGGCTCGATCGAGAAGCACATGCCGGGCTCGAGGAGTTGGGTTTCGCCCTCCACCATGTACGGCGGTTCGTGGGTGGTGAGCCCGATGCCGTGTCCGGTGCGGTGGATGAAGTAGTCACCGTATCCGGCTTCGATAATCACGGCTCGTGGCACGCGGTCGATCTCCTGGCACTCGATGCCGGGCTGCACCGCCTCGAAGCCTGCCTGCTGCGCACGGCGGACGACGTCGTGCACCTCGCGTTCCTCCTCGGTGGGCTCGCCGACGTGCACGGTCCGGGTAGTGTCCGATCCGTAGCCGTGCTTGAGGCCGCCGAAGTCGAGCACCACCATGTCGCCGTCCCCGATGATCCGGTCGCCGATCTCATGGTGCGGGTTGGCTCCGTTCGGGCCCGAGCCCACCACGGTGAAGTCGACCTGCGAATGCCCGAACTGGCGCAGCAACTCGGCCAGGTCCGCACCGACGTCGGTCTCGCGACGGCCCGCGAACCGGACCTTGAGGATCTCCTCGTAGGTCTGGTCCGCGGCTGCCCCTGCCGCCGCCAGCCTTGCCACCTCGTCGGCGTCCTTGATCGCGCGCAGCATCGGTAGCGCCGTGGTCATGGACACGTACGACGATTTCTCCAGCCTGCCCTGCAATCCGAGCAGGTGCATGGCCCACGCAGAGTCAGATACTGCGTAGCGCCCGGAGCCGTCCAGGAGCTTCGCCGTCGCCTCATACGGATCACTTCCGTCTGGCCAATCGAGCAACTGGAAGGTGGAGGCGCCGGGTGCGTTTTCCGCATCGGGACGTTCCAGCTTGGGAACGATCATGGCGGGCTCGCCGTCCGCGGGGATGACCAGCATGGTGATGCGCTCGGTGATCGCCACCGGGGCATAGCCGGTCATGTAGAGCAGATCTGGTCCCGGCGTCAGCAGCAGGCCGGCGAGCCCGGCGTCGTGCGCGGCCTGCGCAGCTCGCCGCTGCCGCAGTGAGAAGTCATCGGCAGTGAACGCGACCGGTTCAGCAGAGCTGCTCTGCTCGGTCACGACAACCTCCATCGAAAGGTCGGTGAGGACAGGTTCATTAAGCGCCCCACGGAAACGACCTGGCAAGGGCCAGGCCACCAAGCACTCCGCGCCTCCTCGTTCATCCGGGCGCATTGCCTACAGCGTCACCAAGGGGCCCATTCATTTGCAGGGTGCTCGCAGCCGTCGTCGTCAGTCTCTGACTCGGATGTCGGTCTGCAGGTCTCGCACCGAGAGGTGGTCGGTAGCAGTACGAAAATCGGTAACAACGCCGTGCTGTGAATCGAACGTTGCTTCCGCAGCGTACTCTGCGTCCTCTAGGTAAACCATGGAGAGGCGGATGCCGTCCTGCGTTCGTACTGCGCCCGTAATGCGTTGGTTGTCCTGGTGTCCGCCCCAGATCCGCATGGTGAGCGGATAGAAGAGTTGGATTTCATCCGGAAGCCAATCCGGCCGTTCATGCCCGATGGTTTCGACCCTGCCGCCGGTTCTTTTGACGCAACCGTGGGACGGATCAGACGTGATGCTTCCGCCGTCGCCATTGACGCTCCAACTATGATCGCCGTCAGAGACGCGGACTTTCAGGCTGACCTTGTTGCCTTCGTGGTCGGTCCTGTCCACGATGGCCGACATGGGGTAGCGCAAGCCGGAGTTACGCACCACTGACAACAGTTCCAGCAATGCTTCGAAGTCTTCGCGCCCGCCCATATCCACCTGCCGTCAATAAAAGCCCTATGAGGTCAGACCCGCCAGCGCAGGCGGCTGTCTGTAGACGACCTCTTGCAAGTGTAGGTCTTGCCTTTGGCGCTGATGCCCTTATGCCCCTTAACCGCTGCGGCACAGAAAGCGCCAGGGTGCACGCCCTTGACGGTCTTGGCAGGGGTGGGGCTCTTGGCCGTCGAGGCTTTGCCGGCGGGCTTGATAGCGGTGACCTTCACAACCTTCTGGCCGGGGCAGGAGGCGAGGACCCGCTTCATGGCAGCTTTTTCGGCGGAGTTAACCGACAGGGCGTACTTCTTCTTCACGGCGATTTGGGTGGCTACGTAGGTGCACCTGAAGGCCTTGTTTTTGGGCAGCCAGGCGCTGGCTTCCCTGTCGCCCTTTGCACGGTTGGCGGAGGCGTCTACGGCGCGCAGGTTCAGCGGGTCGTTGGCGAACGCGGTCCGCTGGGCGGTGGAGAGCTTCTGGGCACCTGACACCCATGCCTGGCCGAGGGCGACGACGTGGTCGATGTCCACCTTGTTGCCGCCACGGACGTGTTTGATGGTCTTGCCCGTGTAGGGGTCTTTCAGAGTCCCGGAGGCGATAACACAATTGCGTGTGCCGGGCTTGAAACGGTCCTTGGTCAGGTCGCGCTTAAGGATGTCATTGCGGGCGTCACAGCCGTTACGGTCCGGATCCTTCCAGCCGTTTCCGAACTTGGCTCGGGAGTAGCCGGTCTTGGCGGCCTTGCCCTTGACCGGGAGGGTGTTCAGTACCGAGGACGCGCTGGTCGTGGCTTTTGCGCTGGCTGCTTCGACTGGAGTCGCGGCGGAGAAGCCCCCGAGCAACAAGGCCGCGGCAGTGGTGATGGCGGCCAGCGATCGGCCCAGCCGGTTAGTAGACGTGTTCATGATCCCCCAGGTGTCCGGCGCGGAGGCTTTCCTTCGCCGTGCGATGAGCTATCGGCGGCCGAGGCCGCCGCGTTAGGTGTGGGCGGCCCGTTCAGGAGATGCACAATCCTTACTGTCTGTTTGGCTGCACCAGACAAAGAGTTTCGACGGCGGCCACCGGGCGGTGCGGTCCGCGCTTGGACGTCGCACCTGCCTGCGGCGGCCAGGCCCTCGACAGCCTGATGGTCCACGTCGACAATGGACGAACCCAGCCTGTTGAGCGGCGGGCACCCCTCAAGCTGAGGAGCACACCGTGACCGAGACCAATGTTGAGGCAGAGAGCGCGGCCGTGGACGCGATGGTCCGCCATCACATCGAACTAGTGGCGCGTGTGCAGGCGATGACGGCGGAGCTCACCCGGGCCATAGAAACCAGCGACGAGGATACCGCCTACAACGCACACGGCATCCTGCTGGAGTGGGGAGAGCGGGAGATGCTTCCGCACGCAGCGGTGGAAGAGACCCAGCTATACCGGCCAGCCGGTGCCAGGGAGGAAGCCAGGCTGCTGGTAGAAGTGCTGACGGCAGACCACAAAGAATTGGCTGCGCTGCTGGATGAGTTGCGCGGCGCCGCGGGTATCGAGGCGGCCCTTGTGGCGGCGTCGTTGTCCCGCGTGTTCGCACTGCACATCGACAAGGAGAACCGTGTGCTGCTGCCCTTCATCGCCCGGACTCCCGACCTGTCCTTGTCCGCGGCCGTCGAAGGGCTGGTGGAACTCGTCGGCGATACCCATGTGCACGCGCCGGATGAGAGCAAGCACGCCCACGGCTAAGCGCGATCTGCAATCTCCTGGCCGACGTCGGTCAGCTGCCGATCGTCAACGTCTGCCAGCCGCCGACGCCGATGGTTGCCCGCTTGCCCAGCTTGTTGGCCAGGATTGGGTAGTGGTACAGGTTGCCGCGGGTATCCCGGGCCAGCAACCCGGGTCTCCCGTCGCCTAGATGGTCTTGGATCATCGACAAATGGTTCATAGCGTTCCAGCCCGAGGGCGCGATGATCCGCCGGGACTCGGAGACGAACTTGCCGGCGCCGTTGGAACGGTACAGCTTGAGTTGCCCCGTGGTGGTCTTGGCGACCACGTCCATCTTCGCGTCGCCGTCGACGTCTGCGCTGAAGATCGACAAGGACTTCCAGCCGGTCCCCAAATTGGTGCGGCTGCCGTGCTTGAGCCCGGCCGGGTTCGCGTAGTGATACAGCCGCCCGGTCACCGTGTTGCGTGCCAGCAGCGTCGGGAACGTGTCGGCCTGTTTCCAGGCGGTAACCGTGACGTCGTAGTTGCCCCAACCGGAGGAACCGATGGTCGCAGCTTTCAGCAGGCCGCCGGCCGGCTTACCGAAGTGGGCGGTGAGTTTCCCGGACTTCCACCGGGCCACCACATCCAGCACACCGTCGGCGTTCCAATCGGCTACTTCCACCTGGGCCACGCCCTTGAACCCGTTGGCAACGTACCGGCGCTTGTAGAGGTCATGTCCCTTTGCCGAATCGTAGACATAGAGGTTGCCGGCGGAATCAACGGCAGCGATGTCCCCGTGCTGGAAGCTTGCACGCACCATGCCCGGATGCGGCGGCAGCTTGGCCCTCGTGGACGGGTAGCCAGCGATATTGGCCACCGCGACCGACATGCCGTACCAATCCTTGTGCGTGGTCTTCGTGTAACCGACACCGATGTCGGTCGCGTTGGGGCTGAGCAGGCCGGCGCGGTGGGCGGGGGAGTCCATCCACCAGTCCACCACGTTTCGGGCGGAGTGGTTGATGGCGATGTTCTCGGTGTACCAGTCGAAGCCGGAGGGGATTTCCTTGCTGCCGTAACCGAGCCGGTGGATCTTCTCCAGATCCAGCTTGTCCTTGTTGATCCGCGTATTCAGTTCCTCGGACCACTGCTGCGCAACGTTGCCGGCGTTCTGGTTCCAGACCACCGGCGACAACCCGTTCTGCGCGCGGTACAGGTTGGTCAACCGCAGCACTTCGGCAACGAAGGGATCCTTGGCGGTCAGGGTTGCGGCCGACGCTGGCGAAAGCCCGGAAAAAGCAAGGGCCAGCAGCAGAACTGCTGCGATGAATGGTTTTATGAAGGTGCGCACCCCATTAGGGTAAACCGTTCACCTGAACACGCGGCACCCCCGAGACGTCCAGGGGCACTGGCAGACGAAAGGTTTAAACTGCCGCAGGCTGCGGTCCGGAAGAAAATCCCCGGATTCAGGCCCGGCGGCCGCCGAAGTCATTGGCAATACGTTCGGCCGCCTCCTGCAGGCGGGGCAGCACCGTTTTCGTGATCGTCTCCTCCGGGCCGCGGTGCGTCTGCAGCGACACATTGAGGGCGGCGATGAGATCGGTGCCGCGGCGGACCGGGACGGCGAGTCCGCGAAGGCCATCGTCCAGCTCGCGAGAGACCAAAGACCAGCCGCGTTCGGCAGTGCGCTCGACTTCTTTGCGCAGCGCGTCGATGCTGCTGACGGTGTGCTCGGTGAACTGCGTGATTTCGATGCGGTCGAAGAAGGCGTCGCGGCTTGCCGCCGGCAGCCCCGCGACGAGCACGCGGCCCATGGAGGTGGCCCAGGCCGGGAACCGGGTACCGACGTTGACCGAGACACGGAGCATGCGTGGCGCCAGCACCCGCGAAATATAGACCACGTCGGTACCGTCCAGGATGCACAAGGACGTGGTCTCGTCGAGATCCACCGCCAGTTGCTTTAGGTGCGGTTCCGCAATCTGGGGAAGCGTCAGGCTGGACAGGAAGGAGGCCCCGATGTCCAGCGCCCGTGGTGTCAGCTCGAACGTGTTGCCGTCTGCGCGGAGGTAGCCCAGATCGGTGAGCGTGAGCAGGAACCGCCGGGCGGCGGCGCGGCTCAAGTCGGCCTTGGCTGCGGCGCGGGTGATGGTCAGGCGCGGTTCGTCCGAGCTGAACGCCAACAGCACGGCCAAGGTCTTCTCGGCGGACTTGACCCAGTAGGCCGGCGCAGCGTCGTCCTGCAACTCCATGACCATTCCTATCCCTTCAACTGGCGGACGGCATTGTCCACGGCGGCGGGCAACGCGAGTGAGTTTAGCCGTTCTTGCTCAGACGATACTGGGCAGAGAGGCGAACCGGGGCATTCGGTGCACCGTAGCCGTCATAGTCGTTCCGGCGCTCGACGACCTCGAAGAAGACGCTCCCGACGGTTGCCGTGTAGAAATGGACGAACTCGCCCGATTCATCGCGGTCGTAGAGCAGGTTGAGTTCCTGCAGCGTGGCCAAGTACTTCGGGTCCAAGCGGAAGCGTGCCTGCAGGTCGGCGTAGTAGTTGGCCGGAATCTTCAGGAACTCCAGCCCGCCGGCCACGGCATTGCGGGCCAACGCGACGACGTCCGTGCAGACGAAGGCAATATGCTGCGGGTAGGCCGACGCCGCCGAGGGGCCGGGCCGTTCCATCACCAGCGGCGCGATGTTCAGGGCCAGCCGGACCATGCCGTCGTCCGTGCGCATGACCTGGCTGCGCACCAGGCCGACGGGGCTGGGCACTTCCGTAGAGGGCCGCGGGGCGAGCGAGAGGGTGCTCTCATAGAACAGCACGCTCTCGTCGAAATGCTGCCACGGCTGCGCCAGGTTGACGTGGTCGATGCGCGTGATCAGCTCCGGGCCGGGCCGGACGGCAGCTTCGGCGATGAATTCCTCCGTCCAGGCCGAGGTGCCGTCCTCGGTTGCCTCGCACAGGAAAATCTCGGTGGAATCCGGCGCCTTGACGGCCTGCAGGACGGCTTCGTTGGCCTGGCTTTGCCGGGGAACTGCCTCCGCCTTGAGCTGGAGGGCACGGGAAGCGGCAACCAACGGATCTTCGACGTCGAAGGCCAGCGCGGCAATCGTCGGTTCCAGTCCGCGGGCCTGCTGCTCGTTGACGATGATCCGCGCCCGGCCCTGGGTCCAGAGCTGCACCGGCTTGGTGCGGTGCCGGCCACGGAAGGTGAAACCCAGTTGCCGCAGCAACTGCTGGACCTGCTCAGTGTCTTCGGCTTTCACCTCGGCGAAGTTGAAGCCCGTCGGTTCGGCCACCTGGGGCAGCGTTGCCAGCTCCATTGCATACGTGGCGTCCGGCCCGTCGGTTTCCTGCAGATGCACGGAGGTCTGCTCTTCAAGCCAAATTAGTGAACGCATGGCGTCGACGGCGGTGCGTTCCTCGTCCGCCTGCCGGAAAACGTCGTTAAAGATCTCCAGCGAGACCGGGCCGTTGTAGCCGCTGCGGACCAGATGGCCCATAAACTTGTCGAGTTCCCATGCGCCTTCGCCAGGGAAGACCCGGTAGTGCCTGCTCCAGGACAAGATGTCCATGCTGAGCTCGGGTGCGTCGGCCAGCTGGACGAAGAAGATCTTCTCGGCCGGGATTTTCTCGATCCCGGCCGGGTCCCAGCCGCGGGACAGGATGTGGAAGCTGTCCAGGCAGGTGCCGATGTTCGGATGGGCCGCCAGCTCAACAATGCGCATGGCATGTTCGAAGTCGTTAACGAATTTCCCCCATGCCAGGGCCTCATAGGCGATCCGGATGCCGTAACCTGCGGCCAGGTCGCCGAGCTGGCGGAGCTGGGCGGCGGCCAGCTCATCGTCGTCGTGGATGGCCGTGGCCACGTTGCTGCACAACAGCATCAGGTCCATGCCCAGTTCATTCATCAGGCGGAACTTCGCCTCGGCACGGTGGAGGTTGTCGGTCAGCAGTTCCTCGGTGACGCCTTCGAAGTCCCGGAACGGCTGGTAAAGGTCGAGGGTGAGGCCCAGCTCTGCCGCCAGGGATCGGATTTCGCCGGGGCTGCAGGGGGAGACCAGCAGGTCCTGTTCGAAGATTTCGATGCCGTCGAAGCCTGCTTTGGCGCAGGCGTGCATCTTTTCTTCCAGTGTCCCGCTGAGGCAGACGGTGGCGATGGAGGTACGCAAGGGGGTGACCTTTCCTGCAGCTGAGGCAGCCGTTATCGGCCTAGGGCGAGGAGTTCGAGGAAGTGCGCGCGCATCCGCGCCGGATCCGGTTCCAGTCCGGTGATGTAGCGGAAGGCGTCGACGGCCTGGCCCACGGCCATGTGGCCGCCGTCCAGCACCCGGCAGCCCCGGGCCGTGGCGGCAGCGATCAGCTCGGTCTCGACCGGGCGGTAGATCACATCCGCCACCCAGTGCCGAGGCTGGAGCAGGGCGGGGTCCAGCGGAAGGCCCGGGTGGCTGTGCATGCCGACCGGGGTGGCATTGAGGACCCCGTCGGCGGACGCAAGCATTTCCGGCAGCCGGTCCATGGGCGCGACCGCCACTTCCTGTTCCGGGAAGAGCGCGGCCAGGGCATCCCCTCGTTCTGCGGCCCGACGCGGGTCGAGATCGAGCAGGGTCAGCCGCTGCAAGCCCTTCTTCAGCAGGGCATAGGCGACGGCGGAACCTGCACCGCCGCTGCCAAGCTGCACGACCGAGCCGAGCTCGGCGTCGGGCAGGCCCTGTTCCATTCCCCTGCTGAAGCCGGAGAAGTCGGTGTTGTGGCCGATGAACTTCCCGTCCTGGATCACCACGGTGTTGACGGCGCCCAGACGACGGGCGTCGTCGGACATGTCATCTAGGTGTTCCAGCACCAGCTGCTTGCACGGGTGGGTGATGTTGAAGGCGTTGTAGCCCAGATCGCGGCCCTGGCGCAGCAGTTGGCCCACCTGGTCGCCGGTCCGGTTGATGACGGAGAGGTCGATGGGCCGGTAGAGGTAGCGGATTTCCTGGTGGTCCGCCTCGCGTTCGTGCATCGGGGGAGTGAGGGAGGCGGTAATGCCTTCACCGATCAGGCCCACCAAAAAGGACTCCGCGACCGTGCTCATGCTGACACCCTTCGTTCGATTACTGCACAATTGTACGCATATCGCACAGCGAGGCAAGAGGTGGTGCGCACGGCGGCGGAGTCTCCGCCTAAAGAGCCCGCGAGGGTCCGGGGTGGATGATGCGGCAGCCACGCGTCTTGTGCTTCTGCTGTGAGGTGCGCTACGTTGTACTGCGTTCGATCAGTGCACAGCCGTGCGCATAACGCACAACATTGTGGGCGGGGTGCTCACAGCAGTTGTTAAGGAGCAACACATGACCACCGTCCACCAAGAGGATGCGGCCTTCGCCCATCACGGCAAGACGCCCAAGCGGGCGGCCTTGGCCAGTTTCATGGGCAGCGCCGTCGAGTACTACGACTTCTTCATTTTCGGTTCCGCCGCCGCGCTGATCTTCCCGCACGTCTTCTTTCCGGATGAAAGCGCTCAGGCCGGGATCATGTCGCTGGCAACCTTCGGCTTCGCGTATATCGCCCGGCCCGTTGGCGCCGTTTTCGTGGGCCACTACGGCGACCGCATCGGCCGCCAGAAGGTGCTGATGTTTACGCTGATCCTGATGGGTGCCGCGACCTTCGTCATCGGCTGTATCCCCGACTTCGACACCATCGGCTGGTGGGCTCCGGCGATTCTGGTCTTCTGCCGCCTGATGCAGGGCCTCTCCGCCGCGGGCGAGCAGGCCGGCGCCAGTTCGCTCACGCTCGAGCACGCACCGGACAATCGCCGTTCCTTCTTCACGTCCTGGACCCTGACCGGCACCCAGGGTGGCCAGATCCTTGCCGCCCTGGTCTTCATTCCGGTCGTCGCGCTGCCGGACGAAATCAAGTACGGCATCGGGTGGAGGATTCCGTTCTGGCTCTCCGCCGTCGTCGTGATCGTTACCTATTTCATCCGCCGCTCGCTGCACGAAACCCCGACCTTCGAAGCCGCCAAGGCGAACAATGAGCTGGCCAAGCTGCCAGTCGGTGTGCTGCTGCGCAATCACTGGCGCGACGTACTCCGGGTGATCTGCTGCGCGTTCATCGCCGCGGTCTCCACGGTCTACGGCACGCTGGCGATCAAGTACGGCGCCGAAGTGGGCAGCGTCGACGAAGGCATCACGCTGTGGCTGGTGGTTGCAGGCAACATCGGCGCACTCTTTACCCAGCCGCTGTTCGGCAAGCTCGCCGACCGGATCGGCCGCAAGCCCGTGTTCATCTACGGTGCGCTGGGCAGTGCTGCGATCATGCCCTTCTACTTGCTCTCGATGGAATCGGGCAACACCCTGCTGCAGTTCACCCTGTCCGTGCTGGTCTTCTCCTGCGCCTACGCGGCGGCCAATGCCGTCTGGCCGTCCTTCTATGCGGAGATGTTCAGCGCCAGGGTCCGGTTCTCCGGCTTGGCCATCGGCACCCAGATAGGCTTCCTGATGGCCGGCTTCGCGCCCTCCATCGTTGCCGCCATCGGCGGCCTGCAGGAGGGCGGCTGGGTTGCCACCAGCATCTTCACCGCGATCATCGCAGGCATCGCTTCGATATCTGCGCTGACCGCCAGGGAAACCTACAAGGTGCCCACGGCAGAGCTGGGCGAACGTCGCCCGGCCAAGGTCTAACCCCGCAACCCTGGGCGCGTACGACGCCGGCGGGAGGCTTTCCAGCGAAAGCCTCCCGCCGGCGTCGTACTTTAAGCGACGTTCTTTAAGCGACGTTGCGTTTGCCTACTGGGCCAGCTGCTCCCGCACCAGCGGCGCCACCTTGGTGCCGTAGAGTTCAATGGATTTCATCAGCTTCTCGTGCGGGAGCGTGCCCAGGCTGTACTTCATGTCCCAGCGGGAGAGGCCCAGGCCCTTGGCGATCTTCACGATCTTGGTGGCCACGGTCTGCGGTGATCCGACGAACAGCGCGCCGTCGGGGCCCGCCTCGGCTTCGAACTGGCCGCGGGTCATCCGGCTCCAGCCGCGCTCGCGGCCGATCCGCTCCTGCATGTCGGCATACGGCAGCCACATCTCTTCGCGGGCCTGTTCGTCCGTGTCGGCAATGTAGCCAGGCGAATGGGCGCCGATGGGCAGCGCGGGCTTTTCGAACTGGTCCAGCGCGCGCTGGTAGAGGTCGGTGAAGGGCGCGAAGTTCATCGGCGCCCCGCCGATGATGGCCAGCATCAGCGGCAGCCCGTAGTGGGCGGCGCGGACCACTGACTGCGGCGTGCCGCCGACGGCGATCCAGGTCTTCAGGCTGCCGGACGCGGTGGGCGGGTAGATCCGCTTGTTGTCCAGCCGCGCCCGGGTGCGGCCGGCCCAGGTGACCGGTTCTTCCTTGAGCAGTTCGGTAAAGAGCTGGAGCTTCTCGTCAAAGAGAATGTCGTAGTCGGCCAAGTCCAAGCCAAACAGCGGGAAGGACTCGGTAAAGGAGCCGCGGCCCAGGATCACCTCGGCGCGCCCGTTGGACGCGGCATCCAGGGTGGAGAAGCGCTGGAAGACGCGGACGGGATCGTCGGAGCTGAGCACGGTGACGGCGGAACCCAGGCGGATGCGGCTGGTCTGCCCGGCGATGGCGGCCAGCACCACGTCCGGTGCGGACACGGCGAAGTCCTCGCGGTGGTGTTCGCCGATGCCGATAAAGTCCAGGCCTACCTCGTCCGCCAGCTTGGCTTCGGCGATGACGTTCCGGATCACCTGGTCCTGCGGCAGGAGCTTTCCGTCCGCCCCGGTGGTGACGTCCCCGAAGGTGTCCAGCCCGAGTTCGATTGTTTGCGCCACGCGGTGGCCGCCTTTCGTCTGCGTTGGAGGAAGTGTGCATGCATATGCATCTTGTGGTTACTGGCGGCAACCTCGGGGAGGCAGCGGTTATTCCGCCGTGCGCGGCAGGGAGAGCGGGGGCACCAGCTGGCCCGCCTCGCTCCGAACCCACCATTGCCCGGTCCGCCGCCGCTCCGCCCAGCTGGAATAGCGGTAGTGGTACAGCGTCGCGCGGACCAGCAGCGGCGGTTCGCTGTTGAAGGGATCGTGCCGCAGCAGCTTCAGCGTGGCTTTGTCAGCTTCCAGCAGCTTCCGCAGCAGCGGGATGAACCAGCTCTCACCGGGGGAGCCCAGTGCCAGGAACCACATCAGCCAGTCCAGCCTCAAGTGGTACGGGGCGAACTGCCGCGGCATCCGCTGCGGATCCCCGGGCTTGCCCTTGAATCCGTACTCTTGCCAGTGGACGCCGTCCGTAGATCCTTCCACCACCACTTCGTACCGTTGCCGGGTGATCGACCCAAACGCGCCGTAGGCGTTGGCCAGGTGCCAGTTATTGAAGCTGGCGTTCATCAGCTGGCGCTTGGCGAACAGGTTCTTCAGCGGCCAGTAGCTCAGATACACCATCAGGGCGCTGACCGCGAGCACCAGCACGGTGAACCACACCGGCTCCGGCTGGTACTGCGGCGTGAAGTCGCTGACCGGCAGGATGGCCTGCACCGCGCGGTCGGACACCGCGGAGAAGGCCAGCAGGATGGTCAGTGTGTTGAGCCAGGCGAAGTTGCCGGATGCCACCAGCCACAGCTGCGTGGTGATCACCACCGCGGCCGCGATGCTGCCCACCGGCTGCGGAAAGAACAGGAAGAAGGGCACCACCAGCTGGGCAAAGTGGTTGCCGGCCACCTCCACTTTGTGCAGCGGCTTGGGCAAGTGGTGGAAGAACCAGCTGGCAGGATTCGGCATTGGCTGGGTCTCGTGGTGGTAGTACAGGGCGGTCAGGTCCCGCCAGACGGTATCGCCCCGCATCTTGATCATCCCGGCGCCGAATTCCAGCCTGAACACCAGCCAGATGAACAGCCACAGCACCGGGGCCGGCGGCGCCACCCGGTCCGAGCCGAGGAACGCGGCCAGGAAGCCCGCCTCCAGCAGCAGCGTCTCCCAGCCAAAGCCGTAGAACGTCTGGCCCACGTTCACGATGGACATGTACAGGAACCACAGCGCCAGGAACGCCAGCAGCGGCAGCCACGGCGGTCCCAGCTGCGGCAGCCCCGCCAGCAGAAGTGCTGAAATCACGACGCCGGTGCCCGCCACGGCGCGCAGCCTTCCGTCGGTGTAGCCCCAGCGGAAGAGGGTGAAGCCGCGCGGCGTGCGCCGTTCCAGCAGCCTCGGCACGGGGAGCAGCCCGTGTTCGCCCAGCAGGGCGGGGAACTGGGCCAGGGCGGAGGCGAAGGCAATCAGGAACACCGCGGCGATGCCCCGTTGCAGCACTTGCCGCGCCAGCTCGAACCCCTCGGCGCTGAACCACTCCATGGCACCTCCAACGGTACGGCGGACCGGTCGGGTGTCAAGGCGGCCGGTCCCGGGGTAATAAGGCTGCGCGGCTCAACGCCGCGGGCTTCGGAGGAGGCCCCGCTCAACGCTGCCGCCCGGCAAGGGCCTCAGGCCCGGCTTCGATCAGCACGGCGCAGTGAGATCCCCCCGCTCGAAGCGGCAGGCCCGGCTCAAAGCCGTGGCCCGGCTCCGATCAGCACGGCGCAGCGGTGAAGTCCCCGCTCGCAGCGGCAGGCCCGGCTCAGGAGAGCCGGGCCTGCCGCTACGTCTCGCTTCCCGGGGGATCCGGCCAAGCGGTGTGAGGGGTCAGCCGAAGAGCGCCGGGACCTTCATCAGTGTCTGGGTGATGCCGTAGAGCAGCGGGATGCCCACCAGCACCCAGCCGAGGGCTACTTGTGCTTTCTTCATGTCAGGCCTCCTTTCCGGCCATCGCGGATTCGCCGGCTTCTTGGGCCGGAGCCTCGTGGTACTTGCTGTCCACCGGCTTGACCAGCAGGTTGGCAATGAAGCCGATGATGAGCAGGCCCACCATGGTCAGCAGCGCCGGCTGGTAGGCCTGCGCCGTGAGTTCGCCGGGCTTGCCCTGGGCGTCCAAAAAGGCGTTGACGATCAGCGGCCCGGCAATGCCTGCGGCGGACCAGGCCGTGAGCAGCCGGCCGTGGATGGCGCCCACCTGGAACGTGCCGAACAGGTCGCGCAGATAGGCCGGAACCGTGGAGAAGCCGCCGCCGTAGAAGCTGATGATGACCGCCGCCAGCAGCACATACAGGCCGGTGGACGTGTAGCCGAACAGGGCCAGCACCACGTAGAGCACGGCGCCGACGCCCAGGTACAGCATGTAGTTGTTCTTACGGCCCAGATAGTCGGACGTGGTGGACCAGACGAACCGGCCGCCCATGTTCGCAATCGAGAGCAGCCCCACGAAGCCGGCGGCAACGCCCGCCGTCACCAGCGAAACGCCGTCGGGCTGGCGGAAGAAGTCCTGGATCATCGGCGAGGCCTGTTCCAGGATGCCGATGCCCGCGGTGACATTGCAGAACAGCGCGATCCACACCAGCCAGAACTGGCGGGTCTTGATGGCGTTCTTGGCCGAGACGTTCGCCGTGGTGACCAATGCCTTGGCCTTGATCTTGGCCGCGTCGAAGCCGTCCGGCTTCCAGTCGGCTGCCGGCACCTTGATGGTAAACGCGCCGAACAGCATGTAGGCCAGGTAGACCACGGCCAGGGTCAGGAAGAGTTTGCCGACCGCATCGCCGCTGGCCACCCAGCCCGGCGTGCCGTCGAAGCTGGGGTCATAGAACTGCAGCAGCGCGGTGGAGACCGGGCTGGCGATCAGCGCACCGCCGCCGAAACCCATGATCGCCATGCCGGTGGCCAAACCGGGGCGGTCGGGGAACCACTTGATCAGCGTGGACACCGGGGAGATGTAGCCGATGCCCAGGCCGATGCCGCCAATCACGCCGTAGCCCAGGTAGACCAGCCAGAGCTGGCCGGTGAAGATGCCCAGCGAACCGACCAGGAAGCCGGCACTCCAAAACATGGCGGACGTGAACATGGCCATCCGCGGACCGTTGCGGTCCACCCAGGTGCCCATCACCGCGGCGGACAGCCCCAGCATCACCATGGCAATGGAGAAGATGATGCCAATCTCGGTCAAGCTCACGTCAAAGTGGGCCACCAGGGCGTTCTTGTACACGCTGGTGGCGTAGGCCTGGCCAATGCACAGATGCACGGCCAGGGCTGCCGGCGGAATCAGCCAGCGGTTAAAACCCGGAGGGGCGATCGTACGCGATCGGTCCAACCAACTCATCGTTGGGCGTCCTTTCAAAGACGGGTGCGAGGCGAAACTGCAACATGTGTTTCACTTCACATCCTGACTGATGGTTGAGCTGGGCAACCGTATTAGCCCGGCGTGTCGCGCTGAGCCTTCCGCGGTCCCAACCGCTCCGGCTGCCCCTGCCCTCCGGGCACCGCGGCCGGTACGGTGGAGGAATGGAACAGGTCCTCGCCGTTCGGGGCGTGGGCGGCTACCGCGGCTACCGGACCCCGGCGCTCGCCGTCGCCCCATCCGGCAGCGTGCTGGCTGCCTATGCCGGCGTGGGCGGGCAGGGCGGACCACGTCGCACCGGGGACCTGCTGCTGCGTCGCAGTTTCGACGGCGGCGCCAGCTGGGAGCCGCAGCAGGTGGTTTGGGCTGGCCAAACCGGGCAGGCACCGGGCCGGCCTGGACTACTGTCCGACGCCGCGACCGGGCGGATCCTGATGGCCTTCGTCGCCCGGGACAAAGCCGGCAGCACGGGTCCGGTTCCTTCCGCCAAGGACCGTCGCTTTGAACTGATCTCATCCGACGACGACGGCGCCAGTTGGCAGCACCGGACCGTCACCCCGCGGGTGGCCTCGGACACGGTGACCGGACTGGCCGAGGCCGGCTCAGGGACCGGACTGCATGCCGGGCGATTCGCCGGTCGGCTGCTGGTGCAGTTCGCGGTGACCGAGACGGACGGGCGGCAGGGTGCAGCCTCCGGCTACAGCGATGACCACGGAGACAGTTGGACTGTCGGTGAGCCGCTGGACGCGCCGGCCCCAGCACCGGCCATCTCGGAGGCGCCGGTGGCGTCCAAAGCCTTTGAGTTGCCGCAGGCCTACCCCGCAGTGGAGATGCCGGAACCGGAGCTGGACCCGGGCGCTGCGGCCTGCTTGCCGGACGGTCGAGTGCTGCTGCACCTGAGCGCCGCTGCCAGCCGGTGGGCCGCCGTGTCGGACAACGGTGGGCACAGCTATGGGCCGCTGCAACCGATCGAAGAATTGCCCGATTCCGGCAGCCCCGGTTCGCTGATCCGCTTCGACGGGTTGCCGGCTCTGGGTGGCTTGGCCGCGCCGGAGAGCAGCAACTGGTTGCTGGCTGCCAACTGCCAGGATCCGTTGCTGAACCGAAACGTAGTGCTCAGTCTGTCCCGGGACGAGGGGGAATCCTGGCCGCACAAAGTCACCATCTGGGGCAGCGGAGCCAGCGGGCCGGCCCTGGTCAGGCTGGCCGACGGCCGAATAGGGGTGCTGTACGCGCGGCAGGGCGGCCGCGAACTGGCCTACGCCACAGCTGATCCCGGAATGCTGCGGGCGGCATGGCCCCGCGGAGCGGTGACACAGAAGGTGCTTGAAGGCACTAGCGGGCGGCGGCCCGAGACCGGCCCGCTGCCGCTGGTCAGAGATTATCCGTTGCGCTTCGACATGGTGCTGCACGCGATCCTCAGTGCGGACGTCGGGCAACCTGAGCCGGGCTACCGGGCCGGGGACCTGCTGGTATTTGCCGGACGGGCAAGGGTGCTGGGGCCGCAGCACCTGCGCGTGCAGTTGTCCGGCGCGTTCGACAATGCCGAGGATTTTCCGCCGCGGGAACTCGGGCCGGGCGCGGAAGCACACTACCTCCATCCCATCCACACGGTGACTGCCGCCGACGTCGCTGCCGGCCGCTTCACCGTAGTCTTCACCTGCACCGCGGCTCCGGTGAACAACGCTCTGGGGAGTGCCGCAGTGGTGGACCGAGCGCGGGAGTTCAGCCTCGACGTCGTCAGCGGAGAAATCAGCGAGGGGTGACGCGGCTCTCTGCCTCGTCGGCAGTGTTCTCCCGGTGGCAGTGTGCAAGGATTTAACCGGGATCAACGAGCCGCCGTCACGGTGGCGATGACGCAGAACGGAGTGGGAGTGCAGGACAAGGACCCGGACCAGGAATCCATGTCGCCCATGACCCCGCAGGCGGGAATGCTGCCGATCATCAAACCGAAGAACGTTCCCGCTCCCGACTCCGGAACCGGCCGTTCCTCGGCCCCCGGACGCACCGGCTCGGCTGCCGGTCCACAGCCCACGCATCCTCCCGTGCCGCGCCCGACGGACCGGCCGGTGGCCAAGCAGGTCAAGCCCGTCCCGACCGGAACCGCACCTTTGCGCGCGTCGGCGGCGGCGTCACGCTCCAACGTGGCGGCGCGCCGGATGCTGCGCAAGCTGGTGCAGGGCGAGGCGCCGCCCACGGCTCCAATGAGCATTGTGGAACGGCTGGCGGGCAGCCCGTACGCCAACCCGATGATCCAGACCGCAGGCATCGACGCCTCGGCGCGGATTACCTTGGACTTCGCGCTGGACGTGGCAGAAACCATGTTCCGTTACGGAGCCGGCGCGCTGGAAGTGGAAACCAGCATCATCGCCGTCACCGCGGCGTTCGGCCTCAGCGACATCGACGTCGACATCACCAACCAGTCCGTCCTGATCAACTACGCCAAGCCGGACACCGTGCCGATCACCGTGATGCGCGTGGTGCGATCCTGGACCAACAACTATGCCGGCCTGTCCCTGGTGCACGAGCTGGTCACCGACATTGTCAACGGGGGCGTGGGCCGCAGCGAAGCCAAGGAGCGGCTGCAGGAAATCACCTCCCGCCCCAAGCCCTTCCCGCGTTGGATGGCCATCGCGGCCGGCGGCGTGTTCTCCGGCTTCATCATCGCCTTTCTCGGCGGCAGCGTCTTCGCGGCCATGGTGGGAGGCATCTCTACGGTGCTGATGGGTTTGGTGGGGCGGAAGCTGAGCAAATGGCGGATGCCGGACTTCTTCATCACCGGCATCGGCGCCTGTCTGGCCACCGTCATGGCGCTGCTGTTCTGGACGCTGCAAGTGCCGATGAGCCCGTCGCTGGTGATCGCCGGTGGCATCCTGTTCTTGCTGCCGACCGGTCGGCTGGTCTCCGCCACCCAGGATGCCATTAACGGCTTCCCGGTCACCGCGTCGGGGCGTTATCTCTCGGCCTTCTTTACCTTCGCTGCGATTGCCGCCGGCGTCGCCGTGGGGCTGGTGGGCGGCTCGATGCTCGGCGTCGGACTGCCCGAAGTCTTCGTGGAGGGCCAGGGCCAGTACCCCTACGTGGTGCGGGCGCTGCTGCTAGTCGTGGCAACCATTGCTCTCAGCATGACCGAGCAGACCAAGCTGAACATGCTGCTGCCCACGGCCGCCGTCGGGCTGGCCGGGCTGTTGATCTACGATCTCGCGGTGTGGGCGGGGATCGGCGACCGGATCGGCCCCGCCGTCGGGGCGGTGGTGATCGGGTTCCTCGGGCGCATCGTGGGCCTGCGGATGGGCTCGCCGCAGCTGGTGGTGGCGGTGCCGGCCGTGCTGTTCCTGCTGCCCGGGCTGTCTGTGTTCCGTTCCATCTTCGAGCTGACCGTCAACTCGGAGGCGCCGTTCAACGGCATCCTGGGACTGTTCGGTGCGCTGACAGTGATCCTGGCCATCGCCGGCGGTACCGTGCTCGGCGACAACTTGGCCCGTCCGTTCACCAAGGGGCTGGGATCGAACGAAAACAGGCGGGCCCGGCGCCGGTAAGGGCGCCTTATCCGCCGGTGCCGGCCGGCCCGTTCTCCGTCAAGGGGCGCCTTATCCGTCGGTGCGGGCCCGGTCGGGCCGGATCGTTCTCCGGGAACGGACGCCCAATTCGCCGGTGCGCGCCGGGTCAGGCCGGGTCGTTCTCCGGGAAGATCTGCCCCACCGGGGTGCGCTTCTCAGCTTGGAAAGCGTCTTCGGCCCGGCCGTAGGCCCAGTAACCGGAGATCGAGACCTGCTCACGAGACAGCCCGTGCTCCTTGAACAGCACATCGCGCAGCGACTTCACTTCGCCGCGCTCGCCGTGGACGAATGCATCCACCTTGCCCTCGGGCCACTCCAGGGCGGAGATAGCGTCGCGCAGCATGGTTGCGGTCCCGGGCGTCTGTCCGCGGCGGAATAGCCAGTGGATTTCCAAGCCGGCCGGAGAGTCCAGTTCCTGGACGTCGTCCTCGGAATCCACTTCCAGGAAGGCATGGCCGCGGGCCTCCGGAGCCAGGGCTTCGATGGCGGCCGCGATCGCGGGGAGCGCCGAATCGTCGCCGGCCAGCAGGTACCAGTCGGCGTCGGGGTCGGGGCGGTAGGCGCCGCCGGGGCCGTTGAACATCATCCAGTCGCCCGGCTTGGCCTGGGCAGCCCACGGTCCGGCAAGGCCTTCGTCGCCATGGACCACAAAGTCGACCACGACTTCGCGGGTCTCGCGGTCCACTCGCCGTACCGTGTAGGTGCGGGTGACGGGCAGTTTGTCGGCCGGCAGCGTTTCCTTGAGCTCCGCCACATTGACCGGGAGCTCCACGTCCAGGGACGGGTCAAGGAAGAAAATTTTGATGTACGGGTCCGTGGCTTCCTTCGCCGCATACCTCTCCGCAAACGAATCAAAGGCGTCGCCGCTGGCGTACACGCGGACCATGTGCTTCGAAAGCCACTCGGTGCGGGTCACCTGGAGGTTGGTCTGCACGCGCGGCGGCCGGGCGCTCCGTCCTGGGCGGGCGGGGGCTGCTGCCGGTTGCGTCTGCATGGGCTTACTACTCCTGACAAAGGGATACTGCTACTTAGGCCAACCTAACCCACCGGCAGATGATTCCCAATTTGCCGGTGGGTTAGGTCATGTTGGCCAGCGGGGCGCCGTGTGGAAGGTCATGTTGGCCAGCGGGGCGCCGTGTGGAAGGTCATGGTGGCCAGCGGGGCGGCCACTGTGGAAGGTCATGTTGGCCAGCGGGGCGGCCACTGTGGAAGGTCATGTTGGCCAGCGGGGCGGCCACTGTGGAAGGTCATGTTGGCCGGCGGGGCGGCCACTCGTCACTGAACATGGGGCTTCCGCCCACCCATGTTCGGCGGACCTGTCTGCGTCCGGCGTTTACTGTCCAAGTTCTGCAGGAACTGTCCAGGTTTTGGGGAGCCGCAAGCCCCTGATCTGCAGCGATGCCGAACGCCCTCGCAAAACGTGGACACCCACCAGTCCTCAATCCCACACGGGAACAGATGCCCCAGCACAATAAGAGCCGCGGCTGCCTGTTCGCCGGCGGTTTCACTCCCGGCGCCGCCGCCAAACCAGCAGCGCGGCCTTGGCCGGGAGTCTGCTCTGCGGTGGCTCGCTCACGTTACTCCGCTTGGTTCGATCCCAAGTCTCGGCCTAACCTCCCATGTTTCAAGGCCCTCCCGTGCCCCTGACCTGCGGCGATGTAAATAGCCCTTCCCGATACATGGGAGCGAGTGGCGGATGGCGGACGGCTGACGGCGGATACGGGGTCAGGGCTGCCCGGCTCTGCGATGCCCGTTGCGTAAGCGGCGCGCTGGCGCGGGTCGGGAATGCCCGGCTCCGCCGTGCCCCTGCAAGCCGGGCACCACGGCTCAGCGCAGCGCCCAGCCCCCGGGTCGGCGTGCTGGCGCTCGTTCAGCGCAGCGCCCACTCCACCGGTTCGGCCTGCTGGGCGGCCAGCAGTTCGTTGACCCGGCTGAAGGGCCGCGAACCGAAGAAACCGCGGGATGCCGACAGCGGGCTGGGGTGCGCCGTCTCGATCCGCGGCACGTGTTCCAGTACTGGCGCCAGTTGCTGAGCTTCCCGACCCCAGAGCAGTGCCACTAGTGGGCCGCCGCGTTGTGCCAGCGCCCGGACCGCCAGTTCGGTGATTTGCTCCCACCCCTTGTTGCGGTGCGAACCGGCCTTGCCGGCTTCAACTGTGAGGCAGCGGTTGAGCAGCAGCACGCCCTGGTCGCTCCAAGCGCTCAAGTCACCGTGCTGCGGCGGCCGGAAACCCAGGTCCATCTGCAGTTCCTTGTAGATGTTGGCCAGGCTGCGCGGCAGCGGCCGGACGTGCCGTTCCACCGCGAACGCCAACCCGATGGAATGGCCTGGCGTGGGGTAAGGGTCCTGACCGACAATCAGCACCTTGACCTTGGACAGCGGCCGCTGGAACGTCCGCAACACGTTCCCGGGCGCGGGCAGCAAGGTCTTGCCGGCAGCGCGCTCGCCGTCCAGATAGGCGGCTAGGTCCCAGAGCAGCGGTTCGGCCGGCGCCAGTACTTCGGCCCATTCAGGGTGGATCACGCCGGCAAGTTCCTGCGGCGCGGCGAACGGATACGGGGCGCTAAAGTCCGCGGCAGGCGGGTGGGAAGGCAGCGGGAAGAGGGCACCGTCGTCGTAGTTCACCGTTCTATCTTTGCGGATGTTGGCCGCCGGCCGGCAATCAGCTCGGCCGGAGGGGAGTGAATGACAGGCCTGTGATTCGCCCTTATTATGGAGAGGGTATTGATTGCCGTCGGCAAGTACTAGGAAGAGCAGGTGTGTTGTGGCAGGTTCGGCCGAGGCCAGTGCGTTTTCACTCGAGGCCGAGATTGACGACGCCAGCCCGCTGAGCGAGCGCGACCAGCGCATGCTGGCGCTGGAGCGGCAGTGGTGGAAATACGCCGGCGCCAAGGAACAGGCCATCCGCGAACTGTTCGACATGTCCGCCACGCACTACTACCAGATCCTCAATGCGCTGATTGACACCGAGGATGCGCTGGCACACGATCCGATGCTGGTCAAGAGATTGCGTAGACTACGTACGTCCCGCCAGCGCGCGCGCACTGCTCGCCGGCTGGGCAACGACGCCTGACTCCCGGACCGCACGGGAGGCCGGGTCCCGATTCTTCACCACCAAGGATGCAGCGCCGCGATGAGTAAGTACCCCCGGGATGAGTTCGACCAGGTCCCCGAAACTTCAGACCGCCACGGCGTGCATCGCGCCCGCATGGCGACGCCGAAGTCCAATGGCCTGGGCCTGATCATCCTGGCCGCTGTGCTGGCACTGGCGGTCGGGGCCTTGTCCTTCTTCGTGCTGCCGCTGTTGGGGACCGGAGGGCCTTCGAGTCCGGCCGCCAAACCCTCCAGCTCGCCCGCCGCAACAGCATCGGCATCGCCGTCGGCTACGGTGCAGGAAACCCAGCAGGAAACCGAAAGCGCAAAAGCGGAAGCCACCACGGAGCCGAGCGACAAGGCCACGCCGGAACCCACCAAAGACGCAACCGATGAGCCCACCGAAGAGGCTGCGCCGGTCAACAAGCAGGACCCGGTAATGATCCTCAACGGCGCCGGCGTGTCCGGGCTGGCCGGAACCGTGTCGCAAAGGGTGCAGTCGGACGGCTGGACCATAGCCGTGGTGGACAACTGGGGCGGCGGACCGCTGGCCGGCTCGGTGATCTTCTACAACCCGGGCCAGGAAGCCAACGCCCAGGCCCTGGGCAAACTGCTCGGCATCGCCGATCTGCAGGAAAACGGCAACGTCTCGCAGTACGTCACCGTGGCGCTCGGCCCCGGCTACTACTAAGCCGCCGCGCAGTATTTTTTGAGGATTTCGGTTACGCCTCAATAACATTAAGTGTGCCGTAACTCACTTTCCGCCCCGCGCGTAGATAGGGTAAGACCACCCTGCCGCTGAATCGACTGCGGCAGGGGCGGAACTACTGAGTATGGAGAACACTATGGCGCTGGGAACCGTCAAATGGTTCAATGCGGAAAAGGGCTACGGCTTCATCACCGTGGACGAAGAAAATTCCGATGTATTTGTCCACTGGTCCGCAATTCAAATGGACGGTTACCGTTCCCTGGATGAAGGGCAGCGCGTAGAGTTCCAGATCGGCCAGGGCCAAAAGGGCCCGCAGGCAGAAGAAGTCAGGGTCGCTTCTTAGCAGGACATTAACGACGACGGCGGTGGAGGCTGGGGTGCCTCCACCGCCTTTTCGCCGGGGTCCCTTTCGGCGGCTTTTTAATGGGCCGGTTGTGCGGGGCCGGCTTTTCGCCGGCCGGCTTTGCTGGACCCGGGTGCGCAGGGCCGGCTTTTGCCGGTCGGTGGCGTCGGTGTGGGGTTTGCCGGCCGGATCTGCGGCCGGTGTTCCGCGCTGCGCGGCGGCATTGTTACGTACGTGGGCGGGCTACTCTTTCAGCGGAATGCCGCGGGCGTCGCGCTTGAAGGGGTCCGCCCCAACCAGGATCATGATGCCTTCAATGAAGCCCCAGACGGCGCCGAAGCCGAAGGTCAGGAACGTGACCACGATCTGCAGCACGCCGATGCCGACGTGGCCGAGGTAGAAGCGGTGGACGCCCAGGCCGCCCAGCAGGATGCCCAGTAGGCCGCCGATCAGACGCGACTTCTGCTCCGGGTAGTAGTAGCCCGGCGGCGTCCCGTAATACTGCTGCTGGCCGTAGGGTTGGCCCGGTTGGGGGAACTGGCCGGGCTGGCCGGGTTGGTTGTATTGCGGGCCCGGCTGGCCGTAGGGCTGGCCGGACTGCGGCGGAGACTGCGAGTACTGCGGTCCGGGAGCGCCGTAGGGCGGCTGGCTGGGAACGCCTTGCTGTGTTCCCGGGGCGCCGGCGGGCTGCTGGCCGGAGGGCTGTCCGGCGGCACCGGTGTGCGGTGGCTGCCCGATCGGCCTGGTCGGGTTGGTGCCCGTTCCCAAGGGTTCGGTGGGGTTGCTGGCGTTCTTTTCGTCGCGTGGTTCAGTCATGGTTTCTCCGACCTTGCCCGTTGCCGGACTGCTGGAAGCTGGTTTCTCTTACCAGCCAATCTACGCGCGAGAACCCGGCCGTATCCATGGGGGTCCACCCTGATTGTTTGCCCGGGGGCGCTCAGGGTCATACGCCCTCCGCGAAGCGGACCGATCGGTCCACCCAACAGCTTGCACTCGACCCCTCCGAGTGCTAATTATTGAGTTAGCACTCTCGCGGGCCGACTGCTAGAAGTCTCCGTAGGGAGTGAAACCCGCCACCTCGGTGAGGTGAGCGGCGCGGCGTACCGAAATCGCCGTCGTCGTGAACCGTCCGTCGCGGGCACCGCAGGTGGCCAGCAGCCGTCAAAAGCTGCGTCCAGTGTCTATTGTCCAGAAGGGACGTAAGCCGCTATGGCAAAGATCATTGCATTTGACGAAGAGGCCCGCCGCGGCCTCGAGCGTGGACTGAACACCCTCGCTGACGCCGTAAAGGTTACCCTCGGCCCGCGTGGCCGCAACGTCGTGCTCGAGAAGAAGTGGGGCGCTCCCACGATCACCAACGATGGTGTTTCCATCGCCAAGGAGATCGAGCTTGACGACCCGTACGAGAAGATCGGCGCCGAGCTGGTCAAGGAAGTTGCCAAGAAGACCGACGACGTCGCTGGCGACGGTACCACCACTGCAACCGTTCTGGCCCAGGCCCTGGTCAAGGAAGGCCTGCGCAACGTTGCTGCCGGCGCCGACCCGCTGAGCCTGAAGCGCGGCATCGAGAAGGCTGTTGACGCTGTCACCGCCGAGCTGATCGCCTCCGCCAAGGAAATCGAGACCAAGGAGCAGATCGCGGCCACCGCGTCCATCTCCGCCGGGGATCCGCAGATCGGCGAGCTGATCGCTGAAGCTCTGGACAAGGTCGGCAAGGAAGGCGTTGTCACCGTCGAGGAGTCCAACACCTTCGGCCTGGAGCTGGAGCTCACGGAGGGCATGCGCTTCGACAAGGGCTACCTGTCGGCGTACTTCGTCACCGACGCCGAGCGCCAGGAGACGGTCCTCGAGGATCCGTACATCCTGATCGTCAACTCCAAGATCTCCAACGTGAAGGACCTGGTTGGCATCCTGGAGAAGGTCATGCAGTCCGGCAAGCCGCTGCTGATCATCGCCGAGGACGTCGAGGCTGAGGCCCTGGCCACCCTGATCGTGAACAAGATGCGCGGCACCTTCAAGTCCGTGGCCGTGAAGGCTCCGGGCTTCGGCGACCGCCGCAAGGCCATGCTGGCTGACATCGCCATCCTGACCGGCGGCCAGGTCATCGCCGAAGAGGTCGGCCTGAAGCTGGAGAACGCCACCCTGGACCTGCTGGGCCAGGCCCGCAAGGTGGTTGTCACCAAGGATGAGACCACCATCGTCGAAGGTGCCGGCGAAGCCGACGCCATTGCCGGCCGCGTCAACCAGATCCGTGCCGAGATCGACAACTCCGACTCCGACTACGACCGCGAGAAGCTGCAGGAGCGCCTGGCCAAGCTGGCCGGCGGCGTGGCAGTCATCAAGGCCGGTGCCGCAACCGAGGTTGAGCTCAAGGAACGCAAGCACCGCATTGAGGACGCTGTCCGCAACGCGAAGGCTGCCGTTGAGGAAGGCATCGTCGCCGGTGGCGGCGTGGCCCTGATCCAGGCCGGCGCCAAGGCGTTCGCCAACCTGACCCTCGAAGGCGACGAAGCAACCGGCGCCAACATCGTCAAGGTTGCCATCGACGCTCCGCTGAAGCAGATCGCCCTCAACGCCGGCATGGAGCCAGGCGTTGTGGCCGACAAGGTCCGCGGCCTGCCCGACGGCCACGGTCTGAACGCTGCCACCGGCGTGTACGAAGACCTGCTGGCTGCCGGCGTGAACGACCCGGTCAAGGTCACCCGCTCTGCCCTGCAGAACGCGGCCTCCATCGCCGGTCTGTTCCTGACCACCGAAGCCGTTGTCGCGGACAAGCCCGAGAAGGCCGCTCCGGCCATGCCGGGTGGCGACGAGATGGGCGGCATGGGCGGCTTCTAAGCTTCCCTGTACCTACCTCGGCCTGTGTCAGCGGGCCACGGTTTACGCGAGGCGCGGTTCCCCACACGGGGGCCGCGCCTTGCGGCTTTAATCCGCGCTGGTGCGCAGCCATTCCGGGCCGTGCAGCAGCCAGGCGTCCAGCTCCGCGGAGAGGTTCCGTTTGGCATTTTCCAGCCATTTCTCCCGCGCTGCCGGTGTCCGGTACAGCGGGTCCAGTTCCAGCAGCCCGCGCACGACGGCGGTGCGTCCGGCGGCGAAGTCGGCGTCGGCCACGTGGGCATAGTCTTGGCGGACGTTCCGGACATAGCTGCGGTACTCCGCCGGCGTTCCGCCGAGGACGGCCAGATCGGCGTCGCACAACAGCGCCCCGGATTCGTCCTGCGGGCCGGGGGAGTGTCCCGCCGTGAGCAGCACCAGTCGGACCACTTCGGCCGTCTCGTCAGGGCCGATGCCGGCAGCCGGGAGGCTGGCGGCGGCCAGGTCTGCGGACTCCTGTTCATCCTGCCCGGCCCGGCCGTTGTAGACCGCGTCGTGGAACCAGGCCGCCAGCCAGACCGCGCGCGGCCGGAGCCCGGACCCAACCGGCGCGAGCTGGCCCAGCGCTTCCAGAACTGCCAGCAGGTGGCCGGTGCCGTGGTAGTGGCGGTGCGGCTCCGACCATCGCTCCAGCAGCTCGCGGCCCAAAGCATCCTCTCCGGGCAGCAACGCGTTCCACCGCCGCAGCAGCACGCGGCGCAGTCTTTCCGGGCGCTGCCGGGCCGGGACCCGCAGTCCGCTCGCCTGCAGCCGGCGGGTCAGCTCGCCGGCACTGACCTCGACCGCTCCCAGCGTGACCAGCTCACGGTAGCGGCTGGCCGGCACGTCGTAGTGGTCCCGGTCGAAGGCACGCTCGCGGATACCGGCGGCCGCGGCGAAGCGGTGCAGCTCGGCCAGCGAGCTGTCAGAGACCAAGTGGGAGAAGTGCGTGCCGTGGGCGGGCCAGAGCGGAGGGTCGATAAGTATTGCCACCTGCCCAGCCTAGGGCCAGGAATGTCGGCCGGATCTGAAAAGATGGAAATCATGACTATCACTGCTGCCGCCGACGGCTCCGCACTTGGCAACCCCGGACCGGCCGGCTGGGCTTGGTACATCGACGACTCAGCGTGGGCTGCCGGCGGCTGGCCGCACGGGACCAACAACCAGGGCGAACTGATGGCTGTGCTGGATCTGTTCCGCGCCACCGCGCACGTGCCCCAGGAGCACCTGCGCGTGCTGTGCGACAGCCAGTACGTGATCAACTGCGTGACCAAGTGGATGCCGGGGTGGAAACGGCGCGGCTGGAAGAAGGCCGACGGGAAGCCGGTGCTGAATGTCGACTTGCTCAAGGACATCGACGCCGTGATCAAGGGACGCAGCTACGAGTTCGAGTGGGTCAAGGGCCACGCCGGGCACCCGCTGAACGAGGCCGCCGACGAACGGGCCCGCGCGGTGGCCGTCGCCTTCCAGAACGGAACCGGCGCACCCGCGGGGCCGGGGTTCCCGGGCGGACCGGGCACCTCCGGCAGCGCGGTTTTGGGAGCTGGGTCGGCCGGCGCAGCGCGGGCCGGAACTACCCCGGCGGCCAGCCGGGCAGAGGCACCCCTCACTGTTCAGAACGGGGCGCAGCCGGCGGTGGCCATGACGCCCGAACCGGATCTGTTCTCCGAACTGGAGGACTTCGCCGGCGACGAAGCTGTTGAGGGCTCGCCGGAAGAGCTGGTGGTCCGGCTGGAGCAGCAGCTTCTCAGCCCCGCGGTCCGCGCAGACTTCGGCCGGCTGGCGGTGCTGCTGCACCCGGACTTCGCCGAGATCGGCGAGTCCGGCCGGATGTGGACGCGGGACGCGATGATCAGCGAACTGCAGGAAAGCCCCGAGCTGGATGCCTCGCTGGAGGTCTTCGCCGTCGAACGGCTGAGCGAGGACAGCATCCTGCTGACCTACCGCAGTTTCCGCCGCGAGGGGTCCGCCCTGCGCAGTTCGCTCTGGCTGCGCGACGGCCAGCAGTGGCGCCTGCGCTTCCACCAGGGCACGCCCGAACAGGGCTGAGCGGCCGCGCCCGCACCTGGCCAGACAGTGCTCAGGCCAGGAACATCCGGGCGTTGGCTTCTTCCGCCTGCAGGTACTGCTGCGAGGCGTGGGACAACGCCGCGTTAATGCTGGCCAAGGATTCCTCCACCCTCAGTTGGGTGGCCCGCCAGTCGGTCACGAGCTGTTGGAAGTTCGCGGCAGCAGCACCGGTCCAAAGCGACTCCAGTTCGCGCAGTCCGGACTGCATGGTGTTCACCTCCGCCTGCAGCCGTCCGATGGTGCCCTGCACCGCCATGCTCTTGGCCGCGAGGGCCTCGCTGTCTACCTGGAATACGGCCATGATGTCCTCCGCTGGTGGTGTACCTATCCGACACCGTTCAAGCTAGGCAGCGGCAGAAGCTGCCGCGAGGCTCCAGTCGCCAGTTGTGGATAACCCAGACATGCGAGCAGCGTTGTGGATTAGCTGAGGTCGAACGGCTCGTCCTCGGCCGCCAGCGGCTGGTAAGGGATCCTGATGGACATGGTGGCGCCACCGCCTGGTGTCTGTGTCAGCCGGACCGTGCCGTCGTGCTGTGCCACCAGGGCGGCAACAATAGCCAGGCCCAATCCCGTCCCGCCGGTTTCGCGATAGCGGGAGGTGTCTGCCCGGTAGAAGCGTTCGAACACCCGCGAAGCCTCGTCTTCGGGGATTCCGGGACCGTGGTCACGGATCTCGAGGACGGAATCCAACCGGTCGTCGACGACCGGTTGAACGCCGACGGCAATCTCCAGCGGCGAGCCTTCGGGCGTGTACCGCAGGGCGTTGGTAACCAGATTGGCCACCACCTGGCGCAGCCGGGCTTCGTCGCCAAGGATCGGCGCCGGACGGGGCGCACCGCCGTCGAGCCCCACAACAGTGATCTCCCGGTCGGGTGCGCTGGCCCGCGCGTCCAAGGCGGCGTCGTTACCGAGCATCAGAAGGTCCAGCGGCTTGGCTTCAAGGGGGCGCTGTTCGTCTACCCGGGCCAGCGTCAGCAGGTCATCCACCAACTGGCCCATCCGCTTGGCTTCGCTTTCGATACGGCCCATGGCAGCGCCGACGTCTTCCGGCGACTGCAGCCCCCCGTGCCGGTACAGCTCCGAAAAGCCGCGAATGGTGACCAGCGGAGTGCGAAGCTCGTGCGAGGCGTCCTGAATGAAACGGCGCATCCGCTGTTCGGAGGCGGTGCGGGAAGCGAAGGCTGATTCGATGTGGGCGAGCATGGCATTCAACGAACTGGCGAGCCGGCCGACCTCGGAGGCGGGGTTGACTACCTCGACGCGCCGCGAAAGGTCGCCGGCGGCAATGGCAGCGGCTGTTTTGTCCACCCGGCTCAAGGGCTGGAAGGACCGGGTCACCGCCAGCCAGGCGACACCGATGGCCGCAACCGTGGACGCGACACCGATCAGAAGAGTGCTCACCGAAACCTCGTTGAAGGTCTCGTTCACCTCCTTATAGCTCACCGCTACCACGACCGAGCCGGCGCCGTTTTGCAGTGGCCACACGGACACGCGCCAGCCGTCGCTGTCCCGCTTGGTCCCCGGCACATAGAAACCGTGGCCTTCGAGTTCGGCCGCGTCGTCCGGCGTCAGCGGCGGCAGATTCGGACGGTCGCCGGGCGGGTTCGTGTCGATGCTGATCTGGCCGATTTGCGACAGCAATGCGCCGTAGTACCGCTCCGACGGATAGGGGTTTTGGGTGGGGTTGGTCGCTTGGCGGACCAGGAAGGAGGAGAGGGCTTGGCGGTTCTTGAGCAAGTCAGCATCGAGTTGCTTCACCAGCGAGTCATGCAGCAGGGTCAGGGTCAGCACCGAAATCAGCGTCAGGGTGCCGATCATGAGCACGCCCATGATCAGGACCAGTTGCGACCGCAGGGACGCCGACCTCCAGCGCTCCACCATCGATCAGCGGCGGTCGGCCGTACGCAGCAAGTAGCCCACGCCGCGCTTGGTCTGGATCAGCGGCGGCGTGTCCGGATTCGTGTCGATTTTCCGCCGCAGGTAGGAGATGTAGGACTCAACAATCGAGGCGTCGCCGTTGAAGTCGTACTCCCAGACATGGTCCAGGATCTGTGCCTTGGACAGCACTCGGTTGGGGTTCAGCATCAGGTAGCGCAGCAGCTTGAACTCGGTGGGGGAGAGGTCGATGACCTCGCCGGCGCGGCGGACTTCATGTGCGTCGTCGTCGAGCTCCAGGTCGTCCACGTGGATGACCGCGTCGTCTTCCAGCAGCGGTCGCGTGCGGCGGAGCACGGCCCGGATGCGGGCCACCACTTCGTCCAGGCTAAAAGGCTTGGTCACGTAGTCGTCGCCGCCCACGGTCAGGCCGGTGACCTTGTCTTCGGTCTCGTCCCGGGCAGTCAGGAAGACCACTGGAAAATGGCGGCCCGAGGCACGGAGTTTGCGGGTCACGGTGAAGCCGTCCATGTCCGGAAGCATGACATCCAGCACGGCCAGATCCGGCAGATGTTCTTCAGCCGCGTCCAAGGCCTCGCGGCCGTTGGCGGCAGCCACTACCTCAAACCCGGCGAACCGCAGCGACGTCGACAGCAGTTCGCGGATGTTCGGCTCGTCGTCGACGACCAGCAGTTTGGCTTCGGGCTCAGGCTTCTTCACGTTCCCAGTGTGCTCCCGGTTTCTGGGAGTTTGCTGAATGGACGCTGCAGGCTATGAGGACCTGCGCTGTACCCGAGCCAAGGTCGGCCCCGGAGGCTGGACAGCTCCACGGACGCCCGCAGGCACTGCCGGACTCCGGCGCTCGCCGAGCCTGCGGTGTGGCGGACGGGGTTAGCCCTGCAGCACGTCCTTGGCGTCCTTGATGGTGTAGGCGTAGCCCTGCTCGGCTAGGAAACGCTGCCGCTTGGCGGCGAAGTCCTGGTCCAGGGTGTCCCGCGCGACCACCGTGTAGAACCGCGCCGACCGTCCGTCCGCCTTGGGGCGCAGCAGCCGGCCCAGGCGCTGGGCTTCCTCCTGCCGGGACCCGAACGACCCGGACACCTGGATCGCCACGGTGGCTTCGGGCAAGTCGATGGAGAAGTTGGCCACCTTGGAGACCACCAGGGTCTGCAGCTCGCCGCGGCGGAACGCGTCAAACAGCCGCTGCCGTTCCTTGACCGAGGTACTGCCCTTGATCACCGGCGCGTCCAGGTGCTCGGCGATCTCGTCCAACTGGTCAATGTACTGGCCGATCACCAGCAGCTGTTCGCCCTCGTGCGCCTTCACCAGGGCATCGACCACCGGCGTCTTGGTCGGGGACGTCGCGCACAGCCGGTACTTGTCGCCGTCGTCGGCCATGGCGTAGGCCACCCGCTCGTCCCGCGGCAGGTCCACCCGGACTTCCACGCAGTCGGCCGGCGCGATGTAGCCCTGCGCCTCGATGTCCTTCCACGGGGCGTCGTAGCGCTTGGGCCCGATCAGCGAGAATACTTCGCCTTCGCGGCCGTCCTCGCGCACCAAGGTGGCGGTCAGTCCCAGCCGCCGCCGGGCCTGCAGGTCGGCCGTCATCCGGAACATCGGGGCCGGCAGCAAATGCACCTCGTCGTAGATGATCAGGCCCCAGTCGTTGGCGTCCAGCAGCTCAAGGTGCGGGTACAGTCCGCCGCGGCGCATGGTCAGCACCTGGTAGGTGGCGATGGTGACCGGCCGGACCTCCTTGACCGAGCCGGAATATTCACCCACGTCCTCGGCGGTCAGCGTGGTCCGCCGGACCAGCTCGTCCTTCCACTGGCGTGCGGCGACGGTGTTGGTCACCAGGATCAACGTGGTGGTGGAACTGGTGGCCATTGCGGCCGCGCCCACCAGCGTTTTGCCGGCCCCGCAGGGCAGGACCACGACGCCGGAACCGCCGGCCCAGAAGTTCTCCACGGCCAGCCGCTGGTACGGCCGCAGCTGCCAGCCGCCCGGCGCGGCGGATTCGGCCAGCGCGATGGGATGCGGCGTGCCGTCGACGTAGCCGGCCAGGTCTTCCGCGGGCCAGCCGAGCTTGAGCAGCAGTTGCTTGAGCTGACCGCGCTGCGAGGAATGTACCACCGTGGTCTCGGCATCGATCCGCGGACCCAGCAGCGGCTGGATCTTCTTGGCGTGCATGACTTCTTCGAGTACCGGGTAGTCGGTGGTGCGCAGTACCAAGCCGTGCTGCGGGTCCTTCTCCAGCCGCAGCCGCCCGTACCGGGACATGGTTTCCTCGATGTCCACCAACAGGGCGTGCGGCACCGGAAAGCGCGAGTAGTTCAGCAGCGTGTCCAGCACCTGTTCGGCATCCAGTCCGGCGGCGCGCGCGTTCCACAGTCCCAGCGGAGTGATCCGGTAGGAATGCATGTGCTCCGGTGCCCGCTCCAGCTCCGCGAACGCGGCGATGGCATGCCTGGCCTCGTTCGCCTGCTCATGGTCGACTTCCAGCAAGATGGTTTTGTCGCTCTGGACGATCAACGGTCCGTCGGCCATTCAGCTGCCCTCCACTAGTTCAATTGCCCTCCACTAGTTCAATGTCCATCACCCGGTGGATGGAGACGGTGCGCTCGCTGTCGCGGTCGGGATCGAACACGCGAAGCCGTCCGCCGCTGACGGACAGCGGCAGCATGACCTGCCGCCGGTGGTTGCCGTCCGGATCCACAATCCCGATCCGCACCCGCTGCTTCAACCGGATGGCGGTCCGCAGCGTTTCCAGGGCCAGCACCGGCCCCGCCTCGGCGGCCGGCTTGGCCGGGATCCCGGTGCTCCGCAGGGCCGCCAGTTGGGCGTCGGTTGCATCGGGGGTGAGGTCCCAGGGATTGGTTTTCACCGGGAACGACGACGGCGCGCGGCCGGCTTGCGCCGTCGCGGCACCCTCCGCCGGGGTGCCGTCCGCAGCGAAACCGCCGCTGCCGCGTGCCCCGCCGGGTACGCCGCCGGTGACCGCCGCGCCGCCCAGCGCCACGCCGTCGTCGGTTTCCGGCGCCGGCGCATAGCCGAACTGGCGCAGCGAGGCGAGCAGGTCTCGGGCGGCGGTCCGCGAGACGGCCACCGTGGGGGCCAGCCGGCGCAGGCCCAGGCCCGCGGTGCGTGGGTCGGTGAGCAGGTCCGTCAGCGCGTCCTCGTCGTCGCTGCGCAGGAAGCTGGCCGCCGCGCCGAACCGCAGCGCACCATGCCGGGACGCAGTGTCCTCGACCAGGTACTTCAGCGGCTGCGGCACACCGGTGGCCGAGTGGCGGGTCAGGAAGCCGAGGATGCCGGCCGCATCGCGCCCGGCGTCCAGCGCGTGCCGGATGCTGTCCGCGGAGAACCGGTAGATGGTGGCCGGGCCTTGGCCCTCGGCGGTGGACAGCAGGGACAGCTCGGCGGCGATGTCCGGCGCCAAATAGCCGGGTGCCACCGCCGTCAGGTCCGCCTGCAGCACGAATTCGACCAGCGGGTCCGGCAGTTGATCGGCCAACAGTTCAGCCGCCTCTGCGAGCCTGTCCTGCGCCAGCGCACGTCCCAATCCGGTCAGCGCGCCGGACCCCACCAACCCCAGCCGGGCCGCCTCGGTCAGGATGCCCGGCACCAGCCGCTCAAACCGCCGCCGCTGGCGAGGCCGGCGCCACACCAAGTAGCCGGTGACCGCTTCCGGCGAGGGCGCCGGGGTGCTGCCGGATGCAGCGGCGTCTGGCGCGTCGTCCGGGCGGGCTTCCGGCCCCTCGGGGCGGTCGGCGGAGGCCGCGGGCGTGCACAGCTCTTCCAGCGCCTCCAGCACGCGGCGGCGGACCGCCGGCGCATCCGGGCGGGACGCTTCCGCGGCCAGCGCATTAATGGCGGTGTCCGACGGCGTCCTGCCGCCCACCAGCGATGGTGCGCGGTCCAGCTGCAGCCAGGCCGACACGAGCAGCAGCCACTGGTCCTGCCGCGCCAGGGTCCCGAACATGGCGTCCGCGTGGACCACCCAGCGGGAGGTGTCCACGTCCAGGATGAGCAGTCCGGCAGCGGCAGCGAGCTCCAACAGCCAGCTGGTCTCCTCCGGTTCGATTCGCAAAGAGTCCGCCAGCCGGCGGACTTCGCGGACGCCTACACCGCCCGCGCGCAGCGTAGCAACAGGGCCGCGGCGGACCTGGTCCAACAGCTCGGCCACCAGCCGCAGCGTCTCGGCGGCGGCGGAGAAGGCGGCATTGTCGCGCAAGGAATTCCGGACCTGCCGGCCAGTTGTCGCCGGTGGCAGGGTATGCCACGGATCGGCCACCGCACCGCCGCGTACCGCCAGGCCGGCCGGCCAGGGGAGTTCCACGTGTGATGCGTCAAGGGGAACCAGCAGCCCGTGCGCCGCCAGCCAGTCGATCGGCGAGGTTGCCTCGGTGGGGCCGGTGCCGGCCAGCGGGTGCGGCAGCGCGCCCAGTGGGGAACGGCGGAACTTTCCGAGCAGCTCGCCGGTATGCTCCGGTGCCTGCGCGATCAGCGCCGGCCAGGTTTGCGGGTCGGCCAGCCAGCGGTCCAGGGCGGCGGCCGCGCGGGCGGCAGGGGCTGCCGCCGGGTCGGCGCGTTCGTCCCCGTCTGGCTCGTCGGCGTCGGCCGGCAGCTCGTAGCCGGCCTCGCGCAGCAGCCGCACGGTGCGGACCAGATGGTCTGCCGCGACCGAACTGGCGGCGGCCAAGGCGGCGTAGCGGCGGCCCAGGCCGGCCGGATACGGTCCGAGCGCTTCGGCCAGACTGGCCACCGGAAGGTAGGCCGGGGGCGGCGTGAGGTCCCCGCCGTCGTCAGCTGGGAAAGCACTGTTGTCCGATGAAGGCTCCGCGCGCACCAGCAGGGCAAGTTCCTGCAGGCGGGTCAGGTAAGAGTTCAGGTCCGGTTGGACGGCCGTGCCTGCCTGCGGCACCAGCAGGGGCTGCAGGGAGCGGGCGTCGGCAGTGCGGCCGGCATCGACATCGGTGCTGAGCACCACGGCTTCAAGCACCTCCAGCTCGGGCCGGGAGAGGTTCTCCAGCACCCGCTGCAGGCTGATCCGGGTGCAGGCCCGGGCGGCCAGCGCGGAAAAGTCCGGTACGGGCGGCAGGCAGAGGTCCGGCCGGGCACTGAACAGCTGGCGCAGCTCGGCGTCGCTGCGGGCGGCCAACTGGCCGGCCAAGGCGCGGATGGAGGACACCGGATTAACGTTACCCGCACCACTGCGGCCGGTGGCCCGGGGCAGGGCCGCCTTCACCGGCGGTGCCGCTAGCTGCTGCGGCGGCGCCGGATGCTGCCCGCCATCAGCAGCACCATCAGTACGAAAGCGAGAGGAAAGCAGAACCAGGCCAGGCCCATGAAACCGGTCCACACCGGAGTTCCGGTCATGGCACCGGCCAGAATGACGCCCAGGCTGCCCAGCCCTGCCAAGAGCAGGACGACGGCGGCGAAGACCAGCAGACGGTGCAGCGCACCCGACTCGGCGGGGCGCGGCGCATTCTGGGCGGGGACGGTTCCGGACATGGCACCAGATTAACTCCCGGCCGTGCCGGGGCCCAATCCCACCCGCACGCCGGAAGCGAAAACGGCTGCGGACCGGCCTCCGCGGTCGGCGGAACAAGCTAATCTAGAGACAGACTTTCCCCGCCACGCACCGGCCGCAGCTGCGGCCGGTGTACTGCTGGCGGGGCACATGGTAAGAACGCAGCAGCGGGCGGTACCGTCGCAACATTTAAGCAGAACGAGGTAAGCAAAGTGCCCATCGGCAAAGTCAAGTGGTTCGACACGGAAAAAGGCTTCGGGTTCCTGGCCAGCGAAGACGGCCAGGAAGTGTTCCTGCATGCATCTGCGCTGCCGGCCGGTGTCAAGGACGTGAAGGCGGGCACCCGGATGGAGTACGGCATCGCCGACGGCCGCCGTGGCCCGTCCGCGCTGTCCGCCCGCATCCTCGACGCCGCTCCCTCGGTGGTGCGCGCAACGCGTAAGCCGGCCGAGGACATGGCCGTCATCACCGAGGACCTGATCAAGCTGTTGGACGGCATCTCCAATGGGCTGCGCAAGGGCCGCTACCCGGAACGCTCCCACGCGTCCAAGGTTGCTGCGGTGCTCCGCCGAGTGGCCGACGATCTGGACGCGTAAGCGGACTTGATGACTGAAAACCTGAACGGCTCCAGCGCTGAAACCGCGCCAGTGGAGCAGCCCATCGCCGGCGGGTCCGAGACCGAGGCTGCGCCCCGGCGTCGTCCTGCGCGTCGCACCGCCAAACTGGACCTGGTCCTGGCCGCCGCGGTGGACCGTGCCCGGGAGGGCGTGATGGAGATCGCCCCGTCCGAACAAATCGGTGCGCACGTGGGCAGCTATGCCGACGGGGACCGTCTGGTCACCCACCGGTTCGAGGCACACTTGGCAGGCTACGTCGGCTGGCAGTGGTATGCCACGTTGGCCCGTGTCCCGCGCGGCAAGGAAGCAACGGTCTGCGAAGTAGGCCTGCTCCCGTCCGAGAGATCGCTGCTGGCTCCGGAGTGGGTGCCGTGGGCAGACCGGGTGCGGCCTGAAGAAGTGGCGGCTGCGGCCGAAGCCGAGGCAGCCGAGGCGGCCGCGGCGCAGGACGGCGCCGAGACAGCTCCCGCGACGGATGCGGCGGAGGGAACTCCGGCAACCGCGGGCGAAGACGAGGCAGCGGAAGCTCCGGCAACCGCGGGCGATGACGTAGCGGCGGAAGAAGCCCCTGCAACCACCGGTGAGGAAGAGGCAGCTGATGCTGCCGCTGACGAGAATCTGACAGAGGCAGCCGAGAACGACACGACCGAGGAATTCACCGAAGCCACCTCCTGATGTGGCCAATCGACGAGGCAGGTTCTGCAGCCGGAAGGGGCGGTAAAGCATGTTTCGTTCCTTGCGGCTGTTCAACTACCGGATCTGGTTCATCGGCGCGCTGATCTCCAATGTCGGCACGTGGATGCAGCGAACGGCGCAGGACTGGCTGGTTTACGACATCCTGACCCAACAGGACGCCGCCGCGATGGGCATTGTGATGGCGCTGCAGATGGGGCCGCAGCTGGTGATGGCCCCGTGGGCCGGGCTCGTCGCGGACCGGTTCGACCGGCAAAAGCTGCTGATGGCCACACAGATTTCCATGGCCGTGCTGGGCCTTGCACTGGGCCTGATGGTGATCGCCGACGTGGCACAACTGTGGCACGTGTATGCCTTCGCCCTGGCACTGGGCATGGTGACGGCGGTGGATGCGCCGGCGCGGCAGACATTCGTCTCGGACGTGGTCCGCGACGACTACTTGCCGAACGCGGTGGCGCTGAACAGCACGTCGTTCAACCTGGCCAGGATGATCGGTCCGGCCATTGCCGGCGTGCTGACCGTGGCCATCGGCCCGGGCCCGGTGTTCCTCATCAACGCCGCCACCTTCGGAGCGATGATCGTGGCGTTGTTGGCCATCCGCCGCCAGGAACTCCACCCGCGGCAGAAGGTGGCCAAGGGCCGCGGCCAGATCCGCGAAGGTTTCCGTTATGTCAAGGACCGGCCGGACCTGGTGGTAGTGCTGGCCGCCATCTTCATCATCGGCACCTTCGGCCTGAATTTCTCCGTGTTCGTGGCGTCCATGGCTCGCACCGAATTCGGCGGCCATGCCGGTGACTTCGGCGTGCTCTCCTCGGTGATGGCGGCTGGTTCGGTAACCGGTTCGCTGCTCAGCGCGCGGCGGGAGAGACCACGGCTGCGCTATATCTTCGGCGCGTCGGTGGCCTTCGGCGTTGCCTGCACGGCGGCGGGCCTGGCTCCGACGGCCTGGCTTTTCGGACTGGCGCTGGTGCCGGTCGGGGCGTCGGCCATCACCATCATGACCAGCGCCAATGCGTATGTGCAGACCACCACCGATCCGATGATGCGCGGACGCGTCATGTCCTTATATATGGCCATCCTGATGGGCGGAACCCCGATCGGTGCTCCTCTGGTCGGCTTGGTCTCCAATAGTTTTGGCCCGCGCTGGGGGCTGGGGGTGGCGGCGATGTCCGGGGTGGCCGCCGCCGCCGTCGGAATTCTGTGGGCCTGGCGCGCGCATCACATGCGGCTGCGCTTCGACCGCTCGGCCAAGCGGAAGCTGAGCATCACCTTTGGCGTGCCGGACCGGTCCGTCTAGGCGGCGGGACACGGGGGACTGTCAGCATAAAGGTCCGGCTCCCCGTGATCGGGAAGCCGGACCTGAGCGATGACGGTGCGGGGCTTAGCCCTGCAGGCGGTCCACTACGTAGTCGATGCAGGCCAGCAGGGCGCTGACGTCTTCCGGCTCGACTGCCACGAAGGTGGCGATGCGCAACTGGTTGCGGCCGAGCTTGCGGTACGGCTCCACATCCACCACGCCGTTGGCGCGCAGCACCTTGGCCACGACAGCGGCATCAACCGAGTCATCGAAGTCGACGGTCGCGATGACGTTCGAGCGGTGTTCCGGGTTGGCCACATACGGCGTCGCCAGCTCGGAGGCCTCGGCCCACTGGTACACCCGCCCGGCCGAATCAGCGGTGCGGCCGGAGGCGAACTCCAGGCCGCCGTTGCCGTTCAGCCACTGGATCTGCGCATCGAGCGTCACCAGGGTGGCCAGCGCGGGCGTGTTGTAGGTCTGGTTCTTCAACGAATTATCGATCGCGGTTTCCAGGTTGAGGAAGTCCGGAATCCAGCGGCCGGAGGCACCGATTTTCGCCGCGCGTTCCAGCGCGGCGGGGGAGAAGACGCCCAGCCACAAGCCGCCGTCGGACGCGAAGTTCTTCTGCGGGGCGAAGTAGTAGACATCGCTCTGGCTGACGTCCACGGCCAGCCCGCCGGCAGCCGAGGTCGCGTCGATGAGGACCAGGGCGCCGTCGTCGGCACCTTCCACACGCTGCACCGGAGCCGCGACACCGGTGGAGGTTTCATTCTGCGCCCAGGCATACACGTCCACGCCGGCCTCTGCCCGCGGCTCCGGCCGGGAACCGGGCTCTGCGGTGATGATGCTGGATTCGGCCAGGAACGGGGCCTTGTTGGTGGCGGCAGCAAACTTGGAGCTGAACTCGCCGAAGGATAGGTGCTGGGCCTTCTGCTCGACCAGTCCGAACGAGGCGACATCCCAGAAGGCGGTGGAGCCGCCGACGCCCAAGATGATCTCGTAGCCGGCCGGAGCCTTGAAGAACTCCCGCAGTCCCTCGCGGACGCTGCCGACCAGGTTCTTCACTGGAGCCTGGCGGTGCGACGTTCCCAGCAGGTTGCGACCCGCGGCGACCAGCGCGTCGACCTGTTCCGGACGGACCTTGGACGGACCGGCGCCAAAACGCCCGTCCTTCGGGAGGAGGTCGGCGGGAATGCTGATGGACTGGGTATCGCTCATGAATACCTTTCCTGGCGTGGTGGCAGTGATCTCGATGGCAGTTCACCGTTGAACGCCCGTATCATTCTGCCCCAACGCCAGCGGGCGCTGTTAGTCGGAACCGGGAATGTTGCGTGGCGCCGCGGCGCGTCTACCAGCGGCGAAACTGCCGGTCGTGTAGGGAAAACAAGCTAGGCTGGAGAAGGGCCCCACCCTCATGCCTGCTGCTGGAGCAGCCTTTTCACCGCGCGCCGAGGAGCAAGAACCAATTGACCGATCTCATCGACACCACCGAGATGTACCTGCGCACCATCCTCGAGCTCGAAGAAGAGAACATTGTCGCGCTGCGCGCCCGGATTGCCGAGCGGCTGCGCCATTCCGGCCCCACCGTCTCCCAGACAATCGGCCGGATGGAGCGGGACGGACTGGTAGTCGTCACCGGTGACAGGCATTTGGAACTGACCGAACTGGGCCGGCGCAAAGCAACCGAGGTTATGCGCAAGCACCGGCTGGCCGAGCGGTTGCTCTCCGATGTCATCGGCCTGGACTGGGCCTACGTCCATGACGAGGCCTGCCGCTGGGAACACGTGATGAGCGAACGGGTGGAGCAGCGGCTTTACGAACTGCTGGGCAAGCCGACGGTTTCCCCCTACGGCAACCCGATCCCGGGGTTGGAAGCGCTCGGCGGCCAGCCCGTGGAGGAATCCTACGGCTTGCTCAACCTGGCCCAGGCGATGGGCACGTACACGCCCGACAAGCAGGTCAGCATCATCAGGCTGGCCGAACCGATCCAGGTGGAGCCGGAACTGCTGGTCCAGCTGGAAGAGGGCGGACTGAAGCCCGGCGCGACACTGCAACTGGAGACCGCCGGGGAGTACATTTCCGTGCGCGTGCCGGGCATCGAGGGGGCTCTGGAATTGCCTCCGGAGGTCGCGGCCCACATCTTTGTCTCGATGGAATGAATCGTTGCGCCGCGGAATTACGCGGCTTGGATAACGGATTTATCACTTTCACTGACTTTCCGTATAGTTAATCCGGGCGCCGAGCTATCGGTCCCCCACCCTCCGCAAGCCGAGCCCTGTCGGCGGGGGAGTGGATCCGTGAGACAGGGGCGGAGGACCCACCAAGCGGCAGTTTGTACGCTGCCTTGGGGTGAAGCCGCAGCGGGCAAAGCCACAGTGAATCGTTCCACTAAAGCTCTGCGCGATGCGGCCGAGTTTTCTCTTGACTCGAATCCGACAGCTAACTTCGCAGGCGCTTTGGGAGAGGTATAGATTTTGGCAGGACACAAAGCCTCGGGACGGCGCCGTTTAACCGCCCCGGTCGAGCACCCACGCCCTCGCGCAGCGACAGCCGGACGGCGGCGTGCGCAGCCGGCACCGTCGCCGGTAGCAGTCGCCGCACGCGACGTTGGCCATAAAACCGCGATTGTCGCTGCCGCCTCCGGCATGGCGCTGACCGTGATGCTTCCGACGACGGCCGGCGCCACAGCCGACGCCCCGCAGGAAGCACTGGCAACCAGCAGCATCTCAGCGGCTACCGAAGCACGCCTGACCTTTGAACGGGCCGCGCTGACCAGTAAGTTCGACCCGGACACCAAGCTGAAGCAGGTCATGGTCGCCTCCGGCGGGAAGGCTAAGCCGATCGGCAGCGAAGGGTCCCTTTCGCAGCCGATGGACGAGCTGATCAAGACCTCGCCGTTCGGCTACCGGGTCAGCCCCATCACCGGTTACGCCGGAGAATTGCACACCGGCCAGGACTACGGGGCACCCTGCGGTACGCCGGTACACTCCGCGGCCGGCGGCACAGTCGTCGAAGCCGGGTTCCAGGTCGGCGGTGGCGGAAACCGGATTGTGGTGGACCACGGCAATGGCCTGGAGACCACATACAACCACCTGAGCACCATCGACACGACGGTGGGCGCCACCGTGGCGCGGGGCGAGGTTCTGGGCGAAAGCGGCACCACTGGAGCCTCAACCGGCTGCCATCTGCATTTCGAAGTCATGGTCAACGGCAAGCTGGTGGACCCCACCGGCTGGCTCTGATTGACACGCCGTAACCGGAATGTGACTCAGTCGCCAAACTGTTATAAGGTTTCACCTGTGCCTGGCAGCAACTGCCAGGCACCTTCGGGCGGAATGCCGAACTCTGCCGTCGCCCGAAGTTCGTTCGCACCGAATCGCATGGCAGAGGCGGGGGAACCACTTCCCGGACGTCGCAGGACGTCCTTGGGGTAAAGCCGATCAGGCCCGGGCCACCAGCCCGGAAGCCGACCGGCCGGATGAACTCCCATCCGAACCCGACAGCTCACCTCGCAGGCATTTGGGAGAGGTACAACCGTGTCCAAGAGCATTACTGCGGGCCGCCACCGTGCGACCCCTGTCCGCACCAGCCCGCTTGAGACGATTTCCAAGGCTGTTTCCGCAAACGCCGGAACTGTTGGACGCCAAGGTGCCGTTATCGCCGCTGCTACCGGCATCGTTCTAACCGGTGCCATTCCGGCTCAGGCCGTCAGCGCCGACCGCAGCGTCGACGCCCCGGCCCGCATCCAGGTGGAAGCCGTGCAGGCTTCGCCGGCTGTGAAACTGACCTTCGAACGTGCTCGGATTACGTCCACCCCGGCACCGCAGACCGTGGTCCAGCCCGTCTCGAACGAGATCAACCCGACGACCGGCGACGATGCCGCATCGAACAAGGGCAAGTCCAGCAAAAAGAGCGGCGAAGCTGCCGCCAGCGGCGTGGCCGGCGCCATCGTCGCTGCCGCGTACGGCCAGATCGGTGTGGGTCAGGACTGCACCGCACTGGTTGAGAACGCGCTGCGCGCGGCCGGCTTCTCGGTCGGCGACCTCGCCCCGGCACAGTTCTTCGCCTACGGCACGCAGGTCTCCACCCCGCAGCCGGGCGACATCATCTACTACGCCAACGGCGGCGCCGGCGTGGCCCACGTGGCCATCTACGTTGGCAACGGCCAGGCCGTCCACGGCGGCTGGGCCGGTTACAGCACCGTGCTGGGCAGCGCCTACATCGGCTCCGGACCGGTGTTCATCCGCCCGGCGGGCTAAGGGCCTTCCTGAGGCCCTCTCTAGGGGGTGTATCGCGGCGTGCCTTTCGGGGCGCGCCGTCGGTCCTTAAACCCCGCTTGCGGCGGTGCGACGGGCGCCTGAATCCCCTTTTCGGTGCGTATGGGGCAACCTCCGTAACCTAAAGATCACCGTTCCGTGATCAGAACGTGACAATGCTCGCTGCATCGTATACGCTGTTACTCGTTCCAGCTGCCAGCGGCTGGTACCTCTGGGTGGATTGCCGAGCTCTGCCACCATCCAGGGTTCGTTCGCAAAAACTTCGCGGGCAGAGGCGGGGGAACCAAATTCGGGTTCCGTACAGGAACCCTTGGGGTTAAGTCGTAGGGCTCTCAGGCTTTTGCCGGGGAGGACTACGGCCGGGTGCACTCCCATCCGAATCCGACAGCTCACCTCGCAGGCATTGGGAGAGGCCTTTAACGTGTTCAATAACACCGTCACCGGGCGCCACCGCGCCGTTTCCGTCCGCACTAACCCGCTGGAGACGATTTCCAAAGCCGTCTCATCCAATGCCGGATCCATGGGGCGCTCCGCAGCCGTTATTGCTGCCGCCTCCGGATTGGCCCTGACCGCCGGCATCCCCGCGCAGTCAGCCACCATCGAACGCACTGCGTCCACCGTGTCCGTTCCCAGCCGCGTGCAGGTGGACACGGTCCAGGCTTCCAGTGCTGTCGAACTGACCTTCTCGCGCCCCGACATCACGTCGACTCCGGCCCCTAAGCCGGAGCCAGTGGTCGAAGCCGTGGCCCAGGAAGTGGAGCCGGTTGTCGAGCAAGCGGCAGACGCAGCACAGACTGCGGTCCAGGAAGCCGCCCCGGCGGCCGCAGCGCAGCCCGCAGCCGCCAAGCCCGCAGCTGCCAAGGCCGCCGCACCCGCACCCGCCACCGCCTCCGCCAGTGGCGTGGCTTCCACCCTGGTCTCCTCCGCTTACGGCCAGATCGGTATTTCGCAGGACTGCACCGCCATGGTGGAGAAGGCCCTCCGCGCCGCCGGTAAGTCGGTGGGCGACCTCGCCCCGGCGCAGTTCCTCAGCTACGGCACGCAGGTTTCCACCCCGCAGCCGGGCGACCTGCTCTACTACTCCGACGGCGGCGCCGGGGTTGCGCACATCGCCATCTACGTGGGCAACGGCCAGGCCGTCCACGGCGGCTGGACCGGTTACACCACCGCGTTGGCCAGCGCCGATGTGGGATCCGGCTACGTCGCCATCCGCGTCAACTAGGCTTCGGTCTTTTCCGGTCTGCTAGACCGTCCACCGGCCCCGGTACATGCCCAGCGTGGACCGGGGCCGGTGCCGTTTTTGGCCTAACGGCGGCCGCCCGCCTGATCCGCCGAGGACCGGAGAACAGCCGGCGAACATCTGGCTGCTCCGGTCGAAACTGCCCACCAACAGCGAAAAAAGTTAGCGCAGAACGTATCGACCGTCATACTCTTTGACTGTTAGTGCAGAAAATCCAGTCCCCGACCGGAGCTGAAGCACCGGTCGGGTTGGCCACACCTAGAGGAATGTGCATGCGCACACTCGTTCTGAATGCTGGATACGAACCGCTGGCGGTCGTCACCTTCCGCCGGGCGCTGCTGCTTGTGCTCACCGGCAAGGCCAGCGTGATCGCGGAAGACGGTGATCCCGTCGTCGGGCCGAACGACATTCTGGGCCGCCCTTCGGTGATCCTGCTTAACCGGTACATTAAGATTCCGTACAATCAGGACACCGCCGTGACCCGCCGCGGAGTGCTGCGCCGGGACAACCACCTGTGCGCCTACTGCGGCAAGACGGCCACCACGGTGGACCATGTGAGGCCGCGCTCGCGCGGAGGTGCGGACAGTTGGGAGAATCTAGTGGCCTGCTGCCTGCGCTGCAATAACGCCAAGGGCGACCGCACACTGGCCCAGATGGGCTGGAGCCTGCGGTTCACGCCCCGCCCGCCTAGCGGTGCGCGCTGGCGGATCCGCGATCTGGACCGGCCGGCCCCCGCCTGGAGCCAGTTCCTCGACAGGCATACCGCCGCGTGACTGCTCCCGAATTCGACGCCGTCGTGCTGGCTGGCGGCCGATCCTCGCGGCTGGGCGGAAGCCCCAAGGCCCTGCTGCAACTGGACGGGTCCACGCTGTTGCGCCGCACGCTGGAGGCTGTCCACGGCGCCCGGCGGATCGCCGTCGTGGGCCCGGAGGACCTGCTGGAGGAAGTGGACGCTTTCCGCCGGTCGGTGGCTTCCGGACCGCCCCGGCTTCTGCTGACCCGGGAGGACCCGCCGTTCTCCGGTCCGGCAGCGGGCATCGCGGCCGGGGTGCAGGCTCTGGCGGCCGAGACAGATGGCCGTTCACCGGCTCCTGCACCGGGCGACGACGGCGGCGCACCGGCTCCTGCGCCGGACGACGACGACGGCGCACCGGCTGTGGCACCGGACGACGACGGCGTCCCGGGCCGGGCGCCGTTCACCCTGCTCTTTGCCTGCGATATGCCGTGGCTGGCCGGGCTGCCGGAACTGCTGCTGGGCGGTGCCGCCCGCGCGCCGCAGGCGAAGCTCTGGATCCCGGTGGACACCGACGGCAAACGGCAGCAGTTGGCTTGCTGTGCGGACAGTGCAGCCTTGGTGGCAGCGGTGCAAAAGGCCGGGGGAGCGGCCGGGCTGGAAGGCCAACCGGTGCGAAGGCTGCTGGACAAGCTGCAGGCGGTCGAGCTCCCGTTGGAGCGGGCCGCGAGGCACACCTCCGACGTGGACACCTGGCAGGACGCGGGCCGCTTTGGCATTGCCCGGCCCGCACCGTAGCCTGAAACAAACGTTGTCCTAGCCCGCGCACCGGGCGGATCGGAGGCCATTGTGTCCGGAGCGGCCGAACAGCTCTCCCCGTATGTCAGCGAACTGCTCCAGGCGCTGGAACTCGAGGACATGCCGGTGGATATCGACGCCGTGCTGGGGCTGGCAGGAGTGGCCGCCCACAGCGTGGTCCGTCCCGCTGCGCCGCTGACCACCTTCGTGGTGGGCTACGCCGCCGGCTTCGCGGCCGCCACCGGACAGGCCACACCGGAGGTGGCCATCCGCGCGGCCTCGCGCGTGGCCGACGCAGTTGCGCGCCGCCACGGCGCAGTGCAGGAGTGAGCGGCTCCGGCCTGCGCTGGGAAGATGCCCGGGCCGCCGCGTACGCGGCCGGCCAGGCTGCAGCGCGCCGGCCGGCCTCCGACGTGGAGCTGGCAGCATGCGCCGGCCGCACACTGGCCGCCGACCTGACGGCGCTGCTGCCGGTCCCGCACTACGCCTCGTCCGCCATGGACGGCTGGGCCATTGCCGGCCCCGGGCCGTGGCAACTGGTGCCGGCCGGCACTCCGCTGCGACCGGGGCAGGCCACGCCGGTGGTCACCGGAGGCCTGATTCCAGACGGCACGGACAGCGTGCTGCGCAGCGAATGCGGAACGGCGGCCGAGCAGGAGCTGGAGCTGTGCCCGGGGACCGCCGAGCGGGAATTCGCCGCCGGGCGCCACATCCGTCCGGCTGGTGAAGAGACCGCAGCGGGAGCCGTCGTGGTGGCCGCCGGTACCGTGCTGACCCCCGCGCATCTGGCCGTCGCCGCGGTCTGCGGCCACGATGCGCTTCCGGTTGCCGCGGTGCCGCAGGTCGAGCTGCTGCTCACCGGGGACGAAGTGGTCACCTCCGGGATCCCCGTGCCGGGCCGGGTGCGCGATACGTTCGGCCCCACCCTGCCGGCCATCATTGCGCGGCTCGGCGGCCAGGTCGCCGGCAGCCGGCGGCTGCCCGACGACTTCGATGCCACCGCGGAGGCCATCGCGGGCTGTGGCGGCGACGTGGTGGTCACCACCGGCGGGACCGGAACATCCGCCGCCGACCATTTGCGCCGGGTGCTGGACGCAGCCGGCGCCACGATCCTGGTCCCCTCCATTCGGATGCGCCCGGGGCACCCGGCGCTGCTGGCCCGGCTGCCGGACGGGCGCCCGCTGGTCGGCCTGCCCGGGAACCCACTGGCGGCCATGATGGCGCTGCTGACCCTGGCGGACCCGCTGCTGGCGGGGATGACCGGCCGCCGGCCGGCGCCGCTGCGCACCGTGCGCGCCGGAACAACCCTGCCTCCGCTGCACGACCAGGACCGGCTGGTGCCCTACGGAACCGCTCCCGACGGCGGTGCAGTCCCCGCCGACCATATAGGTTCGGCCATGATGCGTGGACTGGCAGCCGCCGACGGCGTCATGGTGGTGCCGGCCGCCGGCGCCGACCCCGGCCAGCAGTTGCCGGCCCTTGACCTGCCCTGGTGATCCGCCGTCGCGGGCCCGGTCCGTAGCCTCGTGGACTACGCTTGTAGCAGCCAGTAGAGGAGAAGTACATGGGCCGCTTGACGCAGCGCCGCAAGGTGCTCAAACTCAGTCTTGACGCGCCGCCGCGCCGCCGCGAGGACGTGCTGGCGGTGGAAGAGCCGCTGGAAATCCGGTTGGCCGGGCGCGCGTTCTCGATCACCATGCGCACGCCGGGCGACGACTTCGACCTGGTGGCCGGCTTCCTGGTCTCCGAGGGCATCGTCTGGTCGCCCGACCAGCTGCTCTCCCTGCGCTTCTGTGCCGGCGAGGACGAGGACGGCCGGCAGACCTTCAACGTGGTGGAGGCGCAGCTGGCGCCCGGCGTGGCCCTGCCGGATCCGCGGCTGGACCGGCAAGTGGTCACCAGCAGCGCTTGCGGCATCTGCGGCACCGCGTCAATTGATGCGGTCACCAAGCGGTCCCGCTTCGCGCTGCCTGATAACGACGGCGGTGCCGCCCCCGGCACCGATGGCGCCGACGGCGGCGGTACAGTGGCGCTGGACCTCCTGCTGCAACTGCCGGACCGGCTGCGTGAGCAGCAGCAGGTCTTCGAGCGGACCGGCGGCGTCCATGCCGCCGGCCTGTACAGCTTCGACGGCGAACTGCTCTGCCTGCGCGAAGACGTGGGACGCCACAACGCGGTGGACAAGGTGGTGGGCTGGGCCCTGCGCGAGGGCAGGCTTCCGCTGCGGAACACGGTCCTGCAGGTCTCCGGGCGGGCCTCTTTCGAATTGGTCCAAAAGGCCTACCTGGCGGGAATTCCCGTCCTGTCGGCTGTCAGCGCGCCGTCGTCGCTCGCCGTCGAACTGGCGGAAAAAGTTGGCCTGACGCTGGCAGGATTCAGCCGCGGCCGCAGCGTCAATGTGTACGCGCACCCGGCACGGATTGGCGCCGCCGTCGGCCATTTGGTGTGAGACCGGCTGCGGCTGTCGAGAAATCCTTGTGAGCCGGGATACATTAGGGGCATGACTCGCCCGGCACCTGTGAATGACATTGATGAAAGCACCCTGAAGGTCAAGGAACCGAAGAAGGCTGCCGCCGGTATTCCGGCCGTAAAGATTGCGCTGGAGCGCGGCATCGAGCAAGCCGGCGTCGCGCGCACCGCACGCTCGCTGCTGCGGATCAACCAGCGCGGCGGCTTCGACTGCCCGGGCTGTGCCTGGCCGGAATCCATCACCGGACCGCGCAAACCGGCCGAGTTCTGCGAAAACGGCGCCAAGGCCGTGGCCGAGGAGAACACCAAACGCACCGTGACGCCGGAGTTCTGGGCGCGGCATTCCATTGAAGAGCTGGCCACCAAGACCGAATACTGGCTGGGCCAGCAGGGCCGGATCACCGAGCCGGTCATCATTCGCGAGGGCGAGACGCATTATTCGCCGATCTCCTGGTCGGACGCGTTCAGCCTGATCGGGGAGCGCATCCGAGCGACGACGCCGGACCGCTGCGTCTTCTACACCTCGGGGCGCACCGCGAACGAAACCGCGTTCATGTACCAGCTGTTCGCGCGTTCGCTGGGTACCAACAACCTGCCGGACTGCTCCAACATGTGCCACGAGTCCTCCGGCAGCGCCTTGAATCCCACCATCGGCATCGGCAAGGGCACCGTGTCGCTGGAGGACATCCACCACTCCGAACTGATCTTCGTGGTGGGCCAGAACCCGGGCACGAACCACCCGCGCATGCTGTCCGCGCTGAAGGAGTGCAAGGACAACGGCGGCACCATCGTGGCCGTCAACCCGCTGCCGGAAACCGGGCTGATGGCGTTCAAGGACCCGCAGTCGGTGGATGGGCTGCTGCGCGGCGGCACCGAACTGGCCGACGAGTTCCTGCAGATCAAGGTGGGCGGGGACCTGGCCCTGTTCCAGGCACTGGGACACCTGCTGTTGGAAGAGGAAGACCGGGCTCCTGGCACCGTGGTGGACAAGGCCTTCATCGAGGCGAACACCGACGGGTTCGAGGACTACGCCGCGGCCCGCCGCCACATTGACTGGGCCGAGACCGAGAAGGCCACCGGGCTCTCCCGGCTGGACATCGCGAAGGTAGCCGGGCTGCTGGCCAAGTCCAAGGCCACCATCATCTGCTGGGCGCTGGGGTTGACCCAGCAGCCGCATTCGGTGGATACCCTGCGCGAAATCGTGAACCTGCTGCTGCTGCAGGGCAACTTCGGCAAGCCCGGCGCCGGCGCCTGCCCGGTCCGCGGCCACTCCAACGTCCAAGGCGACCGCACCATGGGCATCTGGGAAAAGCCGAAGGAATGGCTGCTGGCGGCGCTGGACAAGGAATTCGGCATCACGTCTCCCCGCGAGCACGGCGTTGATTCCACCGAGGCGATCGACGCTTTTGCCGAGGGCAAGGTGGACGTCTTCGTGTCGATGGGCGGCAACTTCGCGCTGGCGAACTCGGAGACCGAGGCGCTGGAAGCCGGGATGAAGAAAGCCGGCCTGACCGTGCATGTGTCCACCAAGCCCAACCGGTCCCACGTGGTGCACGGCAAGACCTCGTTGATCCTGCCCACGTTGGGCCGCACCGACCGGGATGACAAGCACCCCAAGGGCGCGCAGTTCCTCTCGGTGGAAGACTCCATGTCCGTCATCCGCTCCACCCAGGGCCGGCTGGAGCCGGTCAGCGAGCACCTGCTGGCCGAGCCGGTGATTATCGCCCGGATGGCCCAGGCCACCTTCGGCGACGACCACCCGGTGGACTGGCGGGCGATGGCCGAGGACTACGATGTGATCCGCGACCACATTTCCCGCGTGCTGCCCGGCTTCGAGGACTTCAACACCCGGATCCGGAACAAGAGCGGCTTTGTGCTGCCGAATCCGCCGCGCGACACCCGGTCCTTCGCCACGGACATCGGCAAGGGCCGGTTCACGGTCAGCCCGCTGGAGTACCTGGAAGCGCCCGAAGGCCACCTGATCCTGCAGACCCTGCGTAGCCACGACCAGTACAACACCACGTTCTACGGACTGGACGACCGCTACCGGGGCATCTCCAACGGGCGGCGGGTGGTGATGGTGCATCCGGACGACTTGGCTGAACTGGGCTTCGCCGACCGCGATCTGGTGGACGTGATTAGCACGTTCAAGGGAACCGAGCGGCGTGCGGATGAGTTCCGGCTGGTGGCCTACCCGACGGCGCGCGGCTGTGCCGCTGCCTACTTCCCGGAGGCCAACGCGCTGGTGCACCGCGACCTGGTGGCCCGCGAGTCCAACACCCCAGGCTTCAAGGCGATGACGGTTCGCTTCATCCCGCACGAGGAGAAGCAGCTCAGCTGACGCTGCGCCGGGGGCCCGGCCGCGACGGGCCGGGCTGTTGGTGCCCGGCCCGGGTGGCGCAGCCACCAGCGCGACGCGTCCAAGTCAGGGGTTCGCGTCCAACTCGTGGGTTGCTGCCCCTGATCTCACAGCGAAGTTACCCCTTGCCGTCGAAATCCCGGGTTATAACAGGTCATCTGGGTGCCAAACCCTGAGCTGGGCCAGCGGTGATTTGTAGCAGGGCCCGCGGAACACGGACGGATCCCGCGCGTCCAACCCCGCTCCGAGGACAGATTCTGGCCGTGGCACCACCGGTGGGAACAGCACGAGGCTCCGGATGGTTCTAGGGTTGCAGTAGGACCATCAGCCGTAAGGAGCCATCATGTCCATGGAAGGTGCAGCCTGGAGTTCGCTCTACCGGCTTTCGCACTCGAAGGACCAAAAGTCTTTCTCCCGCGAGACCGTACGCCGCACCTTTGCATTCGCCGCGCCGTACAAGGGCAAGATCACGATCTTTGTGCTGCTCTCGGTCGTGACTGCCGCGCTGGCTGTTGCCACCCCGGTCCTGGCCGGCCGGGTCGTGGACGCTATTGTTGCCAAGAGCGACGTCGAGCTGGTGCTCTGGCTGGCCGTGGTGATCGCTTTGGTGGCCATTGCCGACGCCGGACTCAGCATGGTGACCCGGTGGATCTCCTCTGGTCTGGGCGAGGACATCATCCTGGATCTGCGCACCGCCGTGTTCGACCACGTGCAAAAAATGCCGATCGCCTTCTTCATGCGTACCCGCACCGGGGCGCTAGTCAGTCGGCTGAACAACGACGTGATCGGTGCGCAGCGCGCCTTCGCCGGCACGCTCTCCGGAGTGGTCAGCAACTTCGTGGCGCTGGTCCTGACGCTGATCGTCATGCTAAACACCTCCTGGCAGGTCACCTTGCTGGCGCTGTTGATGCTGCCGGTGTTCCTGCTGCCGGCCCGCCGGATGGGCAGCCGGCTGGCGGACCTGCGGCGCGAGACCGCGAACCACAACTCCGCCATGAGCACGCAGATGACGGAGCGGTTCTCCGCGCCCGGTGCCACGCTGGTCAAACTGTTCGGCCGCCCCGCTGACGAATCCCGCGAGTTCAAGCTGCGGGCCCAGCGCGTGCGCGACATCGGCATCAAGACCGCGGTCATGCAGTGGGTATTCGTCACCGCGCTGACCTTGGTGTCCGCGCTGGCACTGGCCCTGGTCTACGGGCTGGGCGGTTTCTACGCGATCATCGGCCAGTTGGATCCGGGCGACGTGGTGACGCTGGCCCTGCTGCTCACCCGCCTGTATGCGCCGCTGACGGCTTTGGCGAACGCCCGGGTGGAGATTTCCAGTGCGCTGGTCAGTTTTGAGCGCGTCTTCGAAGTCCTGGATCTGAAGCCCCTGATCACTGAAAAGGCCTACGCCGGTTCCGTCCCGCCGGGTCCCGTCTCCGTTGAGTTCAAGGACGTGCGGTTCGCTTACCCGTCCGCGGAGAAGGTTTCGCTGGCCTCCTTGGAAGAGGTGGCGACTCTGGACGCCCGCGGCGGCGAGGAGGTGCTGCACGGCATCAGCTTCCGGGTGGAACCCGGCCAGACGCTGGCGCTGGTGGGGTCCTCGGGCGCCGGAAAGTCGACCATGGCCCAACTGTTGGCGCGGCTGTACGACGTGGACTCCGGTTCCGTTGAGCTCTCCGGCGTCGATGTCCGGGATCTGTCCTTCGAGGCACTGCGCGGAACCATCGGAATGGTGACCCAGGACGGGCACCTGTTCCACGAAACCATCCGCTCCAACCTGCTGCTGGCCCGGCCGGAGGCCACCGATGCCGAGATTTGGGATGTGCTGCGCCGTGCCCGGCTGGAAGACCTGATCCGGACGCTGCCGGACGGCTTGGACACCATGGTGGGGGAGCGCGGCTACCGGCTTTCCGGCGGTGAACGCCAGCGGATGACCATTGCGCGGCTGCTGCTGGGCCATCCCCGGGTGGTCATCCTGGATGAGGCAACGGCTGCACTGGACTCGACCAACGAAGCCGCTGTGCAGGCGGCGCTCACCGAGGCACTCGAGGGGCGCACCGCCGTCGTTATTGCGCACCGGCTCTCCACCGTGCGCTCGGCCGACCGCATCCTGGTGGTGGAGGGCGGCCGGATCGTGGAGCAGGGCACGCACGCCCAGCTGCTGGCGCTGGAAGGCCGCTACGCGGAGCTTTACCAGACACAGTTCCTCAGCGACGCCGCGGTGTCCAACTGATCCCAGCGGGTTGAAGCAATCCGCGCAGGCAGACCCGGTGCCCCGGCAAGCCTGCCGCGCCGCGTTCAGGCGACCCGCCGCGCCGATAGGCCCGCCGCGCCTAGAGTGTGCTCCGGGCGGTCAGTGACTAGAGTTGCTGTGGGGTCCCCGGCGACAGATGAGCGGAAAGCGGTGCAATGCAGCGAGGAACCAACCTGGGTCGCTTGGGCGGCTACAACCAGGCTGTGATCCTGGACGCCATCCGTCGCGCCCACGAAGGCATCGCCAGGGTGGAGCTGGTGGAGCGCACCGGACTGTCCCCGCAGACGATCTCCAATGTCGTGCGCCGGTTGGTGGACGAAGGCCTGGTGCGGGAAGACCGCAAGACGGTCAGCGGTCCGGGCAAACCGCGCACGGTGCTGCAACTGGAAGTTTCCAGCCGGTTGGCTATCGGGATCCACCTTGACCCGGTGGTCATGACCCTGGTCGTGCTTAATCTCGACGGCGAGGTGGTGGCTCGGGCCCGGCACGATAATCCTGGTGCCGGCCAGCCCGATGGCATGACTGCGGCCATGGCCGCCGCGGTCGAAGAGCTGATCGACGGCTCCGGCATCGAGCGGCACCGGCTCCTCGGCATCGGGCTGGCTGCGCCGGGACCGATCGATACCGCCGAAGGCGCGGTGGTGGACCCGCCGATGATGCGCGAATGGACCTCGGTGCCGCTGCGAGAACCACTGAGCCGCCTGACCGGGCTGCCGGTGCTGATGGACAAGGACACGACTGCGGCGGCGGTAGCGGAGCTGTGGGCCAGCGGACGGCTGGAACCCGAGAACTTTGTGTTCGTATATCTGGGCACGGGCCTGGGTGCCGGTGTGGTGCTCGACGGCGCGGTGCTGCGCGGCGCCTCTGGCAACATCGGCGAGATCGGCCACTTCCCGGTGGATGCGGAGGTGCCGCTGTGCGAGTGCGGGAAACGCAATTGCGTGGGCATGGCGTTAAATTTCGGCACGTTGTTCCAGCAGGCCGTGGAATCCGGTGTGTTTCCGCCCGACGCCGAACTGGGCGATCGGCACCAGGCCACCGAAAGCATCATTACGCTGTGCCGGATGGCCGTGGAGGGCGATCCGGCCGCCGCCGCCATCATTAGCCGGGCGGCCCGGTTGGTCGGCGGCACCGTGGCGCAACTGGTGAACATCCTCGACGTGGACCGGGTGATCTTAGGTGGCCCGCTGTGGATTGGTCTGGAGGACCTGGTGCTGCCGATCCTGCACCAGGAAATCAACACCCGCTTTGTCTCCCGGGCCATCCACGGGGTCGAGGTGGTCTCCTCCACATTGGGATTCGAAGTGGGCGCTATTGGTGGTGCCTGCCTGGTTTTGGATGACGCGTTGTCTCCGAAGGCCAGCGGGCTGCTGCTGGGCAGTTGAACCTTAAGGCAATATCACGTTCCGCTGCACTGCTGTGTTTTCGTCATGTTCCTCCACTATGGGGGCTGCCGTGCCACAGAACTTGCATTATTAAATCCAATCGATTTAGATAAGGAGTGGCGGCAGTGCCTGGAGTACTCACACTCTGGGAAATGAACGGTCCCGGAGCGGCTTAGGTGCTTCAGGGGAACGGCGCGGTCGCCAGCCAAAAGATGGCAGGAAGATGCCGCTGGCTCCGGCGAACGGGAAGATACGGAACCAGCGGTCCCATGCTGACAGGGGACTCCTGCCGACTTCGGTGGAATGCACTACAGCCGGCCACCGTCTGTGCCTCCGTGGGGGGATGCACAGGCGGGGGCCTGCTCCCGTTTAACAGATTGCGGCGTAACGCTGACTTCCGCGTGTTTCCGGGCTCCGGTAGGCCTGCTGTGATTGGCTGCAATCATCCGCACCCTGAAGCAGCAAGTAGCAGACGGCAACCTGCTCGCCCGCTACGCAAGCAGTAAAGGCGTAATCCGCCACGAAGACCTGGGCGAATGGCTGGATAACCTGCCCACAGAGCCCCGCTGACAGATTCCTACGCTGCAACGAGGAAAGGTGGCCACCACAGATGGGGGAAAATGTGGTGGCCACCCTGAAACCCTGTTGTTCATCGCCGCTCGCACCGATCGGCAACAGGATGATAAGCAGTCTTACATATAGGCTCTGACAATTCCAAACGAGCCTCGGCGCGCTGGCGTGTCGCGCCGTCTTCGTCGTAAGTCTTCTGACTGGGCCCGGTGCCGCGCAGGTCCTGGGGGTCTATTGGGGAATAGGGCTCAAGGTGAAATTGGGGTCGGCGGCTCAGCCATGGGGGGACTGCTGAGCCGCCGACCTATCACATCGTGGTCGAACTCGGCAGTTGGGGATGCTGCCGGGCGATACGCTCGCGACCACCGCTAACTACGTTGCCAGCCGAACGGTGAAACGTCTACCCCCTTATTGCGTATCTAGACGACGAAAGACCCCCGGTTTTGTCCTTCAAGCATGCTTAGATGGCGAGGAGAAGTTTCGCACAATGGTCGAAGGTTCTTTGTTGGGGGCATAGGAATGGGAACCAAATCCAAGAAAAAGAACCGGGTCGTACTGAAACTGGTCCTGGCAGTAATTATGACTGTCGTTATCTTGTATGGCTGGCAATTGAGCCGGGGTGATTCTTCCAATTCCACCGGGGCATCGACAGCGGACTACTCGCTCAAACACACCGTCCGATATGAAGTCGAGGCCACAGGAGCCAGTGGCATGCCGAGGTCGGCGGACATCACGGTGGAAATGCCAACAGGAACGTCTCAGCAATCCGTATCTCTGCCCCTTCGGAACAAGCGCACAGGCCTTGAAGGCTTGACGCGAAAGGCCTTTTCCGGAGACTCCCTATACATCGCGGCCCAAAACAAAGACGGCTTCGGTGGCGTCCGATGCAGGATCTACGTCGATGACATCCTTATTAGCGAGAACTCCAGCAGCGGCGGATCTGCCATAGCAACATGCAAGGGAAGTGCCTGACACCATGCAAGGGACGCCCGCCGCCCGGCACCCTGGCTGACGGTGCGGACTAAGCCGGACTCCGGAAACGTCGTTAGCTTGAGAACTGCCGTCTGACTAAGTGTTTGACTCGTGCCCCCGGGCAGATTCGAACTGCCGACACCCGCTTTAGGAGAGCGGTGCTCTATCCCCTGAGCTACGGGGGCAACGCCAAAAGCTTAGCTTAAGTGGCGTTCCAGGCCGGTGCGGCGGCCGGATGGCGGTCGGAGTGGCGAAAGCCTGAGTCTCACGCTTGGCCCGGACCCGCGCCGGCTCAGCCTTCGGCCGGACCGGGCCCTTCGGCCGGTTTCGGCTTGCGGGTGAAGACCGCTACTGCGGCGACGACCAGGCTCAGCCCGAACAGGATGGACTTGGCCACCGTGAGGAAGCTCGCCAGCGAGGCGTCGCCCACCGGGTCCGTCGCCAGCATGGCATCGACGGCAACGTTTTCGCCGAGATCGGCCACCACATAAAGCACGACGACGGCCCAGGCCAGCCAGCGCCAGAGCCCGCGACGGATTTGCTGGCCTAGCAGGATCAGCCAGGTGAAGCCGAACAGCAGCGGGAAGATGGTGTCAGCGGTCTTGTGCCAGTAGTTGTACTGTCCGGCACCGTCTGCGCCAAACGCAGTCCGGAGCTGCTGCGCGTATTCGGTGGAGTACCCGCCGATGAGGGTGTCCGGCAGGCCGAGTCCGCCGGTCAGCTGGGCGAACTGCGGCATCACCAGCAGGAATGAGTAGCCGAACAGGAACGCGGAAGCTACTGCACCGGCGATGACGATCAGGTTGGCGTTGCCAGCCGCGCGCTGCGGAGACCGGGTGCTGCCCGGGACGGCAGGCTTTGCTGCGCCGCTGCCCGTGGCCGGGGCTGCCGCGGCACCGTGTTTCTTCGCGCGCTGAGCTGGGGTTTTGGACATGCTTCCATTATGCCGTTGCAGCGATCCGCCGCCTGCTGACGCTAGACCTGGCGGCCGTCCCCGAGTGTCGGTGGCGGCTAATAGACTTAAGGGACCATGGATTTCCTCACCGACCCGGCTTTCGACCCGCATATTGCCTCTCCGCCCGCCCCGCATCTGCCCGGCGCAGAAGAGCTGCTCTCCGGGCTGAATCCGCAGCAGGAAGAGGCCGTCAAGCATGCCGGCTCCCCGCTGTTGATCGTCGCCGGTGCCGGTTCCGGCAAGACCCGTGTGCTCAGCCACCGCATTGCCTATCTGCTGGCGACCCGACGGGCGCGCCCGGGCGAAATTCTGGCCATCACGTTCACCAACAAAGCCGCCGCGGAGATGCGCGAGCGGATTGAGTCGCTGGTCGGGGACCCGGCCAAGCGAATGTGGATCTCCACGTTCCACTCCTCGTGCGTGAAGATCCTGCGCCGCGAAGCCAAGCACGTGGGGCTGAACTCGAATTTCTCCATCTACGATTCGGCCGACACCCTGCGGATGGTCAGCCAGGTGGCCAAGGGGCTGGATCTGGACCCGAAACGGTTCCCGCCCAAGTCCATTCAGCACAAAATCTCGGCGCTGAAGAACGAACTGATCGACGACGAGTCCTTCGCCTCCAGCGCCAATTACTCGGATCCGTTCGAGCAGGCGGTCGCCTCCGTCTACACCGGGTACACGCAGCGGATGCGCCAGGCCAACGCCATGGATTTCGACGACCTGATCGCCCAGGTGGTCTTCATCTTCCAGGCCTTCCCGGCGATCGCCGACTCGTACCGGCGCCGCTTCCGCCATGTGCTGGTGGATGAGTATCAGGACACCAACCATGCCCAGTACCGTCTGGTACGCGAGCTGACCCGCGAGTCCGAGGATGGGGCGCTTCCGGCCGGCGAACTGACCGTGGTCGGCGACTCGGACCAGTCGATTTATGCCTTCCGCGGTGCGGACGTGCGAAACATTGTCGACTTCGAAAAGGATTACGCCAACGCGCGCACCATCCTGCTGGAGCAGAACTACAGGTCCACGCAGACCATCCTGAGCGCAGCCAACTCGGTCATCTCGCGGAACCCGAACCGACCCGCCAAGCGGCTGTGGACCGCCGAGGGCGACGGCGAAAAGATCATCGGCTACGTCGGCGAGAACGAGCACGACGAGGCCCGGTTCATCACCGATGAGATCGACCGGCTGCAGGACTCTGAAGGGGTACGGCCCGGAGACATCGCGGTGTTCTACCGGACCAACGCCCAGTCCCGCTCCATTGAGGACCTGCTGGTCCGCGTGGGGCTGCCCTACAAGGTGGTCGGCGGCACCCGTTTCTACGAGCGCAAGGAAATCAAGGACGCGCTGGCGTACCTGAGGGTGCTGGTGAACCCGGACGACGTCGTGAACTTGCGCCGGATCCTCAACGAACCCAAGCGGGGGATCGGTGACCGGGCGGAGTACGCGGTGGCCGCGTTGGCGGAGCGTGACCGGGTCTCGTTCATGGCGGCACTGCGCCGGGCCGAGGAAGCGCCCGGCATGGCCACCCGCTCGGTGAACGCGGTGGCCGGCTTCGTGAAGCTCATCGACGATTTGGCCGAGGTTGCCGCCGGTTCGGGCGCCGCCGCAGCGCTGGAAGCCGTGCTGGAGCAGACCGGCTATCTGGCCATGTTGCGCCAAAGCTCTGACCCGCAGGACGAGTCCCGGGTGGAGAACCTCGCGGAACTGGTGGCAGTCGTCCGGGAATACGAGCGGGACAACCCTGACGGGTCGCTGTCCGAATTTCTGGAGCAGGTGGCGCTGGTGGCCGATGCCGACCAGATCCCGGACGCCCCGGACGCCGAAGCAGCCCAACTGGCTCAGGACCAGGGCGTGGTCACGCTGATGACGCTGCACACCGCCAAGGGGCTGGAATTCCCGGTGGTTTTCCTCACCGGCATGGAACACGGGGTCTTCCCGCACCAGCGCTCAATGTCCGACCCGACGGAGCTGGCAGAAGAGCGCCGGCTGGCATACGTAGGCCTGACCCGGGCCCGCAAACGGTTGTACCTGACCCGCTCCGAGTCCCGCAGCATGTGGGGACAGAGCCAGTTCAATCCGGCCAGCCAGTTCATCGAAGAGGTCCCGGCCGAACTGATCGAGTGGAAACGCGAAGGTTCAACCCGGCCGATGTTTGCCTCGGCGGGCAGCTTCGGGTCCAGCCGCTACGGAGGCTCCCACTGGGGTGCCGGCACAGCCAGCAATCAGGACATCAGCAACCTGCGCGGATCGGCGCCGTCGATCACCAGCGCCAAGACCCGGGCCGGCCGCGTGCAGCCGCAGAAGGAAGTCATTGCGCTGTCCATCGGGGACAAGGTCAACCACACCAGCTTCGGCAACGGCACGGTGCTGGGGCTTGAAGGAGCCGGTGACAAGACGGTGGCCAAGGTGAAGTTCGACGCGGGCGAGAAGCGGCTGTTGCTGCGCTACGCGCCACTGACCAAGATTGTTTAGCCAAAGCCACCCGCTGGGAGATTGGCCACGTTTCACCTGCTCCATTTGGCAGCCGCCCGACCCGGCGCTTACCGTTCTTATCCATGGATGGCGTGGACATTAGGACCCTGGAACGGCTGGCAACCCCCGAGTTTTGGCTCGACACCCCGCTGCGCGTTTCGCTGATCCTGCTGGGTGGATTCCTGCTGAACATGGTGCTGCGGATGGTGATCAAACGGGTCACCGGAAAGATCGCCGACGGCGAGACCGCCAAGCTGGACAAATTCGACCCTGCCGCGGTGCGCAAGAACACCAAAGACCCGCGCAACTGGCTGATTCAGGATTCGCCGATCGCCGCGGTTCGACGAGCCCAGCGTTCGAAGACAATCGGATCAGTGCTGCGGTCGATCACCACCATCGTGCTGGCCACCCTCACCATTCTGATGGTGCTCACGGAATTGGAATTCAACCTCGGCCCGGTGCTGGCCAGCGCCGGTATCGCCGGTGTGGCAATTGGCTTCGGTGCCCAGACACTGGTCAAGGACTACCTGTCCGGCCTGTTCATGGTGGCCGAAGACCAGTACGGCATCGGCGACGTCGTCGATTTGGGCGAGGCATCCGGCACCGTGGAGTCGGTCGGTCTCCGGGTCACCCAGGTGCGCGCAGTGGACGGCACGCTGTGGCACGTCCGCAACGGTGAAATCCTCCGCGTCGGCAACTCCTCCCAGGGCTGGGCGCGTGCGGTGCTCGACATTCCGGTGCCTTACGACTCCGATGTGGAAAAGGTCTCCGAACTGATCCTCAAGACGGCCATGCGGCTGCGCGACGACGAGGACTACCGCCGGCTGATTCTGGACGACCCGGAGGTCTGGGGCGTGGAGGCGCTGACCGGCGAATCCGTGGTGATCCGGCTGGCGATCCGCACCAAGCCGTTGGAGCAGTGGGGAGTGGCGCGCGAAATGCGGGCCCGCCTGAAGGGTGCGCTGGCCCAGGAGGGGCTGCGGATCCCACTGCTGAACCAGACCGTGATCAAGGGCAGCGCCCCGTCGGCCGCCGCCGCGCAGGGTGGCGGCACCGCGCAAGCCGAGGCCGCCGCCGTCGCCGATCCGGCGGAAGCCGGCGGCAAGCCCTAGCCGCCCGGCGCCGTTACCTCAAGCTGCGACCGCTCTACAAGTTGTAGAAGTGTGCCCTTGGCCACTAAAGCGGTACTCTGGGACCGGCGCCCGATGCCAAAGGGACTAGAGTTCCCCATGGAGCATTGCAGGCATCCGTCCACCGTCCGTGGTCACCGTCACGGCAATCGTGGATGCCGCTCCGAGTCAGAAACGACTTCGACGTAGAAGGACACAACCCGTGGACCTGTTTGAATACCAGGCGCGCGATCTCTTCGAGGCACACGGAGTACCCGTGCTGGCTGGAATCGTTGCGTACACCCCAGAAGAAGCCAAGGCAGCTGCTGAGAAAATTGGCGGCGTAGTTGTCGTCAAGGCTCAGGTGAAGGTCGGAGGCCGCGGCAAGGCCGGCGGCGTCAAGGTCGCCAAGACCCCCGACGAGGCATTCGAACACGCCTCCAACATTCTCGGTATGGACATCAAGGGCCACACCGTCAACAAGGTCATGATCGCCCAGGGCGCCGACATCGCCGAGGAGTACTACTTCTCCGTGCTGCTGGACCGGGCCAACCGCAACTACCTGGCCATGTGCTCGGTGGAAGGCGGCATGGAGATCGAGCAGCTGGCCGTCGAGCGGCCCGACGCGCTGGCCAAGATTGCCGTTGACCCGGCCGTCGGCATCGACCAGGCGAAGGCCGACGAGATCGTCGCTGCAGCCGGCTTCGCCGAGGAACTGCGCCCGAAGGTCGCCGAGGTCATCATCAAGCTCTGGGACGTGTTCAAGAAGGAAGACACCACCCTGGTTGAGGTCAACCCGCTGGTGAAGACCGGCGCCGGCGACATCGTCGCCCTGGACGGCAAGGTCTCGCTGGACGAGAACGCCGCCTTCCGCCAGCCCGGCCACGAGGAACTCGAGGACAAGGACGCAGCGGACCCGCTCGAGGCCAAGGCCAAGGAGCTGGACCTGAACTACGTCAAGCTCGACGGCCAGGTTGGCATCATCGGCAACGGCGCGGGCCTGGTCATGTCCACCCTGGACGTGGTCGCCTACGCCGGCGAAAACCACGGCAACGTCAAGCCCGCCAACTTCCTGGACATCGGCGGCGGCGCCTCGGCCGAGGTAATGGCCGCAGGCCTGGACGTCATCCTCAACGACAGCCAAGTCAAGAGCGTGTTCGTGAACGTCTTCGGCGGCATCACCGCCTGCGACGCCGTGGCAAACGGCATCGTCAAGGCCCTGGAAATCCTGGGCGAGAAGGCCACCAAGCCGCTGGTCGTCCGCCTCGACGGCAACAACGTCGACGAAGGCCGGCAGATCCTGCTCAACGCCAACCACCCGCTGGTCACCCTGGCCCTGACCATGGACCAGGGCGCCGACAAGGCCGCCGAACTGGCCAACGCCTAAGGACCGAGGAACTAAGAATATGTCTATCTTCATCAACAAGGACTCGAAGGTCATCGTCCAGGGCATCACCGGCGGCGAAGGATCCAAGCACACCGCCCGCATGCTGCACGCCGGCACCAACATTGTGGGCGGCGTGAACGCCCGCAAGGCCGGCACCACCGTCACCCATGGTGAGAAGACCCTGCCGGTGTTCGGCACGGTCAAGGAAGCCATCGCCGAGACCGGCGCCGACGTCTCCATCGTCTTCGTGCCGCCGGCTTTCACCAAGGACGCCGTGGTCGAGGCCATCGAGTCCGAGATCGGCCTGGTCGTGGTGATCACCGAGGGCGTGCCGGTGCAGGACTCCGCCGAGTTCTGGGCCCTGGCACAGTCAAAGAAGGATGCCGACGGCAACCAGATCACCCGCATCATCGGCCCGAACTGCCCGGGCATCATCACCCCGGGTGAGTCGCTGGTGGGCATCACCCCGGCGAACATCACCGGCAAGGGCGGCGTGGGCCTGGTGTCCAAGTCCGGCACCCTGACCTACCAGATGATGTACGAGCTGCGCGACCTTGGCTTCTCCACCGCCATCGGCATCGGCGGCGACCCGGTCATCGGCACCACCCATATCGACGCCCTGGCCGCGTTCGAGGCCGATCCGGAGACCAAGGCGATCGTGATGATCGGCGAAATCGGCGGCGACGCCGAGGAACGTGCCGCCGAGTTCATCAAGAACAACGTCACCAAGCCCGTTGTGGGCTACGTGGCCGGCTTCACCGCACCGGAGGGCAAGACCATGGGCCACGCCGGCGCCATCGTGTCCGGCTCCAGCGGCACCGCGCAGGCCAAGAAGGAAGCACTCGAGGCCGCGGGCGTCAAGGTCGGCAAGACCCCGTCCGAGACCGCGCACCTGCTGCGCGAGGTGTACCCCGAGCGCGAAGAGGCCTCGAACCTCTAAGCACCGCCTTTATCAGCGAAGCCCGCCACCTGCGCATGGTGGCGGGCTTCGCTGTTTCTTGCCGGCGCCGAAACCGGTCTACGCTGGACACAACACCACTGCACAGGAGGCCTCATGCGCGCTGCCATCATCCACGGACCGGGCGACATCCGCGTTGAGGAGCGCCCGGATCCGGAAATCCTCACTCCAACCGACGCCATCGTGCGAGTGACGGCTTCCTGCGTCTGCGGCTCCGATCTCTGGCCGTACCGCGGCGCGCGTGAGCCGGGGGAGCCGCATCCCATCGGCCATGAGTTCGTCGGCATCGTGGAGGCGGTGGGCGACGAGGTCAGGACCTTGTCCGTCGGCGACCTGGTGATCGCGCCGTGGGCAATCAGTTGCGGCAAGTGCCCGCCTTGCCGTAACGGCGTGCAGACGTCGTGCGAGCACCGGGCCAGCTGGGGAGGCAGCGACGAGCACGGGCTGCCGGTCGACGGCGGCCAAAGCGAAATAGTGCGGGTACCCCTCGCCGACGGCACGCTCGTGGCCGTTCCCGGCGTAAGCCAGCCGGATGAAGCCCTTGCCAAAAGCCTGCTCACGCTCTCCGACGTGATGGGCACCGGCCACCACGCCGCCCTCGGAGCCAAAGCCGGTCCGGGACGCACCGTCGTCGTGGTGGGCGACGGCGCGGTCGGGCTCTGCGGAGTACTGGCCGCCAAGCGGCTGGGCGCGGAGCGAATCATCGCCATGTCGCGCCACGAAGACCGCGCGGCGCTGGCCCGGGAATTCGGCGCCACCGACATCGTCGCAGAACGCGGCAAGGCCGCAGCGGACAAGGTCAAGGAACTGCTCGGCGGTGTCCTCGCCGATTCCGTGCTCGAATGCGTGGGCACGGCTGAGTCGATGGACCAGGCGCTCCGCTGCACCCGGCCAGGCGGTGCCGTCGGGTTCGTCGGCGTGCCGGTCGGCGGCGCCGAGTTGCCCGTCTGGACCCTGTTCCAGAAGAACATCTCCGTGGCCGGCGGCGCGGCTCCCACCCGCGAGTACCTGCCCGAACTGCTCGACGACGTTCTGGCCGGCAGGATCAATCCCGGCAAGGTCTTCGACGCCGTGATGCCGCTGGAAGACGCCGCGAAAGCCTACAGCGCCATGGACGAACGGCGCGCCATCAAGGTCATGCTGCGGCCCTGAGCAAAGCGGGTCAGCCGCGCAGCAGGCGGTTCAGCCGCGCAACCGCTCCATGCCGGGATCGACCAGCGGTTCGGCGGTGACCGTGGCCGCGACCCGGCGGCCGAAGTACTCGATCTCCACCGTGGCGCCTTCGGACGTCTCCGCCGGGAGCCAGGCATAGGCCACCGGGCGTCCCACCGTGTAGCCGAACGCGGCGCTGGTGACGTACCCGGACAAGACTCCGTCCAGATAGACCGGTTCCTTGCCCATCACCACCGACCGGCCGTCGTTGATCGTCAGGCAGCGCAGCCGGCGGGTCGGCGCGCCGGCAGCCGCCAGCGCGGCGGCGCCCACAAAATCGCCCTTGTCCGCCTTGACCGCAAACCCGATGCCGGCTTCCTCCGGGGTATGTTCGGTGGTCATATCGGTGCCCCAGAGCCGGTAGCCTTTTTCCAGCCGCAGGCTGTTGAAGGCTGCCCGGCCGGCGGCGATGAGGCCGTGCTCCTGCCCGGCCTCAAAGAGCGCGTCCCACAGCCTCAAGCCCTGGTCCGACGAGGTGTACAGCTCCCAGCCCAGTTCGCCCACGTAGGAAAGCCGCATGGCCGTCACCGTCAACCCCGCGATGCGCACCTGCGCCGTCCGGAAGTATTTCAGTGCCGCGTTGCTGAAGTCGTCGCTGCTGACCTTCGCCATGACCTCGCGCGCCAGCGGCCCCCACAGCCCAATGCAGCACGTTCCCGGCGTGATGTCCCTGACCTGCGCCCATCGCGCCGGGTCGGCCGCCGACTGCGCATCCGCCTCGCCGCGCAGATACTCGTAATCGGCGTTGTTGTTGATGCCGGCCTGGAACCGCTCCGGCGCCAGCCGAGCCACGGTGATGTCACTCCGCACGCCACCGACGGCATCCAGCAGCAGGCAGTACGTCACCGCGCCCGGCCGCTTGTCCAACTGCCCGCTGCTCAGCCGCTGCAGCAACGGCAGGGCGCCCGGTCCGGAGACCTCTACCCGCTTGAGCGGGGTCATGTCATACATGGCGACGGCGGTGCGCGTCTTCCACGCTTCGACCGCGGCTATGGGGGAGTGGTAGCGGCCCGCCCAGGCATCGCGCTCGGGTTCCCGCCAGTCCTGCGGCAGGTCGGCCAGCAAGGGCGCGTTGGCTTCGTACCAGTGCGGGCGCTCCCAGCCGCCGGACTCCAGGAACACCGCTCCGAGTTCCTGCTGTCGGCCGAAGAACGGACTGGTGCGCAGGTTCCGCGGCGATTCACGCGGCTGCAGCGGGTGTAACACGTCGTAGATCTCCACGAAGTTCTGCTGCGACGTCTCGCTGATGTAGTCCGGTGCCAGTTGCACGTCTTCGAACCGCCGCACATCGCCCTCGTGCAGATCCGTCTGGGACCTGCCGTCCACCAACAGCTGCGCCACCGCTTTCGCAACGCCGGCGGAATGCGTCACCCACACGGCTTCCGCCAGATAAAACCCCGCCACTTCCGGTGACTCGCCGATTAGTGGACCGCCGTCGGGGGTGAAGGAAAAAATGCCATTGAAGCCGTCGGTGATGCTGGCCCCGTGGAGCGCGGGCAGCAGCCGCTGGCTTTCCCGCCAGGACGGATCGAAATCCTCCGGCGTGAAGTCCAGCCGCGACGGCATCCGGTCTTCGGACATATCGGCTGACGGGACAGCGGGCAGCCCCTCCAGATCCACCGGCATGGGGCGGTGCGCATAGGAACCGATCCCCAGCCGGTCGCCGTGTTCGCGGAAGTAGAGGTCCGCGTCCTGATGCCGCAGGATGGGCATCCGGGCGCCATTGGGCAGCTCGTTCCGGCCGGCAAGTACCGGCAAGGCGGAAGTCTTGACGTATTGATGCGCCAACGGGAGCAGCGGCACGGTCATCCCGGCCATCGCGCCGACCTTCGCCCCCCAAAATCCTGCACAACAAACAACGACGTCGGCCGGCAGCCTCCCGCTGCCGGTCACCACGGCGGTGACCCGTCCGCCGTCGTGCTCAACGCCTGTCACGGTGGTGGAACCGCGGAACTCGATCCCTGCGGCGGAGGCGCGGGCGATCAGTAGCCGGACGGCACGGGCGGCCAGCGCCAGGCCGTCGGAGGGGATGTGCAGGCCGCCGAGCACGTTGCCGGCCGGCAGTAGCGGATGGTGTTTCTCGCACTCATCCGGATCAATCAGCCGGGCGTCCACACCCCAGGACGCGGCGAAGCCGGCCCTGCGCTTGAGGTCTTCGAACCGGGCGGGCGTGGTCGCCACCTCCAGTCCGCCCACTTGGTTGAAGCAGGAGATCCCGTCCGCCGTCAGCGACAGCAATTTGGTCACCGTATAGGTGGCGAATTCGGTCATGGTCTTGGACGGGTTTGTTTGGAACACCAGCCCCGGGGCATGCGAACTCGATCCGCCGGCCAGATGCAACGGGCCCTGCTCCAGGACGGTGACGTTGGTCCAGCCGCGGGCGGCAAGTTCGTCCGCCAGGTTGGCGCCGACGATCCCGGCTCCAATGATGACGACGCGAGGGGTGGTGCTCATGCGGCAATGCTCCTTCAAGTAGCTGGGCGGGACAAGGTGCTGGACTGGATAAGGTGCAGCGGATGGAATGTCCGGGCCGCGGCGAATGGGTTCCTTTGCCCGAAGAACGCGCTGCTAGGCGTACCCGTCGACCTTCAGACCGGGCGGGAGGTTCGGTTCCTGATCCGATTCCCGGACCATGATGGTGCCGTCCTGGACAACAACTTCGTGGACCCGGACCGGGAGTTTGGCCGGCGGGGCATCCACCCCGCCAGTGCGCAGGTTGAACTTTGACGCATGCAGCGGGCATTCGACTTCGCAGCCCTCCACCCAGCCGTCGGCCAGCGAGGCGTCCTGGTGGGTGCAGGTGTCGTCAATGGCAAAGAGTTCGCCTTCTTCGGTGTGGAAGACCGCAATGGGAGGCGACGTGTCCAGCCTGATGGCGTCGCCGGGTGCCAGCTGGCTTAACGGGCAGGCTTCGTGCATGAGGCGCCTTCTTTCTCACTTCCGCGAAGAGCGGTGTGTTCCGTTATGAACAACGTTGTCCACAATAGGCAACAGTGTGCCTCGTCACGTTCCCTTGTCAAGGATTCGGCGGTATTTTTCTGGGCGCAAAAGAGGAAGTGGAAATCCCTTGACAGCAGGGATTCCGATCTCCATTGTGTTTCACATAGCGCTTCTTGTTGCGTAGAGCGCTTCTAGATGGGACCACCCGCTGTGAAAGGCCTCTCTATGCAGACCCTCGTCGTTATCGGGGCATCACTGTCCGGTCTGTCCGCTGCCCGCGCGGCGCGGGCGCAGGGATTTACAGGCCGCCTGGTCATCGTGGGCGACGAGCTCCATCCGCCCTATGACCGTCCGCCGTTGTCCAAGGATTTTCTGGCTGGCCGGATTTCCGAGGCGGATCTGGCGCTGTCCCAGGCCGAGGACGATCTGGCAGCGGAGTGGCTCCTCGGCGTCAAGGCCGTGGGTCTCGACGCGGAGTCGATGACGCTAGCCCTCAGCGACGGGCGGAGCCTCGCTGCGGACGCCATGGTTTTGGCCACCGGCGCCTCCGCCCGGGTACTGCCCGAAGTCGATGGCTGCAGCAATGTGTTCACTCTCCGCACACTGGACGACGCCCGGGCGTTGCGCGGGCAGTTGCAGCCCGGCCGGAAAATGGTGGTGGTCGGAGCCGGCTTCATTGGCGCCGAGACCGCTTCCACTGCCCGTGCCGCGGGCCTCGATGTCACAGTCATCGAGCGTTCCGCGGCGCCGCTCTCCGGGGCGCTGGGCGCCGAAATGGGTGCCGCCGTGGCCGGTCTGCACGCCGCCGGGGGAGTGCGCATGCTCTGCGGCACCTCCATTCAGTCATTCCGGACGGATGGCGGCAGCGTCAGCCATGTGGTGCTCGACGACGGCCGGGAGCTTCCCGCGGATATTGTGCTGGTGGGCGTCGGCGGACAGCCGAACACCGACTGGCTGGTCGGTTCCGGCATCCAATTGGGCGACGGCGTGCTCTGCGACGCAACGGGCCGCACCAACATCCCCTCGATTGTGGCCGTCGGCGACTGTGCGGCTTGGTGGAACCCTCGGCTGCAGGCACACCACCGGGTCGAGCATTGGACCGGCGCGCTGGAGCGGCCGGCCTTGGCTGTTGCCGCCTTGCTGCAGGGCGGAACAGTGGCGCGGGCGGTCCACCCTCCGTATTTCTGGTCCGACCAGTACGGCTCCCGGATCCAATTTGCCGGCCACGTGCACGGGCATGACCGTGTCCAGGTTGAGCACGGATGCCTCGAAGACCACAGCTTCCTGGCCGTCTACTACGCGGGGGAGGAAGCGGTTGCCGTGCTGGGAGTCAACCAGGTCCGCCAGTTCACCAAGTGGCGCAAGTTCCTCAACCGGGAAGCTGAACGGTACGCGGACGCACCGGCGGACGCGTTGGCCGCAGCCTCTTGACCAGCACCGCCCTCCACCCAACCCTGAGAGTTCTGTCCAAAGGAGTACCGCATGACCGCTGAGATCGTCGTCTCGGAGAGCCTGATTGCCACCTTGCCCGGCCACACCTATGTTGACGGCGACGTCTTCCTGGCCGAGCAGGAGCGCATTTTTGAACAGATGTGGTTCTGTGCGGTCCGCTCGGCCGATCTGGACAAAGCCGGTGCCTATAGGACCGTGCAGGTTGGACGCGAATCGGTCATTATAACCCGCAACCGCAAAGGAGCAGTCCGCGCTTACTACAACATCTGCCGGCACCGGGGTGTCAAACTGTGCATGGAAGAGACCGGGCAAGCAGGGCGTTCGTTCCAATGCCCGTACCACGCCTGGACGTACGACTTCGACGGCAAACTGATCGCGGCGCCCAACCTGACCAAGATGCCGGACGTCGACCGGCAGAAGTATGGGCTGGTGGACGTTCCGGTCCGCGAGTACATGGGCTACATCTGGCTGTGCCTGGCGGATGAACCGCCGTCCTTCGAAGAGGACGTGGTTGGGGCAATCGAAGAGCGGTTGGGCGACGCCGGTGCGATCGCCGGCTACGACATCGCGAACCTGAGTCTGGGCCGGCGGATCAGCTACGACGTGAAGGCCAACTGGAAGCTCATTATTGAGAACTTCATGGAGTGCTACCACTGCGCCACCATTCATCCGGAGCTGACAGAGGTCCTGCCCGAATTCGCGGACGGGCTGGCAGCACAGTACTTCGTGGGCCACGGCGCCGAGTTCGGCGAGGACATCCAGGGCTTTACCATCGATGGCTCCGAAGGGCTTGAACGCATTCCGGGCATCAGCGAGGACCAAGACCGGCGCTACTACGCCATCACCATCAAGCCAACCGTCTTCGTGAACCTGGTGCCCGATCATGTGATCATCCACCGGATGTTCCCGCTGGCCGCCGACCGGACCGTGGTGGAATGCGACTGGCTGTACATGCCCAGCGTGGTGGAGGCCGGTAAGGACCTGACTGCGTCAGTGGAGCTGTTCCACCGGGTCAACCAGCAGGACTTCGACGCCTGCGAACGCTGCCAGCCGGCGATGAGTTCCAAGATTTACGCCAAGGGCGGTGTGCTGGTTCCCAGCGAACACCACATCAGCGCGTTCCACGAGTGGGTCACGGCCCGTCTGGCCGAGCCCGCCGCCGTGGTTCGTTGACAGCGGGCCGACGTCGTCGGCAATTAACACAGCGGGTGGAAAGCCGGGTTCAGCTCTCCCGGGAGTAACCCATTCTGGCGCTGATGTTGTGTCCCGCCTGCTTGACGTCCTCGATCAGGTCGGGCATCTCCTGGGGTTTGAACCGGAACGCAGGACCGGAAATGCTGACGGATCCGATCACGGCGCCCAAGTGGTCCCACACCGGTACGGCGATTGAATTGAGGCCGATCTCGAATTCTTCCGTGACAACTGCGTATCCGTTGGAGGCTACCGACAGCAGCTCTTTTTCCAGCTTCTGCCTGGAAGTGATTGTCTTGGCCGTCAGTGCCGGCAACCGCGTCTGCTTCACGATCTGTAAACGGTCTTCCGAGCTGAGCCCGGCCAGCAGCACCTTGCCGCTGGAGGTGGCGTGCAAAGGTGTCAGGCTGCCGATCCAGTCGTACGTCGCCAACGTGGAGGTGCCGCGGGCCTGGTCCACGTTGACCGCATAGTTGGAACGCAGCACCGCCAGGTTCACGGTTTCTTTGTACTGTTCAGCCAGGTGCTCCAGGACCGGGCGGGCCTCACGGACCAGGCTCAGGTTGCCGGGGATGGAGTTGGCCAGCCGCAATATGCCGAACCCCAACTGGTATTTCCCGCGCTCGGTGTTCTGCTGGACCATGCCCCGGTGGTCCAGCGACGCCAGAAGCCGTGAGGCGGTGGACTTGTGCACCCCCATTTCCTCGGCGATGTCACTGACGCCGGATTCGCCGCGCCGGGCCAGGATTTCCAGCACGGTGATGGCGCGGTCGACGGACTGCACACCCCGGTTCAGGTTTTCCGGGGATGCCTCGTCGTCGAGCTCTTCAGGATCAGCCATGGGACCATAATCTCAAATTCCGTGCGCGGCGACGGTTTGTGGCACGAGACGGAGCGCCGCTTAGCTCGTGGCGTTGCCTAGCCGGGCAGCCTTAGCCGACCGGTGCGAACCAAAGGCGGAGTAGTCGGCTGAGCCGGGCTCGCCCCAAACGACCAGCACGCGCAGCGAGCCGGAGCCGGTATTGGCCAGATCGTGCTCCGAACCCGCCGGCGCCAACACTGCGTCCCCGGCGGCCAGATCATGGACCTGGCCGTCCACCGTCATCCGCGCTTTCCCCTCCATCACCACATAGAGTTCCTCGAGTGCGCGACTGCTGTGGGGATGGGAGTGCATGCCCTCGGTTCCGCCCGGCGGCAGTTCCCACGTCTGCACGGCCACCGGCAGGCGGGACTGTTCCTGGAACAGCCACTGCATCTTCACCGGTGCCGTGCCGCCGTGGAGGTGGTAGTCAAAGGCATAATCGCCGCGTCGTTCCAGCATGTTTCAGAGCGCACCGACTGATTCGGCAGCGTCCTGGCGGACCGGCTGCGGCGCCGTGACGGGAAACTCGTGGGAGAGCGCGGCGGCCATGCCGGCGGAAGCGCGTTCCAGCAGGATGACGCCTTTCGCGGCCGTGGCCTCGGCGGCGGAGGAGAGGCAGCCGGAGGCCGGGGTCAGTTCGGGCCTGACCGGCAGGACGTCGTAGTTGGGCAGGACGGCGGGCGGGGCATCGACTACCTTGTCCATCCGGACCCGCTCCGGATAAAGGTGCAGCATCAGGGATGTTTCCAGAACGCCGCCGTGTTCAAGGTCCCAGCCGGTGAAGCCGTTCGGGTACAACTCGGCGATGGTCGCGTCGTCAACAAAGTCCCAGTAGGAGAGCAGGACCACTTTGGCGTCGTCGATGCCGCTTTGCTGCAGCTCGCGCAGTGCCAGGTCGACTCCTTCGTACAGGAACTGGTAATTCTCGAAATGGCCGTTGACGAAGGCGATGTTCCGGGCACCGTGCCGGGCGAATTCCAGCGTCAGAGTCTTGGCGATGGCAATCATGGTGGAGGCGTCCAGGCTGGTGGTGCCGGGGATGTGGTTGCCGCCGCCCGAACGCTGCTGGGACTTGTAGCCGTAGACCACTGGTGCCGCCACCAGTGCGTCGATGGCCGTTGCCGTGGCTCCGGCAAGCGCCTTGGAGAGGAGCACATCGACATTGAGCGGCATGTGCGGGCCGTGCTGTTCGATGGAGCCAACGGGGATCAGCACCAGGGCGTTATCCTCGCTGATGCGTTCGCGGTAGGTAAAGGCGTCCAGTTCTTCCATGTACACGCTGGTGCGCATGCTGTCTCCAAGATCGTTGTTGTGGGCCCGGCCGCAGACGGCGGGCCCTGTTAGTGCGGTAGATATGGTGCTGCTGGGGCGGGACCGAACGGTCCCGCCCCAGCAGGGTTCAGGTCAGGCCTGGATGATGTTGTTTTCCGGGCCGAAGCCGAACTTGGTGATGTTTTCGACGCTGTCTTCGCCGATCACCAGGATGTCGTGTTCGCGGTAGCCGCCGGCACCGGGTTCGCCGTCGGCGACGGTGATCATCGGTTCCATCGAAACGACCATGCCCGGTTCGAGGACGGTTTCGATGTCCTCGCGCAGTTCCAGGCCGGCTTCGCGTCCGTAGTAGTGCGAGAGGACGCCGAAGGAGTGGCCGTAGCCGAAGGTGCGGTTGGGCAGCAGGCCGTGGCCGATGTAGATCTCGTTCAGTTCCGCGGCGATGTCCTTGCAGACGGCGCCGGGCTTGATCAGTTCCAGGCCGCGGCGGTGGACCTCCACGTTGACGTTCCACAGTTCCAGGGAGCGCTCGTCCGGCTCGCCCAGGAACAGGGTCCGTTCCAGCGCGGTGTAGTAGCCGGAGGTCATCGGGAAGCAGTTCAGGGACAGGATGTCTCCGCGCTGCAGTTTGCGGGTGGTGGCCCAGTTGTGCGCGCCGTCGGTGTTGATGCCGGACTGGAACCAGACCCAGGTGTCGCGGACTTCGCGGTGCGGGAAGGTGCGGGCGATCTCGTGCACCATGGCTTCGGTGCCGATCAGTGCCACTTCGTACTCGGTGATGCCTTCGCGGATGGCGGCCTTGATGGCTTCGCCGCCCAGGTCGCCGATCCGGGCGCCGTGCTTGATGACCTCGATTTCCTCGGCCGACTTGATCATCCGCTGGCGCATCGCGTCCTGGGAGACGTCGAGCAGTTCGGCGCCCTCGAATGCGGCCTGGATGCGCTGGCGGGTCATCAGCGGCAGTGCGTCGTCCTCGACACCGAGGCGGCGGGCGCTGACGCCGCGCTGGCGCAGGGCTTCCTGCAGGCCGAAGTAAAAGTTGTCGCGCCGCCAGTCGGTGTAGACGATGTTCTCGCCGTAGCTGGTGCGCCAGGGCATGCCGGCGTCGATGTTCGCGGTGACGGTGACCGAGTCGTCGGCGGTGACCACCAGGGCGTAGTTGCGGCCGAACGTGGTGTACAGGAAATCCGAGTAGTACTTGATGCCGTGGTAGCTGGTCAGGATGACTGCGTCGAGGTCCTTGGCGGCCATGATGGCACGCAGCCCGGTCAGGCGGCGTTCGAACTCCGCATCGGAGAAGGTCAGTTGCTGCTTTTCTCCGTTGTGCAGGACCTTGAGGCGCTCGAGTTCGGAAACGCTGTTCACTGAGCTGGGGGCGATGGTCATGGAATCTCCTTTTAGTGCTGTTCTTACAGGGGGACGTAGTGGTTTGGACAGTCCCGGTGATTCGGGCTGGGATTAAGGGGTGGGTGCAACCGTCCGGTTCTCGGGAGCGGGAGGAGTGTCGGTGTGGACAGACTCTTCAGACTCCACCAAGGCCGTTTCGCAGCTTCCGTAGTTCTTCAGGAACTCCTCGTCGGAACTGCTTTCCTTGAGGCCCAGTGGGATGCCGGCGGCGATGCGTGACCGGAACCGGGGGTAGCCGAGGATGAAGTAGACGCCGGCAGCCGTCACCGTTCCGCCGAGCCAGGAGAAGTCGACGCCGCCGACGGCCCTGGCGAGGGGACCCTGCAGGACGGGGACGGAACCGTACATGCACATCCAGGTCATGAAGATGCCGGCGAAGAAGGCGATGAAGGCAGACGGGTTGAAGGCCTTGAGCTGCGTGTCCTTGACTCCGCGGAACAGGTAGCTGAAGTTCTTGTGGTGGCGTTCGAAAACGAAGTAGTGCACGGCCATGATGCCGCCCCAGGTAGCGACCCAGGCTGCAATCGCGATGATCCAGTTGTGCAGCAGGTGGGCGAAGTCGGTCGCGAACATGAATCCGATGACCGCTGCCATGGCGAGGCAACCCACGAGGATGGAGAGCTTCTTGCGGGAGACCTGGATGTCCAATGCCTGGGTGGCGACACTGAAGGTGTACATGTTGATGATGTTCGTGGCGATGGGGCCGTGAATGACCAGCAGAATGACAGGGATCGCGAAGGTTCCGTAGCTTTCAACGATGAGGTGGCCGGGATCGGCGGTGCCGTTCTTCGTTGCCAGGCTTGCACCCAAGACGCCGAGCCAGACAACCGGGAGGAACTGGCCCAAGACGCTGACGATGTAGAGCTTGGATGGGCGGATCTTCTTGCTGACGAAGCGGGAGTAATCGGGGGCGTAGGTGAACCAGCCGATACCCCAACCGATGCCGATGGCGGTCATGATGGACGACATGGCGGCGATGCGCGGCATTCCGCTGAGCACTTCGCCCACCGGGCCCTGGTAGGTCCAGTCGATGTCCAGCTGGGTCCAGGCCACGACTGACATGGCAATCAGCACCAGCACTGTCGGCGGCATGGTGATGCGCTCGAAGCGCGAGATGGCCCGGTAGCCGCGGTAGCAAATGGCGACCTGGATACCCATGATCACCGCCGCTGTGGCGATGCGCCAGCCCAGGTTGCTCTGAGCGGGGTCAACCCAGCCGATCATCCCGAACAGAGCCATGATGAGATCCAGGATCACCCAGGTGTTGACAGCAGACCAGCCAATGGCGATCACGGCTTGGATGGCGGCCGGCAAGTAGGCGCCGCGGCGGCCGAAGGCTCCGCGGGCGAGGAGCATGCCGGTAGCGCCGGTGCGCTGGCCCAAGATGACGAAGAAGCCGAAACCGAGCATGCCGATGACGTTTCCGGCGATGAGGACCGTCAGTGTATCGGCGAGGCTAAGGCCGAGGTGAATACCCAGCGCGCCCAGGATCCAGTTGATCGGGGCGACGTTGGCTCCGGCCCAGATCCAGAACTGGCCGGAGAGCTTTGTGGTGCGGGCCGATTCAGGAACCGGCTGCAGGATGTCTTCTACGTGTTGTGTACTTTGTTCGGACTTTGTAGCGGATCTCTGGCTCATAGCAGTTCTCCTGAATGATTTGGGAACGGGAGGCGGAGCAGGACTGCATCCAGAGTAGAGGTGATCCAGCTCACAGCGTATATTCGGAATGTAACCACTTGTACGCCAGGCGGGTGACACTCTGTCGCTGCGGTGTCGGTCGAATGTTCAAAATGATGGAGTTTTTGCATGGTCGTCATGTTGTCGGAGGTGCTGCAGCTCGAACTGATGCAGCGTGCCAATCCCTTGGTGCGGGCCGGGAAGGAACTGATCGGGGCCGGCAAGGTGAGGTGGGTGCATTCGAGTGAAGTGCTCGAGATTGCACCGCTTCTGCGGGGTCAGGAGCTGCTGCTCAGCGGCGGAGACGCCCTGTTGAACCTGAGGCCGGCCGCCCAACAGGAGTACGTCCGCAGCTTGGCGGCCCGGCACGTGACCGCGTTGGCGATTCAAACTGCGGGTGGTCGTGCCCTGTCCGACGAACTCGTCCAAGCCGCTGAGGAAGCTGGCCTGCCGCTGATCGAGTTGCGGCGCGTCGTCCCCTTTGTGGAGATCGCGGAAGAGGTCAACCGGAAGGTTGTAGTCGAACACGTCACCGCCCTGCAGACCGCGGATTCCATTTCACAGCGCTTGGCGGAACACCTGGCGTCGTCCGGTCCAGCACTCCGCCCTCTCATCGAAATCGTCTCGCAGTCGCTGCGGATCGAGGCTGCCTTGCTGGATCCCAGTGGAAGCGTGCTGGAGTTCGCGGGCGGCTTTCCTCCCGATGCCACATCAGTCAATGTCGAATCCGATATTTTCGTTGGCAGTTTGGTCTCTGCCCGGCTGCGGCTCCAAAGCCGGCTGGACGTCCCGCCGGAGTTGCTGAAGACGGTGGGGGAGCGGATCGGCAGCATCCTGGCCCTGGCCGTATCCCAGCAGCACCGTCCGTCAGCGGAGCAGATTGCCCATATGGCCCTGATGCGGGCCGTTGTCAGCGGGGCGGGCGCCTCCCAGATCCACGACTTGTGCACGGCGGCGGGAGTGTCGACGGAACAGCCGGTTTTCGTCATGGGGTTTCGCCGGATCGGCCTGAGCAGTGTGCGGGGAGTAGCGGAAAAATCGCTCAGGTCCCGGTGTCCCAACGCCCTGACCTATCTGGACGGCGAAAGCCTGTGGGCTATGGTCCAGCTCAGTATCAGCGGGACGCGCCAAGAGCGGCGCGAACTTCTGGAAGGGCTGCGTGCCGACCTCCGCGGTCAAGCGGTGGCGGGCGCCGTGGGGCCAACGGTGGCGACGCCGCTGGATGCCCACTCGTCACTGGTCGAAGCCCGGCTCACTCAAGCGGTCGGCGCTCCCGGCGATCTGGAATCCAACATCCGCGACTGTGAGGATTTCCTGCTCGACCGACTGGCAGCCCGTGAGCTTGCCGGGCCGGTCATCGGACGCATCACCCAAGAACTGCTGGGCGAACTGCTGGACTATGAGCATCGGCGGGGAACACGCCTGCTCGATACCCTCGATGCCTGGCTGATCAGCGGCTGCAATTCTGCCGTAGCCGCCCGGGTCCTTTTCATCGAGCGTCAAACCCTGCACAAGCGGCTGCGCAAGATCTTCGAGCTGATCGGCGGCGACCCCCGGGGCAGCGCGAAATTGCCAGGACTCTATTTGGCGGTCCACCTGGCCAAGAACCCGTCGCCGGTAGGGGTCAGCGTCTGAGGACCGTGCGGGCTGCAAGACCGTGCGGGCGGTTCGAAGCGGGGGCCTGCATGCCGGGGCCGGGCAACCCTGTTTGAGCTGCTCCGGCCCCGGTTCTGACTGCAGCGATTCCTGCTCTGGTCAGAGCCGCTGGCGTCGGAGCAGCCGTGTGCCCGTCTTGACCAGCATCAGGACCAACAGCAGGATGCCTACATAGCCGTTGATGACATACACGATATTGACCATCTGGGAGAACGGGAGGAGTAGGCCTATAACGGTCCCGATGGCGGCGAGAGCTAGGGTGAGGTACTTGAACCGGGGCGTCTTGTCGGCGAAGAAGCGCGATGAGACTGTCCACAACAACGGGACGGCCGTCGTGTAGATGCCTGCGAGGATCATGAGGGAAATTCCGGAGGCTATCAGCGGGCCAACGTCGCTCGCCAGAACGAGCATCGGAATCTCGGTCCCGCCGACGCGCGTGATGTTCGCGAGCAGGCCCAGCCCGACGATGATGCAGGCCACCGAGAAGGCAACTGCCCCGACCAGCCCGCCGGAGGCCGCTTCCCGGCGGTTACGCGCCGTCTTGCCCAGCGCCGTGAGGAAAGCCGCCAGCCACAGCATGCAGAAGCCGACGTAGGACAGGCCGGACATGAACCAGTTTGTCGAGGCCTGGGTTAGATCCAGTTCGGGCAGCAGCGCATTGCCTTCGGCGATCCCGCCCGGGTTCTGTAAGATCCCGACGATGCCGAGTGCAATCGCGATGACAACGATGAGAGGGCCGATCTTGCCGATGACGTCAACCAAGCTCTTCAGGCCGAACCACACGCTGATACCCACCGCGACGGCCAGTCCGATGCCTCCGATGTATTTGGAAAGCTTGTAATGCTCCTCGAAGACTGCGCCCGCCCCGGAGACCATTACCGTGAAGCTCAGGAAGACGAAAAGGACAGAGAAGAAGTCAAAGAACGTTCCCAGGTACTTGCCGCAGTAGTAGTGGAATATCAATGACGGACGCTCAAACTTCTTCGCCTGGCCGACAGAGAAGAACTCAACGGCAACGTAAGTCATGAGTACAAGGACCAAGATCCCGGTGCCAAAAATCCCCCAGTAGCCGTAGGACGTAAAGTACTGCAGGATTTCCTGGCCGGTTGCGAATCCGGAGCCGATAAGGAAAGCCACAATTGCACCGGCATAGGTCAGAACCCGGAGCGGGCTCGTTTTTTCGACGGTATCCAAGTGTGCTGTTGTGTGCGATGTTTGTGTCAAGGTGCCCCCGCTATAGCTGATATATAAGTTTCTCGGGAACGATATGCGAGCAATGTGATCCAGTCAACATTTCACCGAATCTGTCGGAATGCGACTTTAAGCTCGTGGGAAGGATGCCCTCTGGCTGGGGTTACAGGACGCCGCGGATGGTCTTTTCAAAGCTGACGATGTGCTCAAGGGCGAGTTCGGCGGCACGGTCGGCATCGCCGTCGACAATTGAATCCAGCAGTTCCACATGCTCGCTGATGTGTCCGGAGACTGAGGGGACCTTGTCCAGTACCAGGCACCAGATCCGGGTGGCGAGATTGTCCAGCCGGATTAGCGTGTCCTCCAGATGCGGGTTGCCGGCGGCACGGTATATGGCCCGGTGCACGCTGAGGTCGTAGCGCATCAGGTCATGCTTTTCCGGCCCGTGCTCGTCGAGCTTCTCGATATCCCGGGCCAGCTGCGAGAGTTCTGCGCGCATGGTTTCGCCGGCTGCTTCCGCAGCCTTGCGGGCGGCGAGCGGTTCCAGCACGCGCCGAAGCTCAGACACTGCGGCCAGTTCGGTGATGTCCACGATGGTGGCGAAGGTGCCGCGCCGCGGGTAGGAGATGACCAGGTGGTCGATCTCCAGCTTCTTCAGGGCTTCGCGCACGGGAGTGCGGCCGAAGCCCAGCTGGGCCGCCAACTGGCCGTCGTTGATCGGGGCGCCGGGCCGGATGTCCAGCATGATCAGCTTGTCCCGCAGGGCCCGGTAAGCCTGTTCGGCCAGCGACAGGGGCTCGGCGCCGGCGTCGGTTTCGGCGGTGATGCTCATGGTGCTCCTTGCTGGGTCGGTGGGCATTGACGGTGCAGCCGGTGCGGAAATCTGACTGTTGCAACGAAGGTCTTGACGTGTTGTGATCCCCATCATACTATTGCAATCAGTTCTGATATATCAGTCACACATTAGTTGTGATCGAGCAGTTTCTTCAAAGGAGTTATCGGATGGAGAACACCCTTTCCACCACTCTGGCAGCCGCCGACCCCGAGGTCGCCGCAGCCATTGACCGCGAACTGGAGCGGCAGCAGTCCACCCTGGAGATGATCGCGTCGGAGAACTTCGCGCCCCAGGCTGTGATGGAAGCCCAAGGATCGGTGCTGACCAACAAGTACGCCGAAGGCTATCCGGGCCGGCGTTACTACGGCGGCTGCGAGCACGTGGACGTGATCGAGCAGTTGGCAATCGACCGGGTCAAGGAACTCTTCGGAGCAGAGGCCGCCAACGTCCAGCCGCACTCCGGCGCGCAAGCCAACGCGGCGGCGATGTTCGCACTGCTCACGCCTGGCGACACCATCCTGGGCCTGGATCTGGCGCACGGCGGCCACCTGACCCACGGCATGAAGATCAACTTCTCCGGCAAGCTCTACAACGTGGTTTCCTATGGTGTGTCCGAGAGCGACCACCAGATCGACATGGCGGAAGTGGAGCGGCTCGCCGTCGAGCACGAGCCGAAGCTGATTGTGGCCGGCTGGTCCGCCTACACCCGGCAGCTGGATTTCGCCGAGTTCCGCCGCATCGCGGACAAGGTCGGCGCCTACCTGATGGTGGACATGGCGCACTTCGCCGGACTCGTCGCCGCCGGACTGCACCCGAACCCGGTGCCCTATGCCGACGTCGTCACCACCACAACCCACAAAACGCTGGGCGGCCCGCGCGGGGGAGTCATCCTTTCCAAGCAGGAGCTGGCCAAGAAGATCAACTCCGCGGTGTTCCCCGGCCAGCAGGGCGGCCCGCTGGAGCACGTCGTGGCGGCCAAGGCCGTGGCCTTCAAGTTCGCAGCCTCCGATGAGTTCGCCGACCGGCAGCGCCGCACGCTCGAAGGCTCGCAGCTGCTGGCCAAGCGCCTGCTGGCCGACGACGTGGCAGCCGCCGGCATCAGCCTGGTCAGCGGCGGCACCGACGTGCACCTGGTCCTGGTGGACCTGCGCCACTCCGACCTGGACGGCCAGCAGGCCGAGGACCGGCTGCACTCCATCGGCATCACGGTAAACCGCAACGCCGTCCCCTTCGATCCGCGCCCGCCGATGGTCTCGTCGGGCCTGCGGATCGGCACCCCGGCACTGGCCACCCGCGGCTTCGGTACCGCCGAATTCACCGAGGTGGCCGACATCATCGCCGCCGCGCTGACCCGCGAACCCGCCGCCGACCTGCTGTCCGAACTGCGCAGCCGGGTCACCGTGCTGGCGGAGAAGTTCCCGCTGTACCCCAACCTGAACGCCAAGCCGAACGGAGCCGCATAATGGCCGACCTGCTGCCCGAGCATCCGGATTTCCTCTGGCGGAATCCCGAGCCGAAATCCTCCTACGACGCCGTCATCGTTGGCGGTGGTGGCCACGGACTGGCCACCGCCTACTTCCTGGCCAAGAACCACGGCATGACCAACATTGCGATCCTGGAACGCGGCTGGCTGGCCGGCGGCAACATGGCCCGCAACACCACGATCATCCGCTCCAACTATTTGTGGGATGAGTCGGCGGCCATCTACGAGCACTCGCTGAAGCTGTGGGAACAGCTGCCGGAGGAACTCGAATACGACTTCCTGTTCAGCCAGCGCGGCGTGCTCAACCTGGCCCACACACTGGGCGACGTCCGCGAGTCCGTCCGCCGGGTGGAGGCCAACAAGCTCAACGGCGTGGACGCCGAATGGCTGACCCCCGAAGAGGTCAAGGAAGTCTGCCCGATCGTCAATATCGGCGATAACATCCGCTACCCGGTCATGGGCGCCACCTACCAGCCGCGGGCCGGCATCGCCAAGCACGACCATGTGGCCTGGGCCTTCGCCCGCAAGTGCGACGAGATGGGCGTGGACATCATCCAGAACTGCGAGGTCACCGGCTTCCTCAAGGACGGCGACCGCGTGACCGGCGTCGAAACCACGCGCGGCCGCATCCTCACCGACAAGGTGGGGCTCGCAGCCGCCGGACACAGCTCGGTGCTGGCGGAACTGGCCGGTTTCCGGCTGCCGATCCAGTCGCACCCGCTGCAGGCCCTGGTGTCCGAGCTGTTCGAGCCGGTCCACCCCACCGTGGTGATGTCCAACCACGTCCACGTCTACGTCTCGCAGGCGCACAAGGGCGAACTGGTGATGGGCGCGGGCATCGACAGCTACAACGGGTACGGCCAACGCGGCGCTTTCCATGTCATCGAGGAACAGATGGCCGCCGCCGTCGAACTCTTCCCGATCTTTGCCCGCGCACACCTGCTGCGGACCTGGGGCGGCATCGTGGACACCACTCTGGACGCCTCGCCGATCATCGGCCCGACGCCGGTGGACGGCATGTTCGTCAACTGCGGCTGGGGCACCGGCGGCTTCAAGGGCACTCCGGGCGCCGGCTACACCTTCGCCCACACCATCGCCACCGGAGAAGCGCATCCGCTGAACGCACCGTTCGCGCTGGAGCGCTTCGAAACCGGCCACCTGATCGACGAACACGGCGCCGCTGCCGTGGCCCACTAGGAAGGACTTCCTCGATGATCCTGATCGAATGCCCCTACTGCGGGCCACGCGATGAAACCGAATACCATTACGGCGGCCAGGCACATGTGGCCTACCCCGCCGACCCGCACGCACTGAGCGACCGGGAATGGGCCCAGTACCTGTTCTACCGGGAGAACCGCAAGGGCCTCTTCGCCGAGCGGTGGTCCCACTCCGGCGGCTGCCGACGCTGGTTCAACGCCGTCCGCGACACCGTCAGCTACGAAATCAAGGCCGTCTACAAGGCCGGCGAACCACAGCCGGACCTGGCCGCGCTCGCCGCCCAGGCCAGTGCCACCCCGGCAACTGCAACCACACCGTCAACCGCACCGGAAGGAGCCGCGAAGTGAGCACCACCCAGACCCATCGCCTGGCCGATGGCGGCCGCGTCGACCGCAGTGCCGAACTGAGCTTCACGGTGGACGGCACCGCCTACACCGGCTACCGCGGCGACACCGTGGCCAGCGCGCTGCTGGCCAACGGCGTGATCCGCTGCGGGAACTCCATGTACCTGGACCGCCCGCGCGGCATCATGAGCGCCGGCGTGGAAGAGGCCAACGCGCTGATCCACGTGTCCGCCTCCGGCCCGGCCAACCCGGTCGACGAATCCATGCTGACCGCCACCACCGTGGAACTGCGTGACGGGCTGCAGGCCCGCTACCTGTCCGGGCTGGGCACGCTGGATCCGCGCGACGACACCGCACGCTACGACAAGAAATACGTCCACGCCGACGTGGTGATTGTCGGCTCCGGCCCGGCCGGCCTGGCAGCCGGCCGGGAAGCCGTCCGCGGCGGCGGCCGGGTGATCCTGATCGAGCAGGACACCGAATTCGGCGGCTCGCTGCTGTCCGCACCCGGCCAGCTGATCGAGGGCAAGCCTGCAGCCGAGTGGACCGCGGACGTGCTGGCCGAGCTCGCCGCGGCCGAGGACTGCACACTGCTGCGCCGCACCGTGGCCTTTGGCAGCTACGACTCCAACTACCTGCTGGCCAGCCAGCGCCGCACCGACCATCTGGGTGACGCTCCGGAAGGTGTTTCGCGCAGCCGGCTCTGGCACATCAGGGCCCAGCAGATTGTGCTCGCGCCGGGGTCCCTGGAGCGGCCGGTCACCTTTGCCAACAACGACCGGCCCGGCGTCATGCTGGCCGGCGCGGTGCGCAGCTACGTCAACCGCTACGCCGCGGCCCCGGGCCGCGCAGCGGTCTTCTTCACCACCAACGACAGTGTCTACGACGCCGTAGCGGACCTGCAGGCCGCGGGCCTCGCCGTCTCCGCCGTGGTGGACGCCCGCGCCGAGCTGTCCGCCAAGGCGACGGCGGCCCGCGAGTCCGGCGTCGAGGTGATCACCGGTTCCGCCGTGGTGGACACCGAGGGCGCCGGAGACGGCGGCCGGATCTCCGCCGTCACGGTAAGCGCCCTTGACGACGGCGGTGCTCCCGCCGGCGCTACCCGTCGGATCGAGTGCGATCTGTTGGCTGTCTCCGGCGGCTGGACTCCCACCATCCACCTGCACAGCCAGCGCCAGGGCAAGTCCCGCTGGGACGAGGATCTTGCCGCGTTCGTGCCGGTGGCTCCGGTGGCCGGCCAGCAAGTGGCCGGTGCGCTGAACGGCACCTTCGACACCGAGCACTGCGTGCTTGAAGGTGCGGCCGCGGGCCGTGCTGCAACGCAGGCCGCCGGATTCCCGGCACACGAGGCCGAGGCGACGGATCACGCTGAGCCGGGCGCCGCCGTCGTTCTGTCCGCGGAAGACCGGAAGGCCGCAGCGGGCGAATTCCGCCAGCTGTGGCTGGTGCCGGCCGCAGTCGAAGACGGTGGCGAGCCGGACTGGCGCAGCCATTTCGTGGACCTGCACCGGGACCAGACCGTGGCCGACGTGCTGCGGGCCACCGGAGCCGGCATGCGCAGCGTGGAGCACGTCAAGCGCTACACCTCCATCTCCACCGGCGACGAACAGGGCAAGACCTCCGGTGTGAACGTGATCGGCGTGATCGGGCATGCGCTCAAGAGCGGGGACATCGGCTCGATCGGCACCACCACCTACCGTGCGCCCTACACGCCGGTCGCCTTCGCGGCGCTCGCCGGACGCAAGCGCGGCGAACTCTTCGATCCGGCGCGGCTGACCCCGATGCACGAGTGGCATGTGGCCAGCGGGGCGGAGTTCGAGGACGTGGGCCAGTGGAAGCGTCCGTGGTTCTTCCCGAAGCCCGGCGAGGACATGGAGACCGCCGTGCTGCGCGAGTGTGCCGCGGTGCGCTCCTCGGTGGGCTTCATGGACGCCACCACCCTGGGCAAGATCGAGGTCCGCGGCAAGGACGCGGCCGAATTCCTGAACCGGATCTACACCAACGGCTACACCAAGCTGAAGGTGGGCAAATGCCGCTACGGCGTGATGTGCACACCGGACGGAATGATCTTCGACGACGGCACCGTCATGCGCCTGGCCGAGGACCGGTTCCTGCTGACCACCACCACCGGCGGTGCGGCAAAGGTGCTGGACTGGTTCGAAGAATGGCTGCAGACCGAGTGGCCGGAACTGGACGTGGTCTGCACGTCGGTCACCGAGCAGTTCGCCACAGTAGCCGTTGTCGGGCCGAAGTCGCGGGCGGTAGTGGCGAAGCTGGCGCCGGAACTGGACGTCTCCAACGAGGCCTTCGCGTTCATGGACTTCCGCGACGTCACGCTGGCCAACGGCATTCCGGCGCGGATCTGCCGGATCTCCTTCTCCGGCGAACTCGCCTTCGAAATCAACGTGGACGCCTGGTACGGCCGGGCTGTGTGGGATGCGGTGGCCGAGGCCGGCGCCGAGTACGGCATCACCCCCTACGGCACCGAGACCATGCACGTGCTGCGCGCCGAAAAGGGCTTCATCATCGTGGGCCAGGACACCGATGGCACCGTGACCCCGCAGGACGCCGGCATGGAGTGGATCGTCTCCAAGGCCAAGGACTTTGTGGGCAATCGCTCCTACAGCCGGGCCGACAACGTGCGTCCCGACCGCAAGCAATTGGTCGGTGTGCTCCCGGTGGACCAGGACGTGCTGCTGCCCGAAGGGTCGCAGTTGGTCAAGCAGGGCACCCGGGTCGCCCCGGCCGAGGCGCCCGTGCCGATGGAGGGCCACGTGACCTCCAGCTACCGCAGCGCCGCCCTGGGCCGCACCTTCGGCCTGGCGCTGATCAAGAACGGCCGCGACCGCATTGGCGAAACCCTGCTGGCCCCGCTGGACGGCAAGCTGGTGGAGGTCACCGTGGCAGACACCGTACTCTTCGACCCGGAAGGAAGCCGCCGAGATGGCTGAGCAACTGATGGAACAGTCCGTACACAATTCGACGCGGGCCGGTCAGCCGGTCCAACTGCGGCGCAGCCCGCTGGCCCACTTGGCAGAAGCCATCCGGGGCGGCGAGGTGGCGGGCGAACGCGGCGTGGCGCTGCGCGAAGTCCCGTTCCTGACCATGGTGGGCTTGCGTGCCGAGCCCGGTTCGGCCGCCGCTGCCGCCATTGAGACCGCCGCCGGAGTGCCGTTGCCCGGCAAGGTTGGCCAGGTCACCGGCGACCCGGAGGGCACCGCGGTGCTCTGGCTGGGACCGGACGAGTACCTGCTGGTCGCCCCGGACGGATCGGCAGCCGCCGCGGAACTGACTGCCGCGCTCGGCAGCCACCCGGGCGCCGTCGTCGATCTGTCGGCCAATCGCACCACCCTGGAGCTGTCCGGACCGTCGGCCCGACTGGTGCTGGAAAAGGGCTGCCACGCGGACCTGCATCCCCGGGTCTTCGGACCCGGCACAGCGCTCAGCACGCAGCTGGCCACGGTGCCGGTGCTGCTGTGGCAGACCGCTGAGCGTGAGGGCGGCCCGGTCTACCGGATCATGCCGCGGGCATCGTTCGCCGACTTCACCGCCCGGTGGCTGCTGGACGCGATGACGGAGTTCGCTGCGCCCGAGGTTGATTGAGATGGCACTGAGCGCGCTGGACTTGTTCTCGATCGGCATCGGGCCGTCGTCGTCGCACACGGTCGGTCCGATGCGGGCCGCGCGGCAGTTTGCCGAGTCGCTGGCTGAGGACGGGCTGCTGGATTCGGTGGCCCGGGTCAAATCGGAGCTGTTCGGCTCGCTCGGTGCCACCGGCGTCGGGCACGGGTCGGACAAGGCGGTGGTCCTGGGCCTGCAGGGCGAGGACCCGGAGTCGGTCGACCCCGACACGGCCGATGCGCAGGTGGCGGAGGCGGCCGAGGGGCGGAAGCTGCAGTTGGCAGGCAGGCACCCGGTGGTGTTCGACCGGGCGGCGGATGTGGTTTTGCACCGCCGCCGCTCGCTGCCGGCCCACCCCAATGGGATGACCTTCACCGCGTACGACGCCGATGGCTCGCCGGTGCGTGAATCCTCCTATTATTCGGTGGGCGGCGGGTTCGTGGTGCCGGCTGAAGAAGCCGAAGCGGCCGAGCAGGCCGCGGCGGCTGACAACGCTACCGGCGCCGCCGAGGCGACCCTGCCTGATGCGGCCGACGGCGGCCAGATCCCGTATCCGTTCAGCAGCGGCGCCGAACTGCTGGCCCGCTGCCGGGAGGCCGGGACCTCCATTGCCGGCGTGATGCTGGCGAACGAGCTGACCTGGCGGACCGAAGCCGAGCTGCGGGCTCAGCTGCTGCGGATCTGGGCGGTGATGCAGGAATGCGTGGAAAACGGCTGCACCCGCACCGAGGAGAGGCTGCCCGGATCACTGTTGGTCCGTCGTCGTGCTCCGGGGCTGCGGCGCAGGCTGCGCGCCGCCGAGGCGGCACGTGTCGCGGACGGCACGCCGGATGCGGACCCACTGTGGGCGATGGAATGGGTGAACCTGTACGCGCTGGCGGTCAACGAGGAGAACGCCTCCGGCGGGCGCATTGTCACCGCCCCCACCAACGGGGCGGCCGGAATCCTGCCCGCAGTGCTGCACTACTACACCAGGTTCGTGCCCGGCGCCGACGACGACAAGGTAGTGGACTTCCTGCTCACCGCGGCAGCCATCGGCATCCTGTTCAAGACCAACGCGTCGATCTCCGGCGCCGAGGTCGGCTGCCAGGGCGAGGTCGGTTCGGCTTGCTCGATGGCAGCCGGGGCTCTCTGTGCGGTGCTCGGCGGGACTCCCGAGCAGGTGGAAAACGCCGCCGAGGTGGGCATCGAGCACAACCTGGGCCTTACCTGCGATCCGGTGGGCGGCCTGGTGCAGATTCCGTGCATCGAGCGGAATGCCATCGCCAGCGTGAAGGCCATCAACGCGGCGCGGCTGGCGCTGGCCGGCGACGGCGACCACCGGGTCTCCCTGGACATGGCGATCAAAACCATGCGCGATACCGGGGCGGACATGAAGGCCAAATACAAGGAGACGTCCCGCGGCGGACTGGCCGTGAACGTTATTGAATGCTGAAGGAGAACGAGGTAGCACCATGCCGAACCACAATGAGCACATCCTGACGCTTGACTGCCCGGAGCGGCTGGGCCTGGTGCACGCCGTCTCCGGCTTCCTGGTGGAGCACGGGCAGACCATCCAGGAGCTCAATCAGTTCGACGACCGGCGGGCCGGGCATTTCTTCATGCGCACGGACTTCGCCGGGCAGAGCGGCACCGGAACATCCACCGAGGAGTTGCGCGCCGCCTTTGCGCCGCTGGCCGAGCAGTACGGGATGGCCTGGCAGCTGGAACCGAAGGGCCGCAAGCGGCGGGTGCTGGTGATGGTTTCCAAGTTCGGGCACTGCCTGAACGACCTGCTGTTCCGCTCGCGGATGGGGGAGCTGCCGGTGGAGATCGTCGCCGTGGTCTCCAACCACCTGGACCACAAGGGGCTGGTGGAGTGGCACAACATTCCCTACCACCATGTGCCGGTCACGCCGGAAACAAAACCTGCCGCGGAAGCCGAACTGCTGGAGCTGATCGACGCGCACGACGTGGAGTTGGTGGTGTTGGCCCGTTACATGCAGGTGCTCAGCGACCACCTCAGCCGGGAACTGACCGGGCGTACCATCAACATCCACCATTCGTTCCTGCCGAGTTTCAAGGGCGCCAAGCCCTACCACCAGGCGTATGAAAAGGGCGTCAAGACCGTCGGCGCCACCGCCCACTATGTCAACGCCGAGCTGGACGAGGGCCCGATCATCGCCCAGCAGACAGTGGAGGTCAACCATACGTTCGGTCCCGAGGATCTGGTGGCCGCCGGCCGCGATACGGAGTGCAAGGCGCTGACGAATGCGGTCAGGTGGCACTGCGAGGGACGGGTGATCCTGCACGGGAACCGGACGGTAGTTCTTCGCTAGTCCTCAGTTGGGTTGGGTAGCTTTCAACGCACTTAGACACCTCGCTCGTTCCTCGCTCGGCGATGCGTGCTTATGAAAGCTGCCCAACCCCTGAGACATCTCGCCGGTCCTGGTTCGGCGATGCGCGCTTATGGAAACCACTCATCCCTCCGAACATGCTTCGCTCGTTTGTCGTGCGGCTATGGGCGCTTCTGAATCTGCCCCACGCCTGAGAGATTCTCGCTGACCCGTGGTTCGGCGATGCGCGCTTGTAGAAATCATCCAGCCCTACGCTTCCGCTGACTTGCTCCCCGTTCGGCGGTGCGCGCTCAGACGTGCCGATCCCTGCTTGACGTCGGGGCCGGGTGTGACGTTGGTCTAAGTTTTGCAGGAGTGCAAGTTTGCGCTTGTGTAAGCCGTCCGGCCGCTGGCACACTGGTTCGGTGAGTCAACTAAATTCCCTGCGTGAGCGTAAGCGCGCTGAGTGCTGGGCCGCGCTGCATGATGCCGCTGCTCAGGCGGCACTGGAAGGCGGAATAGAGGGCGTCACCGTTGACGGGGTAGCTAACGCTGCCGGGGTTTCGCCGCGCACGTTTTTCAATTACTTTCCGTGCAAGGAAGACGCAGTGCTGGGCCTGCGGGAGCCGGTGCTTGACGAGGCCATGCTCGCCGAATTCGACGTCCACGCGAACCTGCTGGACGAAGTCGCCAAGCTGATGCTGGCAGTCACTCGTTCCATTCAGGGCGGGGACGATGCGATCCGCCACCGGATCCTCCACAAGTACCCGCACCTGCTGCACCGCCGCGTCCAGTACGTGGTCAAAGTGGAGCAGCTGGTGACTACGGCTGTCTCCGAACTGCTGGCCGGGTCCGACCGGCTCGCGGATGCTGAACGGACTTTGGCCGCACACCCCGTCGGCGGGCAGTACACCCCCGAAGACGCTGTCCGCATGCTCGTGATGACGGCGGGCACCGCGCTCCGCTTTGCCATGCAAAAAACGATGTCCCAACCCACCCTGGAATCGCAGACGGAGGCGCTCGAGCACAGCTTGGCCCTGCTGCGTGCAGTCCTGAAGGAATCCGAATGAAGAACGATAGCTTGCAGACGCAACAGCGTCGCGCGGCATCCAACCCGTCCCAGCCGGGTCAGCATGGCCACAGCCACGGCAACCTGCTGCTGGTGTTCGTCGCGCTGATGATGGCCATGTTGCTGGCCGCGCTAAACCAGACCATCCTGGCGACCGCACTGCCCACCATCGTGGGCGAGTTGAACGGCGCCAACCTGATGCTCTGGGTGATCACCGCCTACATCTTGGCGGCCACCATCATGATGCCCATCTACGGCAAGCTGGGCGACCAGATTGGCCGCAAGTATCTGCTGGTCGGCGCGATCATCGTGTTCCTGATCGGTTCGGTGATCGGTGCCCTGGCACCGGACATGGGCTGGCTGATTGCCTCCCGCGTGGTCCAGGGCCTGGGTGGTGGCGGCTTGATGATCCTTTCGCAGGCCATCATCGCCGACGTCGTTCCCGCCCGGGAACGGGGCAAGTACATGGGCGCGATGGGCGGCGTCTTTGCGTTTTCCTCCGTCGTGGGCCCGCTGCTGGGTGGTTGGTTCACTGAGGGGCCGGGTTGGCGCTGGGCCTTCTGGATCAATCTCCCGGTGGGCGCTTTGGCGCTGATTGGCGCCCTGTTCTTCCTGAAGTCGCGTCCGGTTACGGTGCGGCCGAAGCTGGATTTCTGGGGCATGCTGCTGATGGCGGCTGCCACTACCGGACTCGTTTTGGTGAGCAGCTGGGGCGGCAGCACCTATGCATGGTCGGATCCGATGATCATCGGGCTGATCGCCGGGACGGTGCTGGCCGCCGTCGGGTTTGTGCTGGTGGAGCGGAAGACGGCCGAGCCGATCATTCCGATGTCCATGTTCCGCGACCGCAACTTCATCATGACCACCATCGCGGGCCTGTTTGTCTCCGTGGCCATGTTCGGCGCGCTCGGCTACATGCCCACCTACTTCCAGATGGCCACCGGGGTATCTGCTACCGCTGCCGGCATGCTCATGATTCCTATGATGGCTGCACTGCTGGCTTCGTCAATGATCTCCGGCGTCCTGGTGTCCAAGACCGGCCGCTACAAGTGGATGCCGGTGGTTGGCTCCGCCATCGTGGGCGTGGCCTTGCTGCTGATGAGCTTTGTTCATGCGGATACCGGAGTGTGGGTGCTCTGCGTCTACCTGGGACTGCTTGGTCTTGGCCTGGGCCTGAACATGCAGATCCTGGTGCTCATCGTGCAGAACTCCTTCCCGCTGCGGCAGGTGGGCACGGCGACGGCGGCGAACAACTTCTTCCGCCAGATCGGCGCCACGCTCGGTTCGGCCGTCGTCGGCAGTCTGTTCGCCCACCGGCTCGTCGATCTGCTGACCGATAGGCTGCCGTCCGCCGCGGTCGCAGCCACCGGCGGCGGCAACTCGCTGACTCCGGACATGGTGGAGCACCTCCCGGCACCCGTGCATGACGTGATCGTCGCGTCCTACAACGAAGCCTTGATGCCGCTGTTCCTCTGGATGGTTCCGCTGGCCCTGGCCGCGACCGTGCTCTGCCTGTTCGTAGTGGAAAAGCCGTTGGCCACGACGCTGGAACCGGATGTCATGCCGGAGGCACTCTCGGAGGGGAACGTGATGATCACCGCCGAGACCGAGGGCAACCATCCGGCGAACACCGACCTGCGACGAGCCGAAGCCAGCAACCGGTAGCACGCCCGCCGCACCGACCCGCTCCCGCAGCGCGGCGGGCGGCCCGGCCCCCGTGGTTATGCTTGCCTGAATGGACACATCAGCGGCACTTCATCAGCAACCGCGCGTCGTCGAGATCGAGTCGCTGGAGGACTTCGACCGGCTTATTGCCCGGAAACCGTCCGGCGACAGCCAGCCGTCGATGGACGGCTGGCACTTCCAATCGGTGGACCTCACCGCGCGCTCCGAGGCCCTGCGCAGCTTGGATCCGGCCGGCGCTGTGTTCCTAGGCTGTGATTTTGAGCCCGCCACCGAGGACTGGCTGCACCGCCACGGAGCGCTGATCTTTCCGACGCTGCCGGGTGTCCCGTTCGATCCGTACCGCAGCCAGGTCTACACGGCCGCCGAGCTTTACAGCGGGCTGGAGACCGGGCCGTACGAAGCCACGCTGGACGCGCAGGTGTACGCCTGGTCGTCGCGGACCGCCACCCGTCGCGATCTGGATGCCACCCTGGCCGCGAGCCTGCATGACCATGCCGTCGGCGACGCGATGGAAGCTTTGGCCGGCACGGTGTTTGCCGACAGCAAAATGGTAGGGGTGATGGGCGGGCATGCTGCCGCGCGGGGGAGCGCAACGTATGACCGCGCCGCCCGGCTGGGCAGACTCCTCGCCAAGGCGGGCTATGCCGTGGCGACTGGCGGTGGGCCCGGTGCCATGGAGGCAGCCAACCTCGGCGCCTACCTGTCAGCGACCGGCGACGACGAGTTTGCGGCTGCCCTGGACCGGCTGGCCCTGGTCCCCGGGTTCCGGCCATCCGTGACTGACTGGGCCCGCGCCGCAGCCGACGTGCTCGCGCAGGCGGGCACCGGCGTCGTCAATCTGGGCATTCCCACATGGCACTATGGCCACGAACCGCCGAACCTCTTCGCCACCCACATTGCGAAGTACTTCGGCAACGCCGTCCGCGAGGCGGTGCTGCTGCAGCGCTGCGACGGCGGCATCGTTTTCCTGCCCGGCGCCGGCGGCACCGTGCAGGAAATTTTCCAGGACGCCTGCGAAAACTACTACGCTACCCCCGAAGCGCTCTCGCCGATGGTGCTGGTGGGGCGGAAATACTGGACCGAGGAGCTTCCGGCCTGGCCGCTGCTGCAGGCGCTGGCCCGCGGCCGCGATATGGAAGATTCGGTGCATTTGGTGGATACCGTGGACCAGGCCCTGGACGTGCTCTAGCGACGTCCTATAGCTCGGGAACGCACTCGCCTTGGCCCAGCAAGGACAGGCCGGAGAGGTCCCCGTCGGCAAATTCCAGGATGTCGTGCGAGGCCTGGGCGTACATCAGCTGGTTGGGGTCATCCACGTGGTCCAGCCCGATCAGGTGGCCCAGTTCGTGCATGATGATGGCCCGGGCTGCATCTTTTCCAGCCGGAGCACCGAGCAGCTGGCGGAACTGCGGCGTGTCCAGCTCGATCTGGCCGGAAACGTAGGCGGACACCCCGCCCCGCGAGGCCCAGCCGCTTCCGCCCAGGCCAATGGTAGGGCCAACCAGGGCGGGGCTGTGGTCGGGATCGGACCAGGCAATCAGCACCGGGGCCCAGCGCTCGCCGTAGCGTTCCGGTTGGTAGGACGGGCGCTTCTCGGTGGGCTGCTCGCTGGTCGTTCCTTCGTAGATGAACTGCAGGCCGGTGGCGTTGGAAACCTGTTTCACCGCTTGATGAACAAGGTCAGTGCCGCCCACGGGGGAATCCGCCGCCTGGACCACGTAGCGGATCGGACGGCACGGGTCGTAGGCGATGTAGTCCTGACCCTCGGTTGGCGAGGCGAGGAAGCGATACGAATTGCTCTCCTCGTACAGCGGCGCCGGAACGCCCAGCGGCGCCTCAGCGATGTCGACCCCCGACGGCGGAAACCCGCCGTGGCCCAAGCCCTCAGCCGTGGACCCGCCGTCGAATGGGACGCCGTTGGCCGCTCCGCTGGGTGGCACCGCCGACGCGAGCCGCGGCTGGGCCAGCCAGATGAACGCCCAAGCCACCAGTCCCGCCACGGCCGCGAACAGGATCAGCTTGCCGAACGGCGTCGGACCGCTCCTGGCCTTCAGCTCCGGACCGGGGACGGAGACGTGCCACGGGGGCAGCGGCCGGACGGAATGCTGCCACGGAAACGGGCCCTGCCGCGCCGTCGGGTTGACCCAGGTCTCCGCCTTTTCCGTGGCGGCACCGGACCCCGGTCCTCCGCCGGATTCGGTCGGGGCCCCGTGCGGCACCTGCCTGGTGAAGGATCTGGGCACGTTCCGACCGGGACCCGGCGCCTCGCCCGGGCCGTCGGTCGGCGGCCAGCTCATGGTCCCCCTCGCATGGCGGACAGCGGGAGCGTCGTTGCCCCGCTTGCCATACAGTAACCAAGCTGCGAGGCAAACGGTAGATGTCCACAGGATGACCGGCAAGTGAACCAGCTAGCCGGGGCCGGGGATCAGGCCGTGGCGGTGCCGAAGAGCGAGCCCAACAAGTAGGTGGCCAGCGCCGCGCCGAAACCAATCGCCAGCTGCCGCAGGCCGCGCTTGAACGGTGAAGCACCGGAGAGGAGCCCGACAATTCCACCGGTCACCAGCAGTGCCAGACCGACCAAGATCAGCGCGACCACCACTGCCGCGGTGCCTTGGAGGCCGAAGATGTACGGCAGGATCGGGATCAGGGCCCCGGAGGAGAAGAACAGGAAGCTGGACACGGCGGCATTCCAGCCGGTGCCGATCTCCTGATAGTCGTTGGCGTAGGTTTCCGCCGGCTGCAGGGACAGGCTCGGATCACAGTCGCAGTCCAGATAGCCCATCCGTTCCGCGGCGCGGTGCTCGGCTGCTTCCGGTGTCATGCCGCGGGCGCGGTACACCAGCACCAGTTCGTTGGCGTTCAGGTCCAGATCGGGTGCCGCCTGCAGCGTGATCTGGGTGGGCCGGGTCGCGGAGAGCAACTCGCGCTGGGATCGGACGGACACGTATTCACCGGCACCCATGGACAGTGCGCCGGCCAGCAAGCCGGCGAAGCCGCTGAACAGAATGAACCCGCTGGAAACGCCGGTGGCGCCGATGCCCATGATCAGCGCCAGGTTGGAGACCAGGCCGTCGTTCGCGCCGAAGACCGCGGCGCGGAAGTTGCCGGAGAGTCGTGCCCGGCCGCGGGTGGCCAGGCCGCGGATGACCTCTTCGTGGATCAGTTCGTCGGCGGCCATGGCCTCGGTGGCGGCGGGCTCGGTCGCGTAGGGGGAGCGGCTCTCGGCCCGCTGTGCCAGGGCCAACACGAACACCGAGCCGAACCGGCGGGCCAGGAAACGCAGCACGGTCCGGCGGAAGGACGGACGGAGCCGTTGCGTGCCGTGCTCGCCCAGCAGATCGCGCCAGTGCTTTTCGTGCCGGCCTTCCGCCTCGGCCAGCGCGTGCAGGATTTCGCGTTCTTCGCCGTCGCGGCGCTGGGCCAAATCACGGTAGATTGCGGCTTCGGCTCGTTCGTCGGCCAGATAGCGGCGCCATAGCCTAATGTCGGATTTCGACGGCGTTGCTTGGCCGTCGTGCTGGGGGTCCAGAGGGTTGGGGCCGGCTGGATCGGGGCTCGTTGTCACGCTGCTCCTGAGTCGGACCGGAGACGGTTCAATGATCTCCGGTCAGTTAACTATCAACTGACCGAAGGTCTCGCTCGCCTCTGCGCAGGATCAGGCTGTGCCCTTCCGTGCGCCCAGGTGGACTGCCGGGCCGCTCATGCTGGCCAGTATGTCGACAGGCCTCCACGCTCGTGCGCGTTGCCGCGCGGCGGTGGAGCTACTCCCCTTCGCAACCTCCATTGTAGCTGTTTGCCAGCGGCACAACCGCGCCCCGGAACCTGGACGGGTTCCGGGGCGCGGGGGAGTAGCTGGGCGATCGCGGTCAGCGCGAGGCGACCTCGTCGGGCCCCTCAACCGGAACTTCCTCCAGCGACTGTCCGGCAACCCGGCGGTCCCAGGCCAGCCTGACGGCGGCGTCGGTGGGCTTCGAGAGCAGCGACACCCCAAGGTAGGTCAGGGCGGAGGCAACCAGGCCATAGTAAATGGGCTCGTTGGCGTAGACGCCGCCGTACTGTTCCTCCGCGTTGATTTCCAAAACGATCATGGTGGTCAGCGTGACGACTGTGCCGGCCGCCATGGACCATGCAGCTCCCAGTCCGGTGCCGCGGCGCCAAACCAGCCCGCCCAGGATTGCTACCAGCAGGCCGCCCACCAGAATGTCGTAGGCAATGGTGAGGGCTGCCACCACATCCTGCACCACGATGGCCAGCAGGATCGAGACAGCTCCCAGACCGAAGACCCACCAGCGGTTGCCGGCTACGTCGTGTTCGGTGTTCTCATGGTCGTAGTGGACGTGCTTCCCGAACCACGAGGCCACGAAGGGCACCACGTCCGCACGTGCCACGGTGGCGGCGGCAATCAGGCAGCCGGACGCCGTCGACATCATCGCCGCAACGGCGGCGGCCAGCACAATGCCGCCGATGCCGATGGGGAGAAGGTTCATCGCCACATCGGCGTAAACGTCATCCTCAACTTCAATGGCGGGCAGCGCTACCGACGCGGCCATGCCGATCAGTGCGCCGGCGGCGCCATAGAGGATGCAGTAGACGCCGGCCGTCGCGCCACCCCAGCGGGCCACCTTGGGGGTGCGGGCGGTGAAGACGCGCTGCCAGATGTCCTGGCCGATCAGCAGGCCCAGGGTGTACACCACGAAGTAGGTAATGATGGTCTGCCCGCCGATGCCGGTGAGCGAGAAGAACTCCGTGTTGACCCGCTCGCGGATACCGTCCAACCCGCCGGCGGCCGACCACGTGAACGGCAGCATCAGCAGGAACACGCCGACGGTCTTGATGATGAACTGGGCCATGTCCGCCAGCGTGATGGACCACATGCCGCCCACCGTGGAGTAGATCAGCACAATCGCACCGCCCACCGCAATGGACAGCCAACGCTCCCAGCCGAAGAGGACCACCATGATGGTGGCATACGCGCCGGTGGAGGTGGCGCAAAGCATCAGCGTGTAGGCCAGCATCACGATGCCGGATACCTTGGTGGCGTGCACGCCGTAACGCAGCGTGAGCATCTGCGCCACGGTGTAGATCTTCAGCTTCTGCAAGGTCGGCGCAAAAAGCAGGCTCAGCAGCAGCACGCCGGAGCCGATGGCGACCACCAGCCACATCCCGGAGATGCCCCACTTGTAGCCTAGGCCCACGCCGCCCACGGTGGAGGCGCCGCCCAGCACCACAGCGGCCATCGTTCCGGTGTAGAGGAAGGGGCCGAGCCGGCGGCCGGCCACCAAGTAATCGCTGGTGTTCTTGGTGCGGGATTTGCCCCACCAGCCGAAGAGCAGCATGGCGGCCAGATAGGCCACCACAATGACGACGTTGACGGTTTGACTCTCCATCGGGGACTCCAAGGGGGGAGGGAAGTATTCTGACGCCAGAAGAAATATAGGAAATTGCCTGTCAGGCAACAAGTGTTGAGTGTTAAGCTATTTGTGCTCTGTGGCACACGTCAACTTTGGGCGGTCGCGGCAGCAGTCCGTCTTTCCGGCCGCCGCTGTCCCATCAACGCCGTGTAGCTGTCCCATCAACCGTACCTGTCCCATCCACACTGGCCCGAGAAGGACGTTTAGTGAAGGCACTGCCCGTCGAACCCAGCAACGACCCGGTGGCCATCGGATCCCGGATCCGTGCAGCTCGCCAAGGCCAGCGCATGACGATTGAGCAGGTTGCGGATTCCACTGGGCTCACCAAGGGCTTCCTCAGCCGGGTGGAGCGCGACCTGACCTCGCCGTCCGTCGCATCGTTGGTCACCCTGTGTCAGGTGCTCTCCATCTCCATCGGCGATCTCTTCTCCATGCCTGAAACGCATCTCTCGCGCGCAGGGCAGGGTCCGCGGATCAACCTGGGCGGCGAAGGCATTAAGGAGGAACTGCTGACCGCGCGGCACGAACGCCGACTGCAGATCATCCGCGCCGTGATCGCACCGCGCGGCCGCGGCGAAACAGACCTCTACTCGGTGGACTGCGATGTGGATGTCCTTCACGTGATTGCTGGGCGCATAACCTTGGTTTTCACCTCCGAACGCTATGAACTTGCCGCCGGCGACACCATCTCATTTTCCGGCCGCGAGCCGCACACGTGGATCAATGAAACCGACGAGGAAGCCATCGTCACCTGGACTCTGGTTCCTGCCGCTGCCCGCTGAGCCGGTCTGCGCCGCGGCAGGCATGGTGCCCGGGCCGGTGGGCTGACCCGCTCTACGCCGCGGCGGGCATGGTTCCCGGGCCGGTGGGCTGACCCGGTCTTGCGCAGCGAATCCGGCCAAGCCGGGCAACCTTGACTGTTACCGGCACCACAAATACCATTTCAGGCAACAGATGTTGCACATTGGACAACATTGCCACGCGCCGGACGCCGCTGCGTAACCGCCTGCGCCGTCCGCGCCGCATCGAAGGAGAACCATGGAAGAGCTTCGTGTGGAAGCCAACGGCCACCTCGGCCCGATCGACTCGTCCCGCATCCCGCGCTACGCCGGCGCCGCCACCTTCGCCCGGCTGCCCCGGCTGGACCAGGTGCAGCAGGCGGACATCGCCGTCGTCGGTGTTCCCTTCGATTCCGGCGTTTCCTACCGCCCGGGCGCGCGCTTCGGCGCCAACCATGTGCGCGAGGCCTCGCGGTTGCTGCGCCCCTACAACCCTGCCTGGGACCTCAGTCCGTTCGAAGAGGTCCAGGTGGCAGACGCCGGCGACATGGCCGTCAACCCGTTCAATATCAATGAGGCCATCGACACCATCCAGCAGAACGCGCTGGATTTGACCGCCACCGGCACCAAGCTGGTCACCATCGGCGGCGACCACACCATTGCCCTGCCGCTGCTTCGGGCGGCTGCCGAGCGCGCCGGCGGACCGGTGGCCATGCTGCACTTCGACGCGCACCTGGACACCTGGGACACCTACTTCGGCGCCGAATATACCCACGGCACGCCGTTCCGCCGCGCGGTGGAGGAAGGCATCCTGGACACCGAATCCATCTGCCATGTGGGAACCCGCGGCCCGCTCTACGGTAAGAAGGACCTCGACGACGACCACCGCTTCGGCTTCGGCGTCGTCACCAGCGCCGACGTCTACTACGAAGGCGTCCGAGACGTGGTGGCGAAGCTGCGCGACCGGATCGGCGACACCCCGCTCTATCTCTCCGTTGACATTGACGTGCTGGACCCGGCCCACGCGCCCGGCACCGGCACGCCGGAAGCCGGCGGCATCACTAGCCGCGAGCTGCTGGAAATCATCCGCGGCTTCCGGGGCATGAACCTCATCGGCGCCGATGTGGTGGAAGTGGCCCCGGCGTACGACCACGCCGAAATCACCGGGGTGGCCGGCAGCCACGTGGCCTACGAACTGGTCTCTTTGATGGCCGACAACGCGGCTGGCGGCGGCTCCGGCAACGGTTACGCGGCGCAGGCACTGCGGGCCGAGCGGCCGCTGCAGCCTCAGGGCAGCGAAGCGCAGCCTCAGGGGTCCTTCGAGTGACGGCGCCGAAAAGCGGGGCACTTCCCGGAGCAGGGGCGGCCCACGCCGGGCCTGTCGAACCGGCCGTGCGCAACGGCGGGGACCTCGTCGTCGAAACACTCAGCGCTTTGGGCGCGACGACGGTGTTCGGCATTCCGGGGCAGCACGCCTTGGGCTTGTTTGACGCGTTGTCCCGGTCTTCGCTGCATTTCGTCTCCTCCCGGGTGGAGAACAACTCAGCTTTCGCCGCCGATGGATTCTCCCGCGCGACCGGAGAAGTTGGCGTGCTGTTCCTCTCCACCGGCCCGGGAGCGCTGACCTCGCTGGCCGGGCTGCAGGAAGCCTATGCCACGGGCGTGCCGATGGTGGTCATCGCCAGCCAGATCCCGCTGGAAGGTCTCGGTGCCCGCCGCAAGGGCATGCTGCACCAGCTCGACGATCAAAAGGCGTCGGCCGCAAATGTCACCAAGAGCCAGCGGCTGATCCAGCACGCCTCCGGCATTCCTTCGGCCATTCAGGATGCCTGGACCGAGGCCATCTCCTCGCCGCAGGGGCCGGTCTGGGTGGAAGTGCCGCAGAATGTGCTACTGGATCCGATCGTGGTGCCGCCGGTTGAGGATGCGCTAGCCGAAGCGTTCGATAATCCGCCGCGGACCGAGTTGGTTAAGGAAGCGGTGCGTTGGCTCGCCGAAGCCAAGCGGCCGGCCATCATCGCCGGCGGCGGCGCCCGCCGGGGCAAGGCCGAAGCATGGTTGCTTTCCATCGCGGAAAAACTGCACGCCCCGGTGGTCTGCTCGCCGGGCGGCAACGGTGCGTTCCCCTGGAACCATGAACTGTCGCTGCAGTCCTGGGTGGAGGACCGCTACGTCACCGACGTCCTGGAAGACGCCGACGTCCTCGTGGTCGTGGGGTCCTCGCTGGGCGAAGTGACCAGCAACTACTTCACCATGGAGCCGCGCGGCCGGATCATCCAGATCGACGCCGAGCCGCGGGTGCTCGAGTCCAACGGCCCGGCGCTGGGCATCCGCGCCGACGCCGGCCAGGCGTTGCACGCGCTCGACGACGCCCTCTCCGGGGAGCTGCGGAACCGGCCGGACTGGCACGGGCAGACCCCCGAACAGCTGGTGAAGGACACGCTGGCCAAGGTCCAGGCCAGGCTGGATAGCCAGGACCTGGCCAAGGAACGGACCTTCATGGCGGACATCCGCGAGGCCGTCCCGGACAGCATGCAGACCTTCTGGGACATGACCATCTCCGCCTACTGGGCCTGGAGTTGCTGGGACTCGCGCGAGGGCCAGTTCCATTCCGCCCAGGGTGCCGGCGGCCTCGGTTTCGGTTTCCCCGGCGCCATCGGCGGCAGCGTGGGCCTGGCCAGCCAGGGAAAGCCCGCCCGGGTGCTGGCGGTCTCCGGCGACGGTTCGGCCATGTACTCGATCAGCGAGCTGGCCACCGTGCGACAGCACAATCTGCCGGTGACTTGGCTGATCGTAGACGACGGCGGCTACGGCATTCTGCGCGAATACATGGAAGGCGCCTTCGGCAAAGCCACCGCCACCGAGTTGGCCCGCCCCGACTTCGTCGCCCTGGCTGAGTCCTTTGGCGTGCCGGCCCGGCGGGTAGCGCCAGAGGACATCCGCACCGCGCTCGAGGAGAGCTTCGCCGCGGAGGGGCCGAACGTCGTCGTGGTGGAGACCCTGCTCAAGATGTTCGCCCCGACACATCTGGGCAGCTGACCTCAGCGCTCACAATCGACGCATCAGCAGGCGGCCTTCTCAGCCCTGAGAAGGCCGCCTGCTGACTCTTCGATGGGCCGCAGGAGTGGGCCAGATCGCATACATTTAGTTTGCCAAGACAACTAACGGAAGTTTATAGTTGCTTCAGGCAAGTATAAGAATGAGGTGTGCCGTGGCTGTCGAAACTAAAACCGCCCAGGAATTGGTGGCGAGCGTCTTTTCCCTGCAGCGGTCCTTGCGCGCGGCCACCCACCACATGGCGGATCCGTCCGGTCCTGGCTTCGCGCTGCAAGGCGTGATGCGAATCATCGGCGAAGCAGAGGAGCTGCGGGCCACGGAGTTGGCAGCCAAGCTGGGCATCGGTCCGGCGGCCCTCAGCCGACACGTTGCGGACCTTGAGGCCTCCGGTTTCGTACGCCGGAGACCGCACCCCGACGACGGCAGGGCGTCGCTGATCTCGCTGTCCGAGGCGGGCGAAGCCAGCATGCGGGCCGAGGCGATCCGCCGGGCCGCGCTGATGCAGGGCATGCTCGGCGATTGGTCCGAGGCCGAAGCTCAAGCCGCGATCACCGCCGTCGGCCGCTTGGCCGAAACCCTCCACACCTCGATCCTGTCAATGAAGCCGGGAACCCACCGCTACGAACCGGCAGGAGTCTGACTCTTTGAACAAATCCACTGAACCGAACCGCACCGCAGACGTGTTGCTCAAGGAGCGCACGCCGGAAGACACGGCCGCGGTAGCCGGACCGGCTGCCGCCAAGCAGACGCCCGCAGAGGGTGATCTGATGAGCCACAAGCAGATCTTGCAAGTCCTTACTGGTTTGCTGGCTGCCCTGTTCACCGCGATGCTGTCCAGCACGATCGTGGGCAACGCCCTACCCACCATCATCGCCGACCTGCACGGCACCCAGACCGACTTCGCCTGGGTGGTTACTGCGGCGCTGCTGGCCAACGCTGCCACCACGCCGATCTGGGGCAAGTTCGCCGACCTCTACAACAAGAAGCTGCTGGTCCAGCTGTCCATCGTCATCTTCGTAGCCGGTTCCGTGCTGGCCGGGTTCGCCCCGGACATGACCACGTTGCTGGCCGCGCGTGTGGTCCAGGGCACCGCGATGGGTGGCCTGACCGCGCTCGTCCAGGCCATCATCGGCACCGTCATCCCGCCGCGTGAACGCGGACGCTACGCCGGCTATATGGGCGCCGTCATGGCCGTGGCCACCGCTGGCGGCCCGTTGCTGGGCGGCTTCATTGTGGACAGCCCGCTGGGCTGGCGCTGGACCTTCTTCGTCTGCGTCCCGCTGGCCGTGATTGCGCTGTTCATGCTGCAGAAGACCCTCAAGATGGGCCACGAACGCCGGCAGGTCAAGATCGACTGGCTCGGTTCTGTGCTGCTGACCGCCGGCGTGTCCATCCTGCTGATCTGGGTTTCCTTCGCCGGCCAGCCCGGCCACTATGAGTGGCTTTCCGGAACCAGCGCGCTGATGGTGGGCATCGGCGTCGTGCTTCTGGTGTTGCTGGTGTGGGTCGAGTCCAAGGCGGAACAGCCGATCATCCCGCTGAAGATCATCACCGAGCGCACCACCGCGCTGTCCATCATCGCTTCTATCTCGGTGGGTGTAGCGATGTTCGGCTCGGCCACCTTTGTGGGCCAGTACTTCCAGGTGGCCCGCGGTGCAACGCCGACCGAAGCCGGGCTGCTGATGCTGCCGATGGTTGCCGGAAACCTGATTGGGGCCACACTCTCCGGCCAACTGATCACCCGTTACGGCCGCTGGAAGCGCTTTCTGGTTATCGGGGCCATTCTGGTGATCAGCGGCACCGGCCTGGCTGGCATGATGGATCATCAAACATCGCTGTGGCTGGCCGGCATCTTCCTGCTGCTGCTCGGACTGGGCATGGGCATGCTGATGCAGAACCTGGTGCTCGGCGTGCAGAACACCGTGCGGGCCAAGGACATCGGCGCGGCCAGCGCCTCCGTCGCGTTCTTCCGCTCCTTCGGCGGCGCCATCGGCGTCTCCGTGCTGGGTGCCGCGCTGGCCGGGCGGGTCAATGCCCTGGCCACCGCCGGTATGCAGGAAGCCAACATCCCGGTATCCGGCGAAGGCGTGGGCGCTACGCTGGACTTCGCTTCCTTGCCTCCCGCGGCCGCAAAGATCATGCGGTCAGCCTACGGAGACGGCACGGCCCTGATCTTCCAGCTATCCGCCCTGATCGCGGTAGTGGCGCTCATCGCGGTGTTGTTCATCAAGGAGCAACCGCTGCGCCGCACCATCGACATCAAGCCGACCACCGAGAGCCCGGTGGAACCCGGCATGGTCGGTGGGGCCCAACCGGTGATGACCGATTCGTTCCCGGTAGTAACGGACGACGCCCGGTCCACCAGCAGCGGACAGCAAGATGCGGCCGAGGGCGGGAACCGCGGGAAATAACGACGGCGGAGCGCCTCGCCTCTGGTGAATGCCAGCAGGCGGGGCGCTCCCGCGTCGGCGGATATACCTGGCCCAGTGCCGGGCCGCCTTGAAGCGCCGCCTTGGATGCACGGTGTTGGACGCGCCGTCTTGGATGCGCGGCCTCGGCGGCGCCGCCGTGAACGCGCCGGACTGATCGTGCCGCGGCCCGCAGGACTCTTGGGCCGCTTAGTCCAAGAACTTCATGAGCCGGTCCTCCAGCGCTGCCAGATCCCCTGCCTTTTTGAACTCGCACTCCCACACGGTGAGGACCTGCCAGCCGGCCTCTTGCAGCGCCGCCTCCTGTACCTTGTCCCGGGCGGCCGTCCGGGACCGTTTGGTTTCCCAGAACTCGGCGTTGGACTTCGGTGCATGCTGGCCGACCTTGCAGTCGTGGGCGTGCCAGAAGCAGCCGTTGACGAAGATAACCTTGCGGCGCCCCGCGAAGACCAGATCCGGCTTGCCCGGCAGCTTCTGGTTCCCGGCGCGGCCATGCAGGCGGTAGCGGTACCCCTTGGCGTGCAGCAGCCGCCGGACCACCAGTTCGGGCCGAGTATTCTTGCCGCGAATTTTGGCCATGTTGGCGCTGCGCTGCTGCGGAGTCAGCGAATCGGCCATGGACCAAGTCTAGGTTGCCGGGACAACGGAGCCGGTGGCCAGCAGCCGGTGTCTGTGCGGCTCGGCTGGGTGGCCGATCCCGGGAAACATGAAGTTTTCCGCGTGACCGCGCTCTCATTCGCGACCGGAACGGCTGCCGCCGCACTATCCTTAAACGCTGATGCGGCGGACGAAGATCCGCCGCCTTTCCTCGAAAGGACCCTCGATGCGCTTGATCGGCACCTCGGACCTCAAGATTTTCCCGCTTGCGCTGGGCGGCAACACCTTCGGCTGGACCTCGGACGAGCCCGGCTCACAGCAGGTCCTGGATGCCTTCGCCGATGCAGGCGGCAATTTCATCGACACCGCTGATAGCTACTCCGCCTGGGTTCCGGGAAACACCGGCGGCGAGTCCGAACACATCATTGGCCGCTGGATGGCCGAGCGGAAGAACCGGGAATCGGTGGTCATCGCCACCAAAGTCGGTGGGCACCCGGAGCTTCAGGGCCTGTCGGCGGTGAACGTCGCCGCTGCCGCCGACGCGTCGCTGCAGCGGCTGGGCACCGACTACATCGACTTGTACTACGCCCATTACGACGACGAGAGCACGCCGCTGATCGAAGCGGCCGCCGCCTTCGATGCCTTGGTGAAGGAGGGCAAGGTCCGCCAGATCGGGTTGTCCAACCTGTCCCCGGAGCGGATCGCCGAGTGGATCACCATCGCCCGGCAAAACGGCTTCGCGCTGCCGGTGGCACTGCAGCCGCATTACAACCTGGTGGCCCGCAAAAACTACGAGCAGGGCTACGCGCCGCTGGCCAGGCAGCACAACCTCTCGGTCTTCCCCTACTACTCCCTGGCCGCTGGCTTCCTGACCGGCAAGTACCACAGCAACGACGACGCCGACGCCAGCCCGCGTGGCGGCATGGTGGGGGATTACCTCACCGCGAACGGCTTTGCGGTGGTGGACGCCGTGGAAACGGTCGCCTCCTCCCGCGGAATCTCCATGACGACGGCGGCGCTCGCCTGGCTGCTCAGCAAGCCAGGTATCACCGCGCCGCTGGCCAGCGCCCGGACGCCGCAGCAGGTGCCGGATCTGATGGCTGCGGCGGACGTGGAGCTGACTGCCGACGAAATTTCCGCCCTGGACAAGGCGTCGCAGTCCTTCGCCTGAGCCGTCAGGCGCTGCTGGCCGTCGCTCCGCTTCTGACAATGCCGGTTTAACGAGCGACGGCGATGCCCACCGCATAGGTGGGCATCGCCGTCGGGGTGGCGGAAGCTCCGCCGTTGCTGTGGGCTTAGAGCCAGCCGGCCGGATCCACGGTCTGGCCGTCCTTCACAACCTCGAAGTGCAAGTGGCAGCCGGTCGAGTTTCCGGTGGTGCCCAGCTCGCCGATGCGCTCGCCCTGGGCGACCTTTTGGCCCAGCGAGACGCCGATCGACTGCAGGTGGTTGTAGGTGGTCTGCAGGCCGCTACTGTGCTCGACCACAATGCGGTTTCCGCCGCCGCCCACCTGCCAGCCTGCCTCGACCACCTTGCCGCCGTCGGAAGCGTGCACCGGGGTGCCGCAGCCCATCGCGTAGTCAATGCCGGTGTGCAGTTCGCCGGCCGCGCCGGTGATCGGATTGATGCGGTAGCCGAAGCCTGACGTCTGGTTCATGTTCGGAATGGGGGCCTCCAGGCTGCCCGTCGCGAAGCCGGCGGTCTTGGCCTTGGCCGCGTCAACCTTCTTCGCTGCAGCGATGGCGGCTGCCTTCTTCTTGGCGGCAGCTTGGGCCTTGGCCTTCTTATCCGCTGCTGCCTTCTTGTCGGCGGCAGCCTTCTTGTCCGCTGCAGCCTTCTTGGCAGCGGCGTCGTCGACCTTCTTCTTCTCGGCGGATGCGGCGGCGGTCTTGGTCTCTTCTTCGGCGGCCTTGCTGGAAATGTCGGCTCGGAGGAACCGAAGGTCGACATCCTTCGCGGTCACGCTGAATGTACTGTTGCTGGAAACGCGATCGGTGCGAACCAGTTCGTCCGAGTCACCGGCATGGGCCACCGGGATGGCAATCACGGCAAGCATGCCGGCGGTTGCGGCAGCAATACCCGCTTTGCGGGCAACTGAGCGAGCCGGGTCGGACGTTTCAGCGCGGCGGCGGCCACTGGGATCGCCGGTACGGCGGGAGATCTGGGCAAGGGGCGACGTACGGGTGTCGGAACGGCGACGACCGCGGACAGGGGTGTTCACAGGGTATTCCTCTCGTGCGCCTACGAAGTTAGCTGTCGGATTCGAGCGAGAGTTCACTCGGTCCTGCCGGCAAGGCTGCGGGAAGCTGGCCTGCCTCTGAGGACTTCACCCCAAGGTGCCCCCAAGCACCGTAAATGGTTCCTCCGCCCCTGCCTTCGACATAAAGCTCGATTTCTTATGGTCCGCCGGCAGGGTTCGGCGGGCGGACCTGGCACCTACCCTCTTAGTAGGAACATCCTCAAATTTACTGGAGCGACACGCGGCGTTACAACTTCGTTATCCGTGTTTCCTGTCACCAGAAGCGCTCACGTTTGCCGCTCAGCCCATCAACCACGCCGCCGTGTGCGTGCGGCCGGAGATCTCATTGCGTTCGCCGGCCTGGACCGGAACTCCGGTGGGGAAGTAGCTGGCCCGCCGTTCTTCAAGCCGTTGCCGGGATTGCGGCGAGGGTATCGAAGTGCCTTTCCTTCGATCGCAGTTCCTGCAGGCCGCCGCCAAATTGGTCATCACGGTGGCTCCGCCTTTCTGCCACGGGAAGAAGTGGTCGCCGGTGGTGGCCGGGTTCGGACAACGGCGGTCCCGGCCAACCTCAAGTTCGCATTGGCCGCCGGCACGGGCCAAGCCTTCGCGGCGTTGCTCCTTGGTAAATTTGCGCAGCGGATCGCGGCGGCGCAGATCGCGGGATCGGCGGATGCGTGCGGCAACGCCGATGGCCAGCAAGACCACGACGGGCGGTCCGATCCAGCCCAGCACGGGCCAAAGCTCCTGAAGCAACGGCTCCGGACCGCCGCCAGCGAGAAACAGCCGGACCCCGGTCATCAACCCGGTACCGAGCAGGACCGAGACGAAGGCATATGCCAGCCAAGCCAAGGCCGCCACGAAAACCCACAGCGTGATCCGCCGCGACCAGTAAATCATCCCCAGTTCAGACATAACCCATCCGATGACCCTTCGCGAGTCATCCGCCTAAGCTAGCCCGGGCACCCTGTGATTCCCACGGTTCCGGCCCGGCGGACAAGTCGCGAGAGTGTGCTCATTCTTGCGGCCGCCCCGGAGGCACGAACCAGCGCGACTTACAACGCGGCCGCTCCAGCCTCGGCCACGGACTGGTCTTGCTCCCCGGTGCCGCCGCTGACGCCTATCGATCCCACCACCTGGCCGTCGCGGGAGAGCGGAACGCCGCCGGCGAAGATCATGATCCGGCCATGGTTGCTGGCGTGGATGCCGTAGAACTGGTTTCCCGGCTGTGAGTTGTCGCCCAGGTCCTTGGTTTGGATGTCGAAGGCACGGGAGGTGAAGGCCTTGTTGATCGAGATGTCGATGCTGCCCAGCCAAGCCCCGTCCATCCGCACATGCGAGACCAGGTTCCCACCGGCGTCGGCCACGGCAATGTTCATTGGCTGGCCGATTTCCGCGGCCTTGGCCTCCGCAGCGGCAATGACCCGACGCGCATCTTCCAGAGTGACAGTATCCATGTTTGCTCCTTGGTCGCAGCCCGCGGCGGCGGTCCCTTTGTGATGTCATCGTGGATTGAGCATGTACTGGTGGCGGCACCGGCGTTGTAATCCGCGTAGCCCTTCGGTGCGTCCTCCAAACGAATGTCTGTCGGATTGACGGCTAGAAACTATCGATCGCGTCGACTGTCGATCTCCTTGTCAGCAACCGCGTGGTTGCTGCCCATCCTCTCTGATCCGGACCGGAGCCAAGGGGTAGGTAGGAGCCACCGTAGCCCTCTTGCTGCCGGGCTGGCTAGGGCCAATCCAGTAGCGGATCCTGCGGCCGTTCCAGCGGCCAATCCGCACGGCCCTCTTGTGGGCCTAGACGCGATCCGCAAGGGTGGGCTCCATGAGTGCGAACGCAGCGTCAGACCGAATCGCGGGCGCGGACGTCATTGTTGTGGGGGCCGGGCTCTCCGGATTGGTCGCTACCGCTGAGCTGACCGAGGCCGGGCGCCATGTGCTGCTGGTGGAGCAGGAATCGGAAGCGAATCTCGGCGGCCAGGCCTGGTGGAGCTTCGGCGGCCTGTTCCTGGTGGATTCACCGGAGCAGCGCAGGCTGGGCGTCAGGGATTCTGTGGAACTGGCCTGGCAGGACTGGCTGGGCACCGCTGGCTTCGACCGGCCGGAGGACTATTGGCCGCGCCGCTGGGCGGAGGCCTACGTGAACTTCGCCGCGGGCGAGAAGCGGGCGTGGCTGCGCGAGCGCGGACACCGGATCTTCCCGGTGGTCGGTTGGGCCGAACGTGGCGGCTACGAAGCCAGCGGCCCGGGCAATTCGGTGCCCCGTTTCCACATCACGTGGGGGACCGGTCCCGGCATCGTGGAACCGTTCGCCCGCCGGGTGCGGGAAGCGGCCGACGCCGGACTGGTCACCTTTGCCTTTCGGCACCGGGTGGACGGGTTGCTGACGAAAGACGGCGCAGTCACCGGAGTGCGCGGCAGCATCTTGGAACCGACGACGGCGGAGCGCGGCCGTGCGTCCTCACGCACCGTGGTGGGGGATTTCGAGTACCCGGCCGGCGCCGTCGTCGTCACCTCCGGCGGAATCGGCGCGGATCTGGATGCGGTGCGGCGGAACTGGCCGCAGCGCCTGGGTACCCCGCCGGGGCACATGGTCGCCGGGGTTCCCGAATACGTGGACGGACGGATGCTGGGCATTGCGCAGGCGGCCGGCGGGCGGGTGATCAATCCGGACCGGATGTGGCACTACGTGGAGGGCATCCGGAACTGGGATCCGGTGTGGGCGCGGCATGGCATCCGTATCCTGCCCGGTCCCAGTTCGCTCTGGCTGGATGCCACCGGGAAGCGGCTGCCGGCGCCGTTGTTCCCCGGATTCGACACGCTCGGCACGCTGGAGCACCTGCGCTCGACCGGACACGACTACAGCTGGTTCATCCTGAACAAGCGGATCATCGAGAAGGAATTCGCGCTCTCCGGCTCGGAACAGAACCCGGACCTGACCGGCAAGTCGGTGCGCGAAGTGCTCAAGCGGGCGACGACGGACGTGCCCGGCCCGGTGCAGGCCTTCTTGGACCATGGCGTGGACTTCCTGCAGGCGGACACCGTGGCCGAGCTGGTGGCCAAAATGAACGAGCTGGTGCAAACCCATCCGCTCGGTGAACCGGATGGGGTGGCCACTGCCGTAGGTTCGCCGGACGGGCAGGGGACGAGGCCCGCAGAACCTGTATTGCCGGCGTTCAGCGAAAACCCGGATGGGCCGATGCTGGATCCGGCCGAGGTGGAGGCCGAGATCCGGGCGCGGGACCGCGAGGTGGGCAATGCCTACGGCAAGGACGCGCAGGTGACGGCCGTCCGGGCGGCGAGGCGCTATCTGGGGGACAAGCTGGTGCGCACGGCCAAGCCGCACCGGCTGCTGGACCCTGATGCCGGGCCGCTGATCGCGGTGCGGCTGTCGGTGCTGACCCGCAAGACCCTTGGCGGACTGGAAACGGACCTGCTGTCCCGCGTGCTGACAGCGCAGGGGCAGCCGGTGCCCGGACTGTACGCCGCCGGAGAGGCAGCGGGGTTTGGTGGAGGCGGCATGCACGGCTACCGCTCGCTGGAAGGCACCTTTTTGGGCGGCTGCCTCTTCAGCGGCCGCGCCGCAGGCCGCGCCGCGGGTTCGTGACGGGCGCGCAAGTCCGCCGGTTTCTTACAGGCGCGCAGCCTCGCCGGTTCGACGGGCAAGTCTGCCGGTTTCTGACAGGCGCGCAGCCTCGCCGGTTCCCGACGGCGGGCAGTTCCGCCGGTTCGCGATGCAGCGGCCCGACAGGGCTCCAGCGCGGTGACCGCCCGGCTGCTTGAGGCCCGCTTGCTCCACCCAGCGGGCCGGTGAGACGTAGGCCACCGTCGGTCGGGCTGGAATAAACCGGACCGGACATAGGTTTTCCCTGTAGATGCAATTGCATGAACAACCAAGGAGAGCCGCAGTGTCAGAACGCAAGATCGTAGTCATTTCAGCCGGACTCGGCGTACCGTCCTCTAGCCGCATGTTGGCCGACCAGCTGGCGGCGTCCACGGTGGACCAGTTCCGACTGCAGGGCGATAAAGCCGAGATCCAGTCGGTGGAGCTGCGCGATTACGCGGTTGATATCGCCAACAATATGGTGACCGGTTACGCCGCGCCGAAGCTGGATGAGGTGATCAAGGCGACCATCGCGGCGGACGCCCTGATCGTGGTGACACCGGTCTTCAGTGCTTCCTACAGCGGCCTGTTCAAGTCCTTCTTTGACGTGGTCGAGCCACGCGCGCTCGCCGGCAAACCGGTGCTGATGGGTGCCACCGGCGGCAGTGCGCGGCACTCGCTGGCGCTGGACTATGCTGTCCGCCCGCTCTTCAGCTACCTCCGAGCGCGCACCGTGCAGACCACGGTTTTCGCGGCGCCGGAGGACTGGGGCGCAGGCGAGGCCGGCACCGGTGGACTGTCCGAGCGTTCCGACCGAGCTGCTGCCGAACTGGTCGACCTGGTGCAGGGGGCTCCGGTGACCGAGCGTGGCCGCGGCGGTATCGAGGCCAAGAGTTTCGAGGAGATCCTTGCCAGCGTCGGCCACTAAATGAGTGACCACCTCTGAGTTAGACGAAGGCCCGGTTAGGGGCTGGCTACAGTAGGCGCAGCAGCGCCGCGTAGCGACCCCGGACCGGGCCTTTCGGTCACTAAAAGCGTTCGGGCTGCTCGCCGAACTTGAAGTGCCGTCCGCTGATGCTTGTTGGCTTCACTTCCACGTAGAAGTCCTTGAGGGGGGGGGAATCCACGTCTCGACCGGAAGCGCCTCGGCGGCCGCGATTTCCTCCTGGGTTTGGAGCACCCGTGCGGTGCCTTTAACCACCACGCTCCACGCTTCGCCGCTGCCGATGCCGTCGGACTCGAACAGGACTCGTTCGTTGATGGTCAGCTCGGCCAACTTAGTGCCCGGCGCGGTACGCAGGACCAACCTGCCGTCACGGGCTACATAGTTGATCGGAAAGATGTCGGTTTCACCGGCGGCGGTGAGGACAAGCCGGCCGTGCTTGGTCTTCTCCAGCAGCTTCCAAGATTGCTCGTCGGTGAGCTCAAGGATGGGGTCGTCATGTTCAAACATCATGCCGCCCATCTTCTACATATGCGGTGAAGAAAGGAAGCCTCTGGGCGTGAGCGGGCGCCGGCCGTAAAAAGCGCAGTGCCGGCTGCAAACCGCCGCACCCGTTAAGCGGCGAGGCACCGCCGCCGGGCCGGGTGCCCGGCCCAACGGCGGTGCCTGCTGAGTCATCGCCGTGCAGTGGCACGGCAGGCCAGTGTTAGCTGGCTGGGGTGATCAGCGCGGATGCGCCGGAGCGGGCGGCATCGAAGCGGGCGGCGACGTCGGCCCAGTTGACGATGTTCCAGAACGCCTTGACGTAGTCGGCCTTGACGTTGACGTAGTCCAGGTAGAACGCGTGCTCCCACATGTCCAGCATCAGCAGAGGGATGGTGCCCACCGGGATGTTGCCCTGCTGGTCGTAAAGCTGCTCGATGACCAGGTTGCCGCCGAGGGGTTCGTAGGCCAGCACAGCCCAGCCCGAGCCCTGCAGGCTCAGCGCTGCCGCGTCGAAGTGGCCGCGGAACGCGTCGAAGGAACCGAAGTACTCATCGATGGCCGAGGCCAGCTCACCGGTGGGCTTGTCGCCGCCTTCCGGGGAGAGGTTCTTCCAGAAGATCGAGTGGTTGGTGTGCCCGCCGAGGTGGAAGGCCAGGTCCTTGGACAGCTTCGGCACGTTGCCGAATTCGCCCTTGGAGCGGGCCTCGGCCAGCTGCTCCAGTGCGGTGTTCGCGCCGGCCACGTAGGTGGCGTGGTGCTTGGAGTGGTGCAGCTCCATGATCCGGGCCGAGATGTGCGGCTCCAGGGCTGCGTAATCATAGTCGAGCTCGGGCAGTTCGTACTTGCTCATGTTCTTCCTCTCGTCGGAATTACTGTGCGGAAACTACTACGTGCACACTTCCAGCCGACACGGACAACGGATGGTTGGCCCTGCAGGCTGCCAATCCTCATTCAAACATGACCGAGGCCTGCACCGTAGCGGATTTCGCCACTGACGTAGCCCTGCATCCGCCGCGTGACGGGCGGTTTGCCCCCTGAGATGACATTGCACCTCCAGTCCACGGGCGGGTGAGGTCATTTCGTGCAGTCGCAGAGCCCGGTGAAGGCGCCGAGTTCTTCGAGGCCGGCGGGCCGTGCCGGCAGGTAGTCCGTGAGGGCACGGGAACGAACGATGACCGCCCGCCACTGCCCGCGCGAGACAGCCACGTTGTTCCGGTTCCGGTTAAGCACGAATTCCATTCCGCGCGGCGCCTCAGCCGCCGCGGATACGGCGGTGGAAACGATCACGACGGGCGCTTCCTGGCCTTGGAACTTGTCTACCGTGCCGACCCTGACGTCCGGCAGCCCGTCGCCGTCGAGCACGGAACGGATCAGCTGGACCTGGGCGTTGTAGGGAGCCACCACCAGAATGTCCGCGCCGGCCAGCAGCCGCGGCTGCGCTGCGCCATCCTCGCGCCAGAGCAGGCCCAGATGCCGGCGGACCTGCGCGAGCACTTCAACCGCTTCTTCCGGTGACGATGTGGCGTTGCCGTGATGGTCCACGTAGACGCATTCCACTCCGGCCGGGGCTCCCTGCAGCTGGCGCTCTGCTGCGGCCGGTGCCGATTCCAGCCGCCCGTCGTAGGCCAGGACCGAGACGGCTCGGCAGAGCTCCGGATGCATGCGCCAGCTCCGGGCAAGGAAATAGCCCAGCTCCGGCGGCAAGGTGGCATGCCCGGCGGAGAGCCAACCGAGGGCGGATTCATCCACCGGTTCCGGGTGCGTGCCCTGGGTGACCTGCGGCAGTTGCTGCGGATCGCCCAACAGCAGCAGCCGCTTGGCGGCCCGGGAAACGGCCAGTGTATTCGCCAGCGAGAACTGGCCGGCCTCGTCAATGACCAGCAGATCCAACGATTTGGCCGGGACCGCCGAGCCGGTCATGGTCCACGCCGTTCCGCCAATCAGCGCACCTCCCGGCGACCCGAGCAACCGGGTCACATCCTCAGTGCTCCGATGGGGCCAGGGAAGGTCGTGGTTGCCGTTCGGTTTTTTGGCGACCAGTTCCGGCGGCACACCTGCCTTCTCGATGGCGGCCCGCAGCATGTTGTCCACCACGGCATGCGACTGGCCAACCACGCCGACTTTCCAGCCCTGCTCAATCAACCGGGCTACCGCGTGCGAACCGACATACGTCTTGCCGGTACCAGGCGGCCCTTGGACCGCCAGGTAGGAGTCCTGCAAATCCTGGACCGCGGCGGTGATCGCATCAACATAGCCGTCCGGGTGGTCCTGGACTTCGGGGAGTTGGGCCAGCGTTGCCAGCCGCGGCGGACGCCGGCGCAGCAGGTCCAGCGCCGGTTCGGCGGGGAAGCCGGGGAGCGTATCCGCCACTGCAGCGGCGAGGTCGGCCAGCGCCTGGCGGATGGAAGTGGTGCGGACCGGCTGGTCCGGGGTCAAGGCCACCGGGAACTCGGAATACTCGTCGGCGTCGCGCTGCAACCGCTCCTTGACTAGCAGCGTATCCTTGCCTCCGTCGGCGCCCAGTTCCAGCACTTCGGCGCCGAAGCAGAAGGCGCGGTGATTGACGCCGTCGTTCTGGCTGCAGAGGAACGCCGGATAGGGCCGGTCGTACAGGCGGCAAAGCAGGCTGCCTTCCTTGATCGTGGAGCCGGGAGCCAGGCGGCCGGTCAATCGGACGGTCCGGACGAGGTTTTTGCGAGGACCAGGCTTATGCCAATCGGCCTCGATCTGACCCGACTCGACCGTGAATACATCTCGGGTGTCGGCCCAGTCCCCGATCGGGGCATCCAACCGGTCAAAGTGTGCCCACCAGTACTGTTTCGCTTCCCGCCGGTGGTAGCCGACGGCCGCCGCGACCATGGCGACCGCCTGTTCGTCCGGCGACAGCTCCTGGTTTCGTGAAGCGGCCTGGTCGGCTGCTGCCGCCACATAGTCCAGCAACCGCTGTTCTTGCGGCTGCAGCGGTTCGTCGTTGTCCGTGCCTGTTTCTGCCGGGATGGCCGGAGCGGGCGCCGCTGGCGTTCCGGTGGCAACGCCGCGTTCGGCGGCCAGCCGCAGCAGCCAGTTACGCAATTCCAGCGTGGACAGGCAGTCGTACTCGTTGTAGTCCGCAATGCTCTTGAGGATGGTGTCAGCTTCAGCGTCATTGCCTGTATCCCGGGCAGTGCAGTACTGCGCGTAAGCCACTACCGACGCGCCCGCGTCTTTGACGTCGCCGGAGCGCAGGTTGTCGCCCATGTAGAGCGGTTCCAGTTTCTTGATGCTGTAGGAGTTTTCCGATATTCGCAGGCTGTGCCGGACCGTGTCGTACAGGTCCACCAGGATGCCCTCGCGCAGCAGTTCGTCCACGGTTTCTTCGCCGACCAGATGCTGCAGCGATAGTCGGCGCAGGGCAGCCTTTTCGTAGTTGGCGTAGTGGTAGATGTGCAGGCCGGGGTGGCGGCGCCTCCGTTCGGACACGTAATTTAGGAAGTCCGCCAGTGCTTTGCGTTCGCCCGCTCGGCTGTGCGCCCAGAAGGGTTTGAACGGTGCAGGGCCGCCAGCGGCCGGCGGGTTTTCCACCACGCCGAAAAGGTATTCCAGCCCCCAGATCCCGTCGTCGTCCTGCCAGAGCGGGTCGCCTTCGAAGTCGAAGAAGATGTCGCCCGGGTCCGGGGCGGGCAGCCGCGCGAGGGTGTGCTGTTCCAGCACGCGGTAGGCAACGGTGTGTTCGGCACCCTCCTTGCGGAAGGTGACTTGCCCGTCCGGCTCGGCGGTGCCGGTTTGCATGCGGGCCTGGTCCCGCAACCGGGCCAGCGCACCGTCGGGCGCTTCGCCCGCCGGCAATTCCAGTGCCGCCAGTTGATCGATGGTGCGGATTCCGGCCGCCTGGAGTGTGCGGCGGCGGGACGTGCTCATGCTTGCCACCAACAGCAGATCGCGGTGCAGCTCAACCTGTTCCGCACAGTAGTCGCAGCGGCCGCACGCCTTGACCCGTTCATCTCCCCAGCGGACAGCTTCCGGCTGCCTGCGGTGTCCGGCGACCAGGTCCAAGAATCGGCCGCGGCGTTCGCGGAAGACCGGCAGCAGGTCGGTCAGGCTGTGGTCGCTGTGCCGGCCGTCGCCGAGCACCAGCGTGACAATCGGAGCCGTGCTGATGCCCGCCCGGAGGAGCTGGTCGCCGTAGGCCGCCAGCTGCAGCAGCGCGGTGACCTTGGCATGGCGGGCCAGTTTGGTGTCATAGACGGCGTAAGCCGGCGCACCGCCGTCGTGCTCGGTTTTGACCAAAAAATCGGAGCGCCCATGGAAGCTGCCGTCAAAGAAGGAGGCCTGGAACACCACGTCCGCGCCCGACCGCAGCGCCGCAAGGGATTCGGCATGCTTGGCCCGCAGGTCTTCGCGGGTGTAACTGCGCGTCTCGGCGATTTCCACCACGCCGGAGCCGAACTTGTCGCGAAACTGCTGCAGGACCCGGTGCTCGTGCAGATCGCCCAGCGCCGCGGTGCGCTCAAGCATCTCGTCCCGGCCGAAATCCGGCACCGGGGAGCGGCCCAGCTTCTCGTCCAGCTTGCGCAGCAATTGGTATTCGCACTGGGCGGCGGTGACCAGGTCGGTGGCCGTGTAGACCAGGTCCGGGTCGGCCCCGTCGACGTCGGAGTCGAGCAGAAACACGGTGCCTCCTTGCTCACGTTGGAAGGTGCCAACCCGGCCGGCGGCGGGTCCCCCCAACGATATCCCGCCGCCGACCGGTGCCTGCCGGCAATCAAAGGTCTACCAGCCGACGCGGACAGTTTCGGATGATTGTGCCGGGACGGTCGCGAAGAGGTGCCGGGGTGGCCGCCAAGATGCGCCGGGGCGGGCCATCACAGATGGGAGGGTGGAACGTTACGTCCCCTGTTACGCGGTGTGACCGCGGTCTCTGACATCTGGCACGCGGACTGGCTACAGTAGCAACAGCTTCAAGAATTGTGGCCGCCAAGCTCCGACTTTGGCCACATACCAACCCCACGCTCGTTGGGTGGTTCGGATGACGAAGCGGCCTGCATCAGCCCTTGGCTACCGGTGCGGGCAAGAGCACCCGAAAGGACGCGGCGCCCGGCGCCGGCTGCGATGGAAACCCTTGAATCTCCGCAACTGCAGGTCTTGAGCCTGGCCGACTACGAGCAGATCTCCGCAGCGAGGGAAGCCTTTGTGGACTTCCTGCTGGAAGCGTCACTGCACCGGGGGCAGCAGCGCGCCGTCGCCGCGGCCCGATGACCAGCAGGACCGGCCCTTCACCAACGTCCAGCCCGGCACCGTCGTCCGTCCCGGCGCCGTCCTCCAGCCCGGCACCGTCGCCCGGCGAGGCCTCCACAGGGCGGCGTGCACGCGGGTTGCTGCTGGACACCGATGTGGTAGCCGAGCTTAGGCGCGAGAATCCGGACCCCGCCGTCGTGGACTTCCTGCAGCGGCGCCGCCGCTCGCGCGTCTACATTTCAGCGCTGACGCTGGGGGAGCTGCACGCGCTCAGCACGCAGGACAGCGCACTGGCCGGGCGTGCCGACACCTGGCTGGCCGAGCTCACCGAGCGGTTCGCCGCCTACATCCTGCCGGTCGATCTGCAGGTGGCCGAGGCCTGGGCGCCGCTGGCGATCCAGGACGTGCCAGCCGTCGAGTCGCTTATCGCCGCCACGGCAGTGAAGCATTGCCTAACCGTGGTGTCCGGCAACGCCGAAGGCTACCGCCGACTGTCGGTTGAGGCGTGCGACCCGTGGAAGTCGGCCCGGGACTCATAGCCACGGTAGAGAAGGCGGCACCACCGCAAACGTCCGGCGGCGGACCGCCCTAGCCCGGACATCCGGTATGCAAACGGCCACAGTCGCGCCGCCAATGTCCGCCCAACGGAGCCATCGAAGCGCCGAACGGTTCCCGGTGTGGCTCCTTCGGTTATTTACTGACCGGGCGTTCTGAACGCGTGAGAAACTAAACGGGGTCCGGTGACGGGCGGCACTCGTGCCGCCCGTTTTCTGCGGACAAGCTCCGTTTAAGGTAAGGAATACATGGCTCATGGCCACTGAGAACAACGCCCCGGGCGCGCTGGATGCCGCTGCGCGGGTGGACAACGACGGCGGCGCTCCCGCCAAGTGGAAGATCGTCGGTCCCGGCCTCGTCGTGGCGGCCACGGGCGTCGGTGCCGCGGATATGGTCGCCACCTTGGTGGCCGGTTCCCGTTACGGCTACGGCCTGTTCTGGGCGGTGATCGTCGGCGTCATCCTGAAGATCATTCTGGTCGAAGGCGCCGGACGGTTCTCGCTGGCCACCGGCAAGACGATCTTTGAAGGCTGGCGCTCGCTGGGCCGCTGGACCACCTGGTACTTCGGCCCCTACATCATGATCTGGGGCTTCGTATACGGCGCCACCGCAATGTCGTCGGCAGCGCTGCCGTTGGCCGCGGTGTTCCCGGTGCTGCCGCTGTGGGCGTGGGCCATTCTGATGGGCCTGGCCGGTTTCGTCATGGTCTGGTTCGGCAAGTACGCAACCTTCGAGAAGATCACGGCGGTGTTCGTCGGGCTGATGTTCGTGACCGTGGTCGGGTTGGCGATCATCGCCGTGCCCAACATTCCGGAGATGATCGGCGGTCTGGTGCCGATGATCCCGCAGGATGACGGCGGTATTTTCTACACCTTGGCGCTGGCCGGTGGCATCGGCGGCACCATCACGCTGGCAGCCTATGGCTACTGGTTGCGCGAAAAGGGCTGGCACACGCCCAAGTGGATGCGCGTGATGCGGATTGACAACTCCGTGGCCTACGTCATGACCGGCATCTTCGTGATCGCCATGCTGATTGTCGGCGCCGAGGTAGTCCGTACCGCCGGTGTGTCGCTGAGCGCCGGCGACGAGGGCCTGCTGGACCTCTATGAAGTGCTGAAGGTCGAGTACGGCGATGTGGTCGGCACCGGCTTCCTGGTCGGTTTCTGGGCTGCGTCCTTCTCCTCCATCATCGGCGTCTGGAATGGCGTGTCCCTGATGTTCGCCGATTTCTGGGGCAACATGCGCAAGAAGGAGTCCGGCCACCCGGACACCCGCGTGGGCGGCAAGTACTTCAAGTTCTACGTGCTCTGGCTGACCTTCCCTCCCATGTTGCTGTTCATGTTGGGCAAGCCGATCGCACTGATCCTGATCTACGGCGCCTTGGGTTCGCTGTTCATGCCGTTCCTGGCACTGACGCTGCTGGGCTTGCTCAATGGCAAGCGGATCCCGAAGGAGTGGGCCAACCGCCTGCACACGAACATCGCACTGGGCATCTGTGCGCTGCTGTTCGTGGTCCTCGGTGTTTACCAGTTGTGGAACAGCGTCTCGCCGCTCTTCGGCGGCTGATTCCGCAGTCTGCGCTGCCCCGTACCTTGTGGTGCGGGGCAGCGCTGTTTAACCGACGACGACGGCGGTGCGCCCGGCCCCGCGCCTGGGCGCCTGCGGTCTCGCGGCCGGTGATTACTGCGGGCCGGTCCGGCGGTGCCGGCCGCGTTCGGTTTCATCGCCGCCGACCATCGACGCGAGGAGGTCGTCGGCTTCGCCCAGCCCCCGGACAGCCTGGACAAGGATGGCCCGGGCTTCCGCCTCAAGGGTCCGATGGTGCGCATCGGCGAGAATGCGGAGTCCTTCCAGCGTCCTGGCATCCAGATCCGGCACTGTCAGTGATTCCATGGCAGCCTTCCTTCCTCGGGTCGAACGCCGACCATGATAGACCCGTACGGGCCAGCTGGGTATGGGCCGCCGAGGAGATAAACGCCGTCGTCGGAACCTCACCGGTACGTCGTCGGTAGTAGCCAGCACCCCCGCATGAAGGACCTCACAGGATGGCCGGACCATGCGGGCTGGCGTTAGCCACCATCTTGGGCGCAGTCGCTTTTAGCCCGCCACATAATGAGCGATCAACTCCGTCGGGCGGGAAGCGGTGCTGTTTTGTCATCGGCATGGTGGCCGGGGCGATGGCCGGTGAGGACCAGGGTTCGGAGCCATCCAGTGGCGGCGGCGAGGATGGACTCAAGGGGTCCTTTGCCGACGGCGTTGCGCCAGAGGACGGCTGCGAGGAGGAAGGTGATGCATTGGATGGTGATGGACATGATCGGACGGTCCGCGTCCAGGATCTCCGTGGCCAGGATGATTGCGTGGGCGCAGTAGAGCGTCAGGGTCATCGAGCCGGCCGCGGCCAGCGGAGCCGTGATCCTGCCCAAGTGCGGCACGAGGAGCAGTATGGCGCCGAGCACGGCCAGCGAGGTTCCGAGGCTGCTGAGGATGGCGAGAGGTGTGGAGGTGTGGGGGGTGAGGATGGCCAGCCACCACCCAGTGGTGGCGGGAAGGTCGTCCGCGCCCGGGGCTTCACCGAGGGTCAGGAACTGGTTTATCTGCTCCCTGTCTAGCAGCGGTGTCGCGGCGACCAGCCGCTCGTAGCCGCCGCCCGGACCCAGCAAAAGTGCCGACAGGGCCCACATCGCGGCGGCCAGCGCAACGCCCGCGGCGAGGAGGACGGCGCCGACCTTCCGGGACGTCAGGTCCAGTCGGCCGACGGCGAGCCCCACGCAGATGTAGGCGAGCCAGGGCAAGGCGGGATAGACCCCCGTCAGAAGCATGTCGGTGAGAAAGGTTCCCGGATGGCCGGCGGCGAGGCCGAAGGTGTATTCGGCGTCGAGCTGTGGCCGCTCCGGCCACCAGGCACGGACCAATTGCATGGCCACCGGGCCGAGCACCGCGAAGATGACGGCCAGGGCGAGCAGGGTCCGCCGTCCCAAACTCAGCAACGGGACGGCCAGCACGAAGAGGATCCCGTAGTACGGCAGGATGATATCCAGTGGGGTGTCTGTGGAGCCCAGCAACAGGCCTATCCCAAGGATGAGCAGGCCGCGTAGCGCCAAGGCGGCTCGGTCCGCGGTCATCGCCCGTCCCACCGGGGGCCGCCGGCCCCCGGACTGCAGGGCGATGGAAATCCCTGCGATCAGCGCAAAGAGAGCGGCCGCCCGGCCCCCGAACAACGTCCAAACGAATTGGCCTGCGCCTTCCGTCGGCAGGATGTTGATGACCACGATTCCGATGAGGGCGACACCTCGGGCGACGTCCACGCCCTCTACACGACGGGAGACCGGGCCGCCGGCACCGGCCGTCGGCGGACCGGGAACACGGGGACCCAGCGTGGATACTGGAGCGCTTTTGATGGACACAGTGGTCCCTTTCCCTTGTATGACTCGGGTGTCTCAACGGTAGGGACGGTGCCTGTATGGAACCGCCATGCCCGCTGGGAAATCCCTGCGCCGTTCGCGCACGCTGACCTGTCCGGCAGAGCAACCCGCGCTGTTACTAGAAGCAGCTGGGCGCAGGAGCCCGTGCGCGCGTCACCGCCGACGGGACGTCAGGGCCGCCCCGGAACGTAGCCTGACGGCGGTGGCGGTAGCCGATCGTTCGAGTGGGCGGGGAAGCGGTGACCCGGGGGCTGGTCCGGGACCCCGTTCCTGACGCCGTGTTCCTGACATGTGCATCCGGCCTAGCTACTGCCGTCCGGCGGAATCGAATCCACTCGGGACCGCGGCCGCCTCCGGCGCGTCGGGTCGGGCATCGATGTGGACCCGTTCCGGGTCCAGGTCGATCCGGCGCAGGAATTGGGCGTTGAGTGCGACCACGATGGTGGAAATAGACATCAGGACCGCGGCGACCGCCGGGGAGATTGCCACACCAACGAAGGCGAGCACGCCGGCGGCGAGCGGGACGGCGATGATGTTGTAGCCGGTGGCCCAGAGCAGGTTTTGGATCATCCTGCGGTAACTGGCGCGGGACAGATCGATCATCGACAGCACGGCCCGCGGGTCGTTGCCGGCCAGCACGACGCCTGCCGACTCCATCGCCACGTCCGTGCCGGCGCCGATGGCAATGCCGACTTCGGCGCGGGCCAGGGCGGGGGAGTCGTTGACTCCGTCCCCGACCATCGCGACTTTCAGGCCGCGCTCCTGCAGTTCGGTTACCTTCTTGTCCTTGTCCTGCGGCAGCACCTCGGCGAAGACCTCGTCGATACCGAGATCCCGGCCGACAGCCTCGGCCACCTGGCGCGCGTCGCCGGTGATCATTGCGACCTTCACCCCGCGCTCTTGCAGTGCGGCGACGGCGGCCCTCGATTCGCTGCGGACCTTGTCTTCCAGCGCCACGGCGCCAATGATGCGTCCGTCGCGGACCACGTGCAGTACTCCCGCGCCCCTCTCCATCCAGACGTCAGTCCGGACGCCCAGTTCCTGAGGCACTGCCAGGCCAAGTTCGCTCAGCAGGTTGGGTCCGCCTACGGCTATTTCGGCGCCGGCCACAACGGCGCGTACGCCGCGGCCGGTCATGGAACTGAAGTCCCGGCCGATCAGCCGCATTGCGGAGGCCTGAGGGTCAGCGGCAGCCGCCGCGACGATCGCGCGGGCCACAGGGTGCTCACTGTCGGATTCGACGGCGGCCGCAGCGGCCAGCAGTTCTGCCTCGCTGACGCCCCCGACCGCCGCCGTGCCAGTGACGGCGTGCTGGCCTTCGGTCAGGGTGCCGGTCTTGTCGAACAGCACGACGTCGATAGTGCGCATCCGTTCAAGCGCCATCCGGTTCTTGATCAGCACGCCCGAGCGGGCCGCGCGTTCGGTGGAGATTGCGATAACCAGCGGGATGGCCAGCCCCAGAGCGTGCGGGCAGGCGATCACCAAGACAGTGACCGTACGGACCACCGCCTCGTCCGGGCTGCCCAAAACCAGCCACGCCACGAAGGTGATGATGCCGGCGCCGAGAGCGAAGTAGAAGAGCAGGGCCGCCGCGCGGTCTGCAAGGGCTTGGGCGCGGGAGGACGAGGCCTGGGCCTCGGCGACGAGCCGCTGGATGCCCGCCAGTGCGGTATCGGAACCCACGGCGGTGATTTCTACCCGTACGGCATTGTCGGTGGCGACCGTGCCAGCTACGACGGACGCCCCGACGCCGCGGGCGACGGCCTTGGACTCCCCGGTGATCATGGATTCGTCGAACTCGGCTTCGCCATCGATGATCCGGCCGTCCGCGGGAACCCGGGCCCCCGAGCGCACCAGGACGACGTTCCCGGCAGTCAGGGTGCCGATGGGTACCGTGGTGACGCTGCCGTCGTCGTTCACCCGGTCCGCTTCGTCCGGCAAAAGTGCTGCGAGGGCATCGAGGGCGCCTTGTGCCGAGCCGAGAGCCCTCATTTCCATCCAGTGACCCAGCAGCATGATCACGATCAGCAGGGCCAGTTCCCACCAGAAGTCCAGATCGAACCCGCCGATGCCCAGCGTGGTGATCCAGGAGGCGGCAAGGGCGACGGTGATGGCCATTGCGATGAGCAGCATCATGCCGGGCTGGCGGGTCTTCAGCTCGGTCAGCCCGCCTTTCAGGAACGGCAGGCCGCCGTAGAAGAAGATGACAGTGCCGAGCACCGGTGGGATCCACTCAACTCCGGGGAACCGGGGTAGGTCGTAGCCCAAAAGCATGGCGAACATGGGGCTGAAGAACACGACCGGGATTGAGAGCGCCAGCGACAGCCAGAACTTGTTTTTGAACATGGCCGTGCTGTGCCCTGCGTGCTGGCCGTGGGTGTGGACGGCGTGTTCTTCGTCCACTGCCGAATGAGCCTGGCCGGTGTGCCCGGAGGGCATGGCTTGGCCGTGGGTGTTGTGGTCGTCCATCCCGCCGGTCACGAGCTGGTTGCGGTGGTTCTCAGCGATCGGTCGATATCCGTGGTGATCGTGCCGCTCGGGGGAACTTGGGGTACTCATGACTCTCCGTTCATCACGAAAGCTGTCGAGACTCCGCGGCGCCCCTTAGATGCGCCGTGTTCTTCAGGAAGGGGCAACCTCCTAGCCGGCATGGACTACGCCGCCGAGAACTTCCGCGTCCGTTACCGGCCGGGGAGCGGCGATGACGGTGGAGGAGGTCGCAATTGCCCTATGACGTCGGGGGGACCTTCATTGCGTTGAGCCCCAAGAGGGGCCGTGACGACGGTTTTCGGTACTCAAACGGTATACCCCCGTGGGGTATTAGGTCAAAGCTGCTGTCAGATCCTGCCTGTTGCCGCTTGCACCGTTAAGGCTACTGTCGCAAGTGGTGGCCGGCACCGGCCGCAGCCAACCACTGGCGAAAGGGACCGAAGCGATGACACACCATGTGACCTCGATGCTTGAGGCCTACCCCAAGGGTATGGGTGGGTTGGACCGCCAAAAACTGGCCGAATGCATAGCGGCCTGCTTTGAATGCGCCCAGATATGTACCGCGTGTGCGGATGCCTGCCTTAGTGAGGATATGGTCGCTGAGCTGACGAAGTGCATCCGCACCGACCTCGACTGCGCCGACATCTGTGCCGCTACGGGAAAGATCCTCTCGCGGCACACCGGCTATGACGCGAACATCACCCGGGCGATGCTGGAAGCCTGCCGCACTGCCTGCAAGTCTTGCGCCGAGGAATGCGAACAGCACGCCGGGATGCACGGACACTGCAGGATTTGTGCGGAGGCCTGCCGCCGCTGCGAAACTGCCTGCAGTGAACTGCTTGCATCCTTGGATTAGCGGCTTCCCCCGACCACTTCCAGCGCGGCCGACCAGTTGAGTCCCCAGAGGGGAAGCCGTCTTGTGAGCGGGAATAACCCGTCAAGTCGCCCGCCTTCGCCAGGTTGCGCGATGACAGTGCCGGGACCGTCCCGCGGTAATCCGTAGGTCCGCCGGTTAGCGCAGCGGATCGAACGGACGAATCTCGTCCGGCACGCGGCCGGTGACAATCTGCTCAGCCAGCAGCTTGCCGGTGGCCGGGCCCAGCACAATGCCCCACATGCCGTGGCCGCCGGCAACGTACACGCCGGGGGAGCGGGTGGCGCCGACCAGCGGCAGCCCGTCCGGAGTGACCGGGCGCGGACCCACCCAGAGATCCTCGAGATTCTCCAAGTCCATATTGGTGAACAGCGGCCGGACCGAGGCCAGGATGGCGTCGATCCGTCCGGTCTGCAGCGGCTCGTCCGGACCGCGGAACTCCATGGTCCCGGCAATGCGCAACCGTCCCTGATACGGGGTGCAGGCCACACGGCGGGCGGGGAAGTAAATCGGGAACTCGGCCGGCTGGTCCGTTTCCACGCTGAAGGAATACCCCCGGCCGGCCTGCACCATGGTGCGCACGCCCAGCGGCTTGGCCAGCTCCGGTAGCCACGCCCCGGTGGCCAGGACCACAACGTCGGCGTGGAACGGCTCCTGGGCATAGGTCTCCACCGAGATCCCGGTATGGCCGTGCCGCAGCGAGCGGACCTCCGCACCGGGGACGATCTTCCCGCCCCGTTCCACCACCGCTTCCGCAAGGGCCTCCACAAACGGACCGGGCTCAAGGAACCGCTGTCCCTCCAGCTCGAACACTGTCGAGACCGCGGCAGACAGCTGCGGCACCTTCATCTGGGCGTCTTCCAGACGGGTCAGCGGAACGGACTGGCCGGCCTTCTCCACGTTGGCAAGCTCGTGGACAAAGTGGCGGCTCTCCTTTTCGTTCTCGAAACCGACGATGAAGGGGCCCTTCCGCGTCCAGGATTCGACGCCGTTGTCCGTCAACTCGTCGAAACTCTCCAGCGCCATCTTGTCGATCGGCGTCAGCGCGGCCATGGTCCGGTCCCAAGCCTTCTGCGAGCCGTGCAGCGCGAAGCGGGCCAGGAACTTCCACAACTGCGGGTCCAGCCGAGCGGGGACGTGGAGCGGCGCTGCGGGATCAACCAGCGCCTTCGGGCCGTAGGTCCAGACGCTCGGGTCCGACAACGGCATGGCCATGCCGGGTGTCAGCCAGCCGGCGTTACCCCAGGAAGCACCGGCGGCAACGCCGGACCTGTCCAAGACGGTCACTTCCACGCCGCGTTCCTGCAGGTGCCAAGCGGTGGCCAGTCCCACCATGCCGGCCCCAACGACGACGGCGGTGCTCGGGGCGTGTGCGCGAGAGTACATCGGTGCTCCTCGGGTTGTGTCTGCTCTCGGCACCTATCGTGAACAATGTTTACCGATATCTCAAGTGATTGGAAGAAGATTCTGCAAGACTGGAATCAGGAAAGCGGAAGTTCAGAAAGTGGTGGCTGTCACATGGCGGAATCGAATGATGTTCGACGGCCTTTGGGGGCTGCAGCCGGGTCCGGGCTGGACCGCATCGACCGACTGATTGTCGAGTTGCTCCAGAACGACGCCCGGACTCCCAACAATGCCATCGCCGCAGCCGCCGGCATTGCCCCATCGACATGCCTGAGCCGGATCCGTTCCCTGCGCGAGCGGGGCGTGATTCGGGGCTTCCATGCCGACGTCGATCCGGCTGCCGTGGGGCGCGGGCTGCAGGCGCTGATTTCCATCCGCCTGCAGGCGCACGCCCGGTCGAACCTGGCCGAATTCAAGGACTACTTGGCCGGCCTGCCCGCGGTGGAGGGAATCTTCTTTGTCACCGGAGACCGCGACTTCCTGATCCATGTGGCCGTGGCGGACTCCAGGGCGCTACGCGACCTGGTGGCAAACAACCTCAGCCTCCGTCCGGAGGTGGCAGGCACCAATACCACCGTCATTTTCGAACACGTTCGGCCGCCGGGAAGCTCGCTCGCCCCCTGAACAAGCACCCCACGTGACAATTTGTTGACACGTCATTCTTCCCATCGGTAGGATTGTTGAAACGTCAAGCAATCTATCGAAGGCTGCCATGTCCTGGTTCAAGAATCTTTTCAGCAAGTCCAGCGCCCGCCGGTCCGCCGCCAACCCTGAGGCAGCACCGGCTGTGTCCCGTGAGAACGAAACGGCCAGCGAAGCGGTGTCCGCAGAAGCTGCGGCCGGAGCTGCGCCCGTAGAGGCTGCGGCTCCGGCAGAGGCCACCGCAGGCCTGCCCAAGATCGCCATCATCACCGGCAGCACCCGCCCCGGCCGGGTGAACGACTCGGTGGCCGCATGGGTGGCTGCCGAACTGGCCGGCCGGACCGACGCCACGTTCGAGGTCGTCGACATTGCCGACTTCAACCTTCCGCTGCTGGATGAGGCATACCCTGCCGCCTACCAGAACTACCAGGGCGACCACACCAAGGCCTGGTCGGCCAAGATCAGCGAGTTCGACGGCTACGTCTTCGTGGCGAACGAGTACAACCACACGGTCTCGTCTGCGCTGGCCAACGCGCTGTCGTACCTGAACGCGGAATTCAACAACAAGGCCGCCGGCATCGTTTCCTACGGTTCGATGGGCGGCGTCCGCGCTGCCGAGCACCTGCGCAACCTGCTGGCCGAGCTGCAGGTGGCCGTGGTCCGCAACCAGGTGATGTTCTCGCTGTTCACCGATTTTGAGAACTTCACCGACTTCAAGCCCACCGAGCAGAACGCCGGAACGCTCGCCCCGATGATCGACCAGCTCATTCCCTGGGCCCGGGGCTTCGCCACCATCCGCACCCCGCAGGGCGCCGCGGTCTAGCACCGCACTTCCTGCCGTACCGCCCCGCCGTTCCCATCCGGCGGGGCGGTGCCATTTAACCTGCAGGGCGTTTCAGGCTCCTAGCCGCCCGCCGCCAGGATGCTGGCCATCGAGATAATGAACCCCGGCAGGCATGCCAGAGCAAGCCCGAGCAGGGCGATGCGCCCGGCCAGCAGCACCTGCCGATCCCGCCGCTCGCCTCGCGGCTGTGACTGCCTGGTTGTTGGCACCGGCGCCGCTCCCACACCGGTCTCCGCAGGGAGACTCGGTTGTGCGGCGGCCACCACAAGCCGTTGTCCCGCCGCCGCAGGCATTCCCGACGACTCCCCGGTGCGGAACCGCCGCCTCAGGGCAGCCGCCGCCCACGCCACGCCGATCGCGGCAATAATCCCTGCCGAGGCAATGACACTGGCGGCACCCAGCAGCACCAGTACAAGGGCCAAAGGAACATACCAGCGCAGATCCTTTACCGCACCAATCAAGGGGACGCGACGGGACAGCCCGGCGGTAACTACGGCCAGCAGCGTGCCATGGCCGATCGCCAACGCCGAGAAGGCAGCCACCGAGAGCCAGCCGGGCCCGACGATTTGGAAGTCCCGATTGTCTGGCCGCAGCGGATCCAGGACGGTCGACAGCGCCAGGAGCAACAGCAGTCCGAAGGCCGCACCGCCGGCCCGGCCGGCAGGCAACCAATGTCGCAGCAACCCGTAGAGGAGGGCGGTGAGCATGCCGATAGCGATGCCAAGGACCGCCAGGAACCCTGTCCCTCCCAGACTGATTTCCCCGATGACCGACCCGTTTTCAGTGAACCTTCGGTCGTCCTCGGGCGAAGTGATCGCCAGCAGACGCATGACGAGCCGACCGCCGGCGCCGGCCATGCACAGGCCGGTCACGCCGCCGCCGACCAGCAGGACGTTCGCCCACCAGAGCACCCGGCGGGCAACGTGCGGCAGGAGGGCGCCGCCGTCGTTATGGGCAGTTGGCGGCCGGAACCGCTCCCCGCCCCCTAGCAACACCACAGCCAAGCCCGCGGCCACCAGCAGGCCGCACAGCATCATGAGCACCATCGAACCAGTATCGGGCGGCGCCAAACGGCACCGGACCCCAGTCATTGTCGACTGGGGTCCGGTGGCTGACCAGGCCCGCCGCGAGGTCCGGCGGGCGGCAGCGGGTTAGGTTATTCCGTGCGCTTCGTTCCCGTTGGCGCATCATGAAGGTGATGCCCAGGGCCAGCATGACCGCGCCGAGGATGAAGTTCAGCCAGTTGGTGGCTGTGTTGGTGGACAGGAAATTGGCCCCGTATTCGGCGGGTCCGACGATCAGGCCGTACAGCCACATCGCGAGGTACAGGATGCCTGCTCCCATCAGGAATTCCCGCGCACCACTGGCGGTGCGGCTCATGATGTAGCCCACCACGCCTACCACCAGGTAGACGATGTTGAGCAGCACGGACACTTGGAACACGTTGAGCAACTTCGCCTCTGACCCTCCGGCGAAGGCCATGTCCCCGTAATGCATGGTGATGCCCGGGATGAAGCCCAGGACACCGATCACAAAGAGAACAATTCCCGAAGCCATCGCAGCGTTACGCACATTCCCACGGGAGACATGTGCGTGTCCGGCATGCGGTGATGCGGTGGTCATTTCTCCTCCCAAACAATGAGTTTCGAAACTTCGTCGAGTGACAACTCGGCCGTTGGTAGGGCGCATCTGACGTCAGAACCAGCGCTTTCAGTGTACGTCCGTTTGCCCGCTCCGGCGCGAAAAAATCACGACGACGGCGGCCGGTTTGGGCGCGTCATTGCGGCTGTGCGGCGGTCCCGTGGAGTGCGCTGGTCAGGCCTCGAGCAGTCGCTTGAGCGTGTGCAGATCTCGGTCCACCGCCGCCGCGTCGGCGTCGAACATTGCCTGGTCCATGCCTTCGCGGCGGTAGAGCGTGAAGACAACCTCGACGCCGTCGCCGTTGCCCAGCACGCGCAGCGGGTTGTAGATCGTCTCGCCGGAAGCGGTGATGACGTGGTGGTCCAACACACCAAACTCATTGCGTTCGGCAAACTTCACCCGCACCGGGCCGGCAGACGTTTCCGCCACCCACGAGTCGTCGACCATGCCGATGGAGGAGCTGAGCCCGGCGGCCCACTTCGGCAGGTTCTCCGGGTTGCTGGTGAACTCGTAGACCTCCCCAAAGGGGCGGTTGATGGCAATGCTGATGTGCCGCGCTGCAAACGTCATGGGAACAGTCTTCAGGTTCGCTCCGGCGCGGACAAGACCTGGCGGCCGGTCCTCACCGCCGAAAGAGGTCGAGGGGAAGTTCAAGCCACAAAGCGTGGACATGACAGACTTGGACCATGGCATCCAGGATTGGCAACGGCGAGGACCTCCAGGAGAAGGCAGCCCACATCGGCATGCGCATGGAAGACCGCTGGCAGGCGTACCGCGAGCGGCGGGCGCGGCGGCGCGGTGACGTCGCCACCGTGATGCCGTTTACCGGCTACGGCACGGACGGCTGGATCCGCGTGCTTGGCCGGGTGGTCATGGCCAGGCCCGGCGCCTTCGACAACGGCCGGATGCCCTCCAAGCTGGTGGCCGACGGCATCCGCGGCTGGCGGAACTTCATCAGTCCACCGGTGGCCAACGCGCGCGTGACCATCACCGCCGCCGGCGTCGAACATCATGTGGTGGCCGACCGCGGCGGCGTGGTGGACGCGAAAGTCTCCGTGGATCTTGCCCCCGGCTGGCACACCGTCACGCTGCGCTGCGAGGACTCCGAGCCGGTGGAAGCTGCCGTGTATGTGGTCCCGCCGGGGGAGCGCTTCGGTGTGGTCTCCGACGTCGACGACACGGTGATGGTCACCGCCCTGCCGCGTCCGCTGCTGGCGGCTTGGAACACCTTTGTGCTGGATGAACATGCGCGCAATCCCACGCCGGGCATGGCGGTGATGCTGGAACGGGTCGCGCGCCAACATCCGGGCAGCCCGGTGTTGTACCTTTCCACCGGTGCCTGGAATGTGGCGCAGACCTTGACCAGGTTTCTGTCCCGGAACCTGTATCCGGACGGCGCACTGCTGCTCACGGACTGGGGTCCCACCAAGGACCGCTGGTTCCGCAGCGGACAGCTGCACAAGGTCGACCAGTTGCGGCGGCTGGCCGAAGAGTTCCCGGACATCAAATGGCTGCTGATCGGCGACGACGGCCAGCACGACGAGGCCATCTACGCCGGCTTCGCGCTGCGCTATCCGGGGCACGTGGCGGCGGTCGCCATCCGGCAACTGTCGGTCAGCGAAGCGGTCTTGGCTGGCGGCCGTTCGCAGGAGCGCCCCAGCGGCCCGGCGCGCGGCATTCCCTGGATCTATGCCCCGGACGGGAAGGGCCTGGCGAACCAGCTCCAGCAGCTGGGCATCCTGTAGTGCCGTCCCCGGTGGCGCGCTGGCAGCGTCGGCGTTTCCGGCTGAACACGACGGCGCCCCACTCCTTGCGGAGCGGGGCGCCGTCGCTCGATTTCGATCGAGTATTCACTAGGCGGCCTTTTCAGAGCTGAAAAGGCCGCCTGGTGAATAGTGGATGTTTAGGCCGTGGCGTCGACCGGGCCGAAAACGGCTTCGATCATGCCGCGGGCTGTGTCGGTGTCGGTCTTCTCGGCCAGGGCAAGCTCCGAGCACAGGATCCGCATGGCCTGCTCCAGCTGGTGCTTCTCGCCGGCCGAGGAGCCGCGTCCGAGGGCCCGCAGCGAGAGGTCGCGGACCACTTCGCTGACCTTGTAGATGTCGCCGCTGTTGATCTTTTCCTGATTGGCCTTGAAGCGGCGCGACCAGTTCTCCTGGTCCTCGGGCACCTTCGCCTTGAGGATCGCGAAGACCTCCTTGACGCCCTTCTTGCTGATGGCCTTGCGCACACCGACCGTTTCCGCGTTGCCCAGCGGCAGTTCGATCATCAGTCCGTCGTGATGCGCGCGGAACTGCACGAACTTGGTCTGGCAGTCCTTGAACGGACGGGTCCGGAGATCGGTCACGGTGACGGCGCCGTGCGGGGGGTAGACGAGGGTGTCGCCAACTTTAATGTTCATTGATGCCCTTTCATGCCATTATGGCAGATACTGCCACATTGGCAGCTAATACTCAAATATTGGGGTATCTTGGAAGCTGCTATGCCACAGAAATCGCCGATCAGCGGCGCTTCCAGAACCGATGTGCCCGGCCCTTCCACGGCTGAGCTCCCTGCTGCTGCACCCGGATTGAGGGAGCGACGGCGGCGCCAGACCCGGATCGAAATCAGTGAGGCGGCGCTGCGCCTGTTCCAGGAGTACGGCGTTGATGCCACCACCGTGGACGGCATAGCCAACGCCGCCGGAATCTCCCAGCGCACGTTCTTCCGCTACTTCACCAGCAAGGAAGAGGCAGCGCTGCCGGCCCACCAGGACTTCGACGCCGCGCTTGAAGCCGGGCTGCTGACCATCGACCCCACGGGCAATCCGCGCGAAGAGCTGGAGCGTGTTTATCAGCAGGTGATGCAGGGGTACGCGGACAACGATGCTCCGCAGGCCCGCAGCATGTTGCTGGTCAACCAGCTCATCCGCAAGGAACCGCTGCTGAAGGCGGCCCTGCTCAAGCACAATGCCACCCGCACCACGGGGCTGGTGGATGCCCTGATGGACAGGTTCGGCCACGCCGGCGTCAGCGATCTGCAGATCAGGCTCGCCTTCGAGACCTGCGCGGCGGTGGTCCGGGTGGCCTTCGAAGTCTGGGTGACCCGGCGCGAGGCGGGCCGGAACGACAGCCTGCCTGACATTTACGCCTCCGCCCGGCAGTTGGCCCACTGACATGCGGTCCGAGCGGAACGCCCGGTCCTTCGTGCGTCGCGCGGAGCGGGCCGGCTGTCACGAAGCAGACAGCTGGCATCGCGAGCACGTCGCCAGCAGCTGGGCCGAGCCGTGCGTGGCGGTGGCCTCATGAGGGCTCTTGGATCCGCCACCGCCTGTCCGTGCCAGAGCGGCCGGACGTACGGGGAGTGCTGCGGGCCGCTGCACCGCGGGGACGCGGAGGCATCGACGGCGGAAGCTCTGATGCGCTCGCGCTACACAGCGTTTGTGACAGGCGACGTTGACTATCTGCTGCGTACCTGGCACCCGGAAACACGGCCGGCGAGCCTTGAACTGGATCCTGCGCTGGCGTGGACCGGACTGCAGATCCTGAGAACCGTGCGCGGCGGCGAAGCGGACCGCGCGGGCACGGTGGAGTTCCGGGCTACCTACCGCGAAGGCGGCCAAGACCGGGCGCAACAGGAGAAGAGCACGTTCGTTCGCGAGGACGGCCGCTGGGTCTACCGCGACGCCCTGTCACTGTCCTGACTCCCGCCGCCCGCCTGCGGGCGCGCGCCGCCGTCGTTCATCAGTCCAAGGCCAGGAACAGGACCGCGTAGATGCCGAGCGCGCCGAGCACCACCACGCTGCCGGCAACCCAGGCGGCCGCGGCGGCGTCGGCGTGGATCCTTTCGTTGGCGATGCCGGAGACTGCCCGACGGTAGCGCAGCTTCTGGGTGAGGTAGATGCCCAAGGCCGTGCACAACGCAACGGTCACGAGCGTTGCCGTGAACCAGCCGTATTCCGGAAACCAGCGCAGGAACATGGCCGTCGCTACGATCATGGCCAGGGTGGTCCGGCTCCAGGCCAGCGACGTGCGCTCGGGTTGTAGGCCGGCATCGTGGTGCTCCGGCTCGGGGGCGGGACGGCCGCGTCGCATCACGTCTGCCGCAGGAGGACGAAGACCAGCAGCAGCGCCGCCACCACGCCGCCGCCAATGGCCAGAATCGGGGCAATCAGCGGCAGCGGCAGGGGAGTCTTGTGCCGCATGGACCGTTCGATATTCAGCCAGCGGAAAAAGGAACCGCAGCCGATCGCCATTGCCAGTACCAGGAGCACGACGGCGATGGTCGTGCGGATCTCCGGAACGAAAATGTCGGTGGTGAAGGCCTCCACTGCGATGCCGCCCGCCACCAGGGCGAGCGACGTGCGGATCCACGCGAGGAACGTGCGCTCGTTGGCCAGCGTGAACCGCGGATCGGGCTCGGTGCCGCCGCGGAGCAGTTTGGCGGCGAACTTGCCGCGTTCCGGACGGGGTGAAGGCGATGAAGTAGGCACGGCTTCATGGTAGTCATCTCCGCGGCAGGGCGGCGTTCATGACGGCCACGTCGGGCCCCCGCGCCCGGCGCAAGTGCGAACTCGAGCCTGCGGACGAGCGACCCCGCGCCGGCCCATGAACGACCCCGCGCACGAATCCGTCCGCTGCACGAGCGAACCCGCGCACGCACGAACCCACCGCAGCGCCCGGCAGAGAGTGCGTGGCTACGCCGCCGGACGGTCCCCGTCGTCGAACTCTGGGTCCATCCTCGTCACGGTGAAGAAGCGGTTTCCCGCACCCTTGCGTGAACTCGGCACCAAAAGTTTGGAGTATTTCTCGCACCACTGGGCGGTGCCGGGGGAATCTGCCGTCGCCGCAGCGATGGCGTCGATGTTGTCGGACCAGCCCAGGACGCGCTCGCCCTCGAGGCAGAACTGAATGAGGCCCAGCTGGGTATCAACATGGAGTTCGACGTCCACCCAAACGTCGAAACCCGGTACCGTGCTGGCTGTATCTTCTGTTTCGTATGTATTCATCATGAGACTTGTGTTGCGCATCACACTATGCGGCGCCCTCCTACTATAGGGTTCCGGATCAGGAATGCCAAACAGCATCCACCGGGTAAACGGCCGGTAAAGTAAATCGGGCCATGACCGAGACACCTTCCGCCCAGCGCCTGTCCTGCAACGTCCCGATGCGTTGGGGCGACATGGATGCCTACGGGCACATCAACAATGTGGAGATCCTGCGGATCCTGGAGGAAGCGCGCATCCACGCGTTCGGCCCGCCGGCGGGAACCGGTGGACCCGGACTCGAGGTGGACCTGCCGGTCTTTTCCGATTTGCCGGAATCCACCCAGGCGCTGGTGGCCGAGCACAGGGTCAAGTACGTCCGGCCGCTGAACTACCGCAACATCCCGGCCCACGTGGAGGTCTGGATCAGCGCGATCAAGGGTGCCAGCCTGACCATCGCGTACATGATCATGGACCCGGTGACCGCGGAGCAATGCGTGCTGGCCGAAACCACGCTGGCGTTCTTCCACACCGACTCCGGCCGCCTGCTGCGCCTGAGCGACCGCCAGCGGCAGATCCTGGAACCCTACCTGGGCGAGTCCAACTTCCGCTGAAACAACGACGGCGGTGGCCGGCTGTGGAGCGCCGCACACCTTCAACATCAGTCGGGTCGTTGGCTGACGGCATGCCGGCCCAGCTCGGACAGTGCCAGCGGAAACATGGGGCTGGGCGGGAAGGGCTTGCTCGATTCGACGCGCAGGTCCGGACCAATGCAGACCATTTCCCCCGGCTCCATCAGCCGCCAGCCGGCTTCGCCGTCCATGACTTCACTGGCAACCACCACGCCGGGATACCGTGCCAGGTCGGGAAACTGCGCCCGGATGCGGTTGCTGCGGGCGTGGAGTTGGTTTTGGCTTTGAGGATCGTCGGCGGTGCGCTCCAAGATGTACAGCTCGTTGGTGTCTGGATAGCGCAGCGCCCACATATGGTTTGGCGTCGTCATCACCATGTTCAGGCTGTAGAGCGGCAAGGTGTCGATGATCCAGCCCAGCGCGGCGGTGATGCCCTGGACGACGTCGCCACGGTTGCGGCGTGTTTCCGCCGTGATCAGCGCGAAGATCCGTTCGCTGTCGGTCTGGCCGCGCACCAGTGACGCAGCGCCAAGTCGCTGCAGCCGCTCATCCAGCAGTTCCATGCCGCGGCAGACGCCGTTGTGCGCGAACAACCGGCCGTCCTGCTCGAAGGGGTGGGTGTTGGCAACGGAGGCCTTGCTGCCCGACGAATACCGGACATGGGCGAGGAAGGTGGAGGAGGTGAAGTCCCGGGCCGCGAGTTCGAACGTCCGCCCGCGCCACGCTGATTCGGCTTGCCGGCTGACAATCGGGGCGCCGAGCGACGTGAAGATGCCGATGCCCGCTCCATCGGGTTGGTGCCTGCCCTGCTCGGACAGGCTGTCCGGTGCGTCCAGGAGCCAGAAGGTGGCATGGACCCGGTGTCGGCCCGCATGGAGTCCAAACAACCTGCACATCGTGTTGCCCCCCGTCTTGTCGCGGTGGTCCGTTGCCCGGTCCATCGCCGGCTATCAGCTGGCCGCGCTGGCGTGCCCTTTATCCGTCCCTTCGCAAGGACTGCCCGGAGACCGCCAGAGCTTCTGTGAGAATCCGTACCGCCTTAGGTCCGACGCCGTGCAGGGCCAGGAGTTCGGCCTGGCTGTGGCGGGCCACCGTGTCCAAGTCGGTAATGCCGGCCGAAACCAGGGCGCGGGTGGCCGGTCCGCCGATCGCCGGCAGTGCGTGCGGCTTGGCCCCGGAATCTGCGGCTTCGAGCTGCGCGGCCAGGTGTTTTGGGGCACAACATAGCCAGGACCGGCGAAGTAGCCAGTTAAGGTCCTTGCCGTTGATGTCAGCCAGTGGCAGGCGAATGCCGAGTGGCGTTCCCTTGTCCAGCGCCCGCCCGGCTGTCGGATGGGCAGCCAAGGCGGCATCGGCGTCGTCGTTGGTCAGATGTAGCTGGAGCAGGCCGTCCTGTGTCAGCGACGCAAACTCCTCCTGCAGGACGGAGAAAACGACCATCCCGGACTGCGTCGCCTCGGCCGTTTCCGGCAGGGCCAGCGCGCTTTTTCGCAGTTGGGTCGGCGTGGTCATGGTTCCGGGTTGTCCCAGCCGAGATTCCGCGCGATGCGTTCTAGGACATCGAGGGTTGCATCGTACTCGTCGACGCTGATGCCTTGGGCAAGAACGTCCCGCTTGCGGTCAACCACGTCGCCGAGCGAGGCCAGGCTGGCCCGGCCGGTGTCGGTCAGCGCGTAGTGGCCGTCGGTGGAACTTATCCAGCCGCTTTCCACCAGCTCTTCCACCGGCGCCAGCGGCCCTTCGTCTTCGGTTTCCGGGATGAATGGGCCCAGCGCTTCCGTGAGCTCCTCGGCGGTGGACGGCTTGTCCGCCAACAGGTTCATCATTTGCCACTGCCGGCGCGTGATGCCGTGTTCCTCCATAATCTCGTTGAACTGCTCGTCGATCAGCCGGTCAAGGAGCTTCAGCCAAAATCCGATAGGTCGTAGAGGTGCCATGCCGCCACCCTACAAGGATGACCTCATACTGATCGACAAAAAACGTGGAACCCGCCGGGGAATTGGTGCGGAACCCTTTTCTGCCGTCAGCAGACCATGCTGACTCCTGTGCCGCAGGTTTCTACGATGGAACCAGCCAGGAGGGAGTTCCATCGTGCTCGAACTTCAAAAGCTTCATCGCGATCCCGTTTCCGGACCGGCGCCGCTGCTGCGGGACGTCTACGGGGCCGTGCTGCGCAGGGAACGCCGTCGCCAGCATCGCACGCTTGACGACGTTGCCACCCGCGCCGGGGTGTCCATCCAATACCTGTCGGAGATTGAACGCGGGCTTAAAGAGGCCTCTTCGGAGATCCTCGCCGCGGTTTGCGCGTCATTGGGCTCCGTGCTGGCTGCGTTCCTGGCCGCGGCGCACCGTGAACTGGCTGCCTCCGAGCGCCGGCCGGTACTTGACCTGACCCGACCGGTTCCGCCGAATACGTTGACGTCTGCCGCATTCCGGTCCGGCATCGGCTCAGAACTGGATCCAGGCGCAGAACCGGGCCCTGGTACAGAATTGCGCCTCGGTGCAGAACCGGGCCCAGGTACAGAATTGGGCCCCGGTCTAGAGCCGGACCCGGGCACCCAGACGGCGCGGTCGCCGTCGTCCTTCTTGACGGCCGCGTAGGCCCGACCGTCACAGCTACCGGCGGCTCGTTCCTGCGCCTAGACACAGGGGCTAGCGGCTAACCCTTGCGGGCAGGGGCCACGGCGGCCCGGGCAGCGAGTTTGGCGCCCGTTCTGTTTGAGCCGCGGGTCGGTTGTGCGCGGACAGCACAACGGGCAGGTGCGGCCTTTGCGGCTGCGCCTGCCCGTTGGGAATTGCGGGTGTGGCGTGGGTTAGGCCATGGCCGCCAGCTTGGTCTTGCCGAAGACGGCGCGGTCAACCGAGATTCGGCCGGGCCCGACCAGGGCCAGCGCGAGTGCGGCAGCGCCGAGCAGCAGCACCAGTTCGTAGCCACCGCCATCGACGAAGACGCCGGCGGAAGCGTGAACCAGCACCAGGGCGCCGATCATGTCCAGCGCCAGCAGGGCTGCGACCACGCGGGTCAGCACGCCGAGAATCAGGGCAATGCCGCCGCCCAGTTCCAGGCCGGCGACGATCGGGGCCGCGATGTCGGCGGCCGGGACGCCCATCTGGCCAAACGCGGCCTGGGTGCCGGCAATGGTCCATTCGTTGAACTTCTGCCAGCCGTGGGCTGCGAAGAGGAAGCCCAAAACTACGCGGAGCACGGTACGTGCGGTGGTGGTCATAGCGGAATTGGTCATGATGTTGTCACCGTTTCGATGGTCAGGGGAACTCGGCCGTCTTGAACGAGCGATAAGCATCAGGAGGTTGACGCTTCAACTAAATAGTGACAGCAATTATGTTGAAGTGTCAACTTTCGCGAATGCGGCCGCCATCCGCGGGGCCGTCGCCCAAGTGCGGACTCGGTCGCTAGGCGCGGGCGGACTCGGCTACTAAGCCCGGCGGACCGGCTGGCGCAGGATGGTCTTGAGCTTGGCCGGCTCAGTCTTGCGGGCATCGCTGAGGTAGATCTCGTGGTGCCGACCCACCCGCTCCAGTTTGTTCGCCGGCAGATATTCATCGTGCAGCCTGGCCAGCACGGGTCCTTCGTCGTCGTACGGGCCCACATGCATGACCTGGACGCTCAGCCCTTCATCCAGCGACCCGAGCCGGAGCGAGTCCACGGCGGGAAGTTCCTTCTTGGCCGCTGCTTGCCGTATCGCATCTTTGACGTGGTCCGGTCCTAGCCAATCAGGCTGGCGGATCATCAGCGTCCACGACCACTCGTCCTTGGCTCGACGGGTGAAGGCGGACATGTCGTTGGCCCACCACAGGCCTTCCAGCGGGCCGACCACATAGTCGCGGTCGAACTGTTTCTTGCTGGCGAACTTCAACGTGTAGGAGACGGAATACAGAGCTTCGATCATTTGGCCGTACCACTCGGAGGTGTTCGGGTTGCCGTGGCCGTCTGCCTCCAGAAACTGCATCGGTGGAACGGTGACCAAGCGGAAATCCTTGCCGGGGGAGTAGAGCTCCTTCTGGTCCTTCTTGAAATCAAGCTTGTCCATGTTTGCTTTCAGGAGTGGGGGAATGTGGTCTAGTTATATCGCGTAGTCACGGCTGAGACGAGGGAAAATGCTGCAGCAGTTCGCCGCCGAATGGTGGGGCAGGATCACTGACGGATTCACGCGCGGCGAACCGCTCGAAACCGGAATCCTGGAACTGGCGCTGATCCTGGCTGTTGCGTTGGTCTTGTCGGTCCCGCGGGGCAGCTGGCGGTACTTCGGGTTGTTCGTCACGGCGGTCCATGAGCTTGGACACGCTTTCGCGGCGCTGACCACTGGTCGACTGGTGCGCGGAATTCATTTGCGGTTCGACCAATCCGGGGCGATGATCAGCCGCGGGGCAGGCCCTGCCTCGGCTGCCTGGGCGGGCTTCTGGGGATACCCGGTGCCTGCGCTGGTGGGAGCCGTGTTGGTGTGGGCCGCATTCGCGGGATGGTCTGGCGCGGCGCTGTCGGTGAGCGCGCTCCTGCTGCTGGCCACGCTGTTGTTCATCCGAAATCTCGAGGGCATTGTGATCGCCGTGGGACTGGCGGTTGCCTCCCAGTTGCTGGTCTGGTTTGCGCCGGCGGAGTTCCTGGGCCATGTGACTCTGGCCATTGGCATCGGGCTGCTGGTGGGGGCCGTGCGGGACTGGCTGAATCTGCTGAGCGTCCACACACGGCGTCGCCATCAGTTGGCCAATTCTGATGCCTTCATCATCGCCAAACGGACGGGGATTCCTGCCGCGTTCTGGCTGGTCGGGTTCGCCTTGGTGATCTTGGCGTGCTGGGCCGGGGCTGTGGCAACCGTCGCCGGCGTCGGCAATCTGGTGAACCTCTGACCGCCGCCGCGCACTCCTCTCACGGCCGCCGCGCATACCTCTGACCGCCGCCGCACACTCCTCTGACGGCGCTGCACAAACCGCCGACCGCCCGCCGTGGACCGCTCTGACAGTGGCGCGCAAGCCTCCGCTTGTCGGCTGCGCAATCCTCGCACCGCGTGCGTGCACACCCCTTACCCAGCCGCCCGTGGCCGTGGCTTTGCCCACAGTAATTGCGCCTGAACAGCGCGCTGCAGCGGTTCCCGAAGGCCGGGAATTATCGCCCTAGGCGAGACGTTGTTGAAACGATGTTGAATTGTCTGGATGAGCAGCTATGATGGGCGCTCGCAGATACGTCAAAACAAACTAGAGCATCAGGAGTTCTAAACCCGCATGGCAACCGATTACGACGCACCGCGCAACAAGGACGACGACAATAACAATGAGTCGCTCGAAGCCCTTCAGGCCCAGCGCTCCGGTGGTGCGAAGACCGCGCTGATCGACGTCGAGGATTCGGACACCGCCGAGGGCATTGACCTTCCTGGTGCTGATCTCTCCGGCGAAGAACTGGTAGTGCAGGTTGTTCCTCCCCGTGAGGACGAATTCACCTGCTCCTCCTGCTTCCTGGTCCGCCACCGCAGCCAGGTAGCCCGCGAAAAGAACGGCGAGAAGTACTGCCGCGACTGCGAAGGCTAAATCTCAAATTCCGAACCCCGCGCTGGTTGCAGCGCGGGGTTCTGTAGTTAAACCAAAGCAGCGGCCCGCCGGGACCGCACCTGCCTCAGAGCTCGCGGACGGCCTGGCTGATCGGTGTGCTTCCGTTGATGAATTCGATCACTTTCCCGGTGGTGGACGGAACGGCGAGCACCTCTGCCGCGACCAGCGCGACGTCCTCCCGGCTCACCTGCCCGCCTGGCGTTCCCGGCCCGGCCTGGATCTTTCCGGTTGCCGGTTCCAGAGTCAGTGCGCTGGGACCAAGGATCGTCCAGTCCAGCGACGTCGACTTCAGGTACTCGTCCGCGGCCGCCTTCGCCTCGGCGTAGGGGAAGAATGCATTGTCTTCGGGGACTCCATGATCCTTGCCGGCACCCAGGTAGGACACCATGATGTATCGCTGCACGCCGGCGGCCGCCGCGGCATCCATCGACCGGATGGCCGCGTCGCGATCCACTGCATAGGTGCGTTCTGGATTGCCGCCACCGGCACCGGCGGACCAAACAACAGCCTCGTGCCCCCGCAGCTGATCGGCCAACTCCCCAGCCGTGGCGGTCTCGACGTCGACCACTACCGGCGTCGCTCCGGCATCCTGAACATCCACGGCATGGTCCGGATTGCGGATCATCGCAGTGACCTCGTGGCCCTGGCCGGCGAGGATGCGGGAGAGGTGCAGTGCGACCTTGCCGTGGCCGCCAATAATGGCAATGCGGGACATGTGCTTCCTTCCGTTGCGGTCTCCCCAACTTAGGCACGGAGACCGGCCAATCGCCAGTGCCCGGCATGTCTGGAAGTACGACGGCGGTGCTCGCCTCGGCTTTCCTGGCCTAACCGTCGCTGCCGGTCAGATGGATCGCGGCCTCCGGAGTGGCGACCCGGAAGCTGAAGGACTGCTCGATGTACAGATACACGAACTCTTGGTCGTGCCGGTCGTAGCCGAGGGACAGGTCCTGGCCCGACTCGAACAGAAAGTCCCCGCCGCGCAGGCTCATCACTATCGCACCGCGGACCCCTGGCGCCCAGATGATCGGTCCGCTCAGCAGCTTGCGCAGGTGCTCCGAGAGCAGATACCCGCCGCGCTCCGTCGCCTCCACCACCGCGGTGTAATGTCCGGGGCCGAGCGCCAGCCCGAACGGCCCGCCGATGCCCACCTGCAGCAGGGCCGAGACGGCCTTGGCCACGCGCTTGGGGTAGTCGTTGAAGTCTGGCACGCGAGGTATGGGTGCGTGCGGCGTGGCGCTGGTAACGCCGGTGATACCCACCTGCTTCCAACCGTGGAAGACGGCTGAGTTTTCCACAATGGCGATTTGGAGGGCAGCCTCGTCCAGATCGGTGAGGTCCACATCCGCCGCACCTCGATCATGATCCAGCAGTTCCACACGGGAAACCTTAAACGGTGCCCGGACCTCCACCAAAGGGAGCACCCCGCGCCGTCTCACTGCCACGCCGTCCGCAGGTGCCGGCCCGGTCACCCGTTCCGTGCGGCCCAAATTCGTGGCGGAATACTCCCAGCCGAACGGCCCGGCAAAGTCGACCATCTTGCGCGCCCCCAGGGCCACGGTAAGCCGCTCCCTGGCTTCCTGGTCCAACAGCTTCCAGCCGCCGTCGGAAATTGGGGCGTGCTCGCGCAGCAGGTGGTTAGCGGTCATGCGAAGTCCTCCCTGAGGCTGCCGATCCCCAGCGACGAATCCGGGCGATTCGGCCCGCGCGCGGAGTCGCTGACCGGCACTTCAGGGCTAGATCCGGACGCGGCCGCAACCTCGGCGGCGCCGCCGTTGGCCACGATGTCGCCGTCTTGGAACAATGTGCCGCGGGCAATTTGGCGCCACTTCGGCTTGCGCCGCAGCAGGAACTCCAAGTCCATGCTGAAATGCTTGAACTCCTCGGCCAGGGAGTCCTCCATGATGGCGACCGACTCCGGATCCTTTTCCAGCGACATTCGTTGCTCGTACCAGCCGATCGCCTCGGCTTCCTCGGTCAGATTCGCGCACATCCGCGCGAACGTCCGCGTCTCGGCGGAGAGTTCTTGGGCGGGTTCGTGATACTGGTCAAAGCCCATCTGGATTCCTCCGTGAGGTTGTGCCTCTGAGTCAGCGTAGCCACGGCCCAGCCACCTGACTACCCCTGACGACGGCGGAGCACGGCTGGTTCCGGGAAGCTCGGCTGGGGTGCGGGCCAAGCAGCCCCGCCGGCTCATCGGGACCGGCGACCTTGGCATTTACCCCGGTGCCAGCGGGCGGAACCGGCCTCGGATTCCAAGCTGCACTGGCTCTCGGCGTAACAGTTTGAAACCGACTGTTGTGCCGGCTTTGATTTTCATACTCTAAAGGCCCTTAGCAGTTGCCCCACCGGGAGATTCCCATGAACAACCACACGCAGGTGCCCGCGTCCTTGACAGAACGGGCCGGCACCAACGATGAAACTTTCTGACGCAGAACAGCGTGAGCTAGCCAGAATTGAACGGCATCTCGCCATCGAAAATCCGGTGTTGGCCCGGATGCTGTCGATGCCGGGAAGGCCATGGCCAACTGGGACCCGGCATCCAAGCGAGACGGAACCGCCGGGCGACACCGGAGCGGTAATCACCCTGTCGCTGCCGATCGTCGGCCAGCAGACCCCACCGTGGCCGGAACAGCCGCAGCCGTCATCGAAACGGCGCAGTTTGGGTCGCTGGATGATGGTTTCCGGAGTGGCAGCGGTGGCTGCAGGTCTTGTGACTGGGACCGTCGCCGTCGCCGTTGGCGGTTTCCTGCTTATCGCTGCCGGCAAATACACAGCCGACGTCCAGAACTGAGCGCTGCAACACCAGTGCCCTACATCAGGGCGGCGCTCAGAGCAGCATCCCCCTGAATGAGGGAAAGCGAGTGCCTCATAGTAAAGTTGCGGGGTGATTCGTCGATACTCTGCTCTGCTGATGCTCCCGCTCGTGGCCCTGGTCGCCACCGGTTGTGGACAGATCGAACAGGCCGCCTCCGACGCAGCCGACCAGGCTGCCAACGCTGCTTCCGAAGCCGTCAGCCAAGCCGCGTCCGATTTGGCCAACGCCGCTGTCGGAGAAGCGGTCAAGCAGGCGTGCGCTCCGATCCGCGACGGTAAGGTCGGTGCGGAGGAGAAGCAGTTGCTCGGCGGACTGGTTTCGGCCGCAGACGCCGCCGGCGTTCCCGCCGAGATCACCGGCCCGATGTCGCAAATCGCCGAATCCGGCGACCAGATTCCGGCCGAAACCGTCGCCTCCATGCAAAAGGCCTGCGACGACTACAGCGCTGGCTAAAGTTCCATCTGCCCGCACCTAGTCATCGTGCGGGTCGAAGGTTCCGACGGCACCTCATTGCCGGTTGGCCCAGCGCCCTTAGAACGGGGGAGTTTGCGGCTGCTCCGGCCACCCGCGAAATGGGCTGGAACGTCCGCCTGGGCCGTCACCTTCTGCGACGGAGTCCAAGCCGATATCAAGTTCTGCTTGCATCGCCCGCCTAAGTGAATCTGGATGGTCGACGGGTGTTCCTCGAACGCCCGCGTCAGGACCACCCAAGTCTCCCCGAGGTGGGTACGCGGGCTGCCCGGACTTGGTGCCAGGCAGGGCCGTCTCGGGTAGTCGTTCGGGCAGTTGGGCGTCCTTGAGCCAGACGTGGTTGCGTAGTGGTTTTTGTGCCGGATCAATGGCGGGCGGCGGGAAGAACCAGGGGACGCCGTTGATGACCTTGATCCGCCAGTCTCCTTCGTGGATGAGGTGGTGGTGGCTGCACAGCATTACGCCGTTGTCGGTGGATGTTGGGCCGCCCTTTTCAAACCACTGGATGTGGTGCACTTCCGTCCAGGGCGACGGGGCGCTGCAGCCGGGGAAGGCGCAGCCGCCGTCCCTGGCGATGATTGCCAGCCGCATGTACTTCGGAAACAGCCGCTGCGATTGGCCGACGTCGAGGATCACGCCCATGCCGGCGAGGACCACCGGGATGATGTCCGCATCGCAGGCTATCCGGCGGATGGTCTTCGCGCTCAGCGGTCCGGAGAAAGTGCTGGTTCCGGGGCGGCCGAGGTCGGAGGCCAGGTCTTTGTAGTCGATGGTGGCCAGCAGCTGGGGACGGCGTCCGCCGGCTGCCGGCAGCAGATCCGTGGTCAGCGCGACCTTGCAGGCACCGATAAGCCCGTCCAGTTGTTTTTGCTGCCGGGTGCGCCCGTCTGTAGGCACCGAATCGGCTGAAGCATCAGGACCCGTATCGTGTCCGTGATCCCGGTCCGCAGTGCCGCATGTGTCAGTGGGACCGGCATTGGGGGCGGATTCCTCGGCTGCAGGGGCCGTCTGGCTCTTGTCGATGACGTCGGCCGCAGTCTCGTTACTGAGGGCGTTGACCGCGTCGGCGGCGTCGTAACCTACCGTCCCGGCTGTGGCTGTCCCGTCCCGCAATCTAGGGTTGGTGGCCGTGTTGTAGATCGTGGCCAGGACCTCGTTTTGCTCATCGGTGGCGTTGATCTCGTAGCAGTGCAGTCCGTTGCGCCGGCCCCGGTAAAACAAGCCCTGCCGTGATTTCAGATCGGCCGGACCGGGATCGGCCCCGGCGGGGTTGAGTCCGCCCTCCCACTGCCTAATCAGGAGCCGCAGTGAATCGACGTCGTAATCGGAAGCATGCTTGACCAGTGCCTCTTCCATCTTGCGTAGCTGCTCCGGATCGGCGGTGCGGCGCAGGTCATCGATGGCCTTGCGGATCAAATCGGCGGCTTGGCCGGAAACCATCCCCTCATCCAACGCGCGGGCGAGCACCGGCAACCGCGGCGGGGGAACAGGCGTGCCCTCGGCCACCGGCTTGGCTTCGGTGGCCTCCGCTAGCTGGAACCGACGCGCCGCTTCCTGCCGGGCAATGCCCAGCTTCGCCCGGAGGTAGTCCTCGTTCGACTTGTACGCGCCGTGCTTGCGACGATTCGGTTCGTCGGGGTCGTGGGGCGTGTCCGTTTCTCCGACGGCAGCGATGTTCTGGGCCTTGATGATGCGGGCCAGGATGAGCTGGGTTTGGGATACGGTATTGGCCAGCTCTTCAACCTGTTCTGCCGTCCGGGCTACGGACTTTGTGCTGCGCGTCAGCCCGCCGTTCCGAAGCCGGCCGTTCAACCCAGTAATTTCGGCGCGCAGCCGGTCCAGCAGAGCGGACTCATCCTGGTCTGCTCCCGGAGCCTCATCCAGCGCCTCGATCGCCATAGATCCAGCCTATGCAGCGCGCGTACAGGCGAGCAGAACCAGGAACTCATAGGTGGATAAGGTGGCCGACATAGGTACTTGTGGAGGTGGAGTGCCCGCAGCAGGAACCTGTGGAGGGCGAGTGCCGGCGATGGGTGACCAAAACGGGTGCCTAGCAAGCGTGAAGAACCGTTTCGTGGCGCCACTCCCACAACAGTGTAGGTGAGCAACCACCTCATGAAGGTGCGGCGGGCGCAGCCCCAGCAGACTTAGTGCGCGGTGGCGCGCCCAACCAGACTTTGTGCGCGGTGCGCACCCAACCAGACTTTGTGCGCGGTGGCGCACCCAACCAGGTTGTGCGCGGTGGCGCAGCCCCAGCAGGCTTAGCGAACGCGGCGGCGCACCCAACCAGCCTCAGTGCGCGACCGGCGCACCTTTCCGGGCAACCTCGGCCGGTTCTTCGACCGGCTTCCGGATGAAGAACGCGGCAATCACGGCCACCACGGAGATGATCGCTCCCGCCAGGAAGGCAGCACGCACGCCCCCGGCCACCGCCTTCGTCGTTTCCGCGCCGCCGGCGGCAAGCGCAGCGGTCTGCATGGACATCACGGTAACGAACATGGCGGTGCCGGCCGCACCCGCCACCTGCTGCACGGTGCCGATGATCGCGCTTCCATGCGAGTACAGTGGCCGCCGGACTGAGCCCAAACCGGCTGTGAACAACGGCGTGAACAGCAGCGCCAGGCCCAGGCTGAGTACGAGGTGCGCGGCCAGCAGAGTCATCGGCGCGGTGTTCTCGGTGACCGTGGACAAATACCAGAGCACGGCGCTGACCAGTACTGTTCCCGGCACCAACAGCACCGTCGGTCCGAACTTGTCGTACAGTCGGCCGACGGGCGGGGCCAGCAGGCCCATCAGCAACCCGCCCGGCAGCAGCATCAGGCCGATCTTCAGCGGTTCCAGCCCCAAAACCTGCTGCATATATATAGGGAGCAAAATGATGGTGCCGAACAGCGCCGCCATGCTCACGGCCATCAGCCCCACGGACATGGAGAAGTTGACGACGCGGAAGGGCCGCAGGTCCAGCAGCGCCTTGTCCGAGCGCTGCAGCCGCACCTGGCGCAGCAGGAACACCAGCAGCGCCACTCCGCCGGCCGCAAACGCGACCCACATCGCGGCACCCGAAGTGGGCTCCGCCGTCGTTGTTCCTCCGGAACCCACCTGGCTGAGGCCGTAAATCAGCCCGCCGAAGCCAATGGCGGAGAGCACCACGGACGGCACGTCCAGCGGAACCTGCCTGGGCTCGCTGACGTTCTGGATCTTCCGGTTGCCGACCAGCAGCATGGTCAGCGCGATCGGCAGCACCAGCCAAAACATCCACCGCCAGGACAGCGCATGCAGGATGAGGCCGGAGATGGTTGGGCCGATCGCCGGTGCCACCGAAATGACAATCGAGACGTTGCCCATGGTTTTCCCGCGGTCCTCCGCTGGCACCAGGTTCATCAGCGTGGTCATCAGCAGCGGCATCATGATGGCCGTGCCCGACGCCTGCACCACCCGCGCCACCAGCAGTACCTCGAAGCCGGGAGCCAGGGCGGCCAGCAGTGTGCCCGACGAGAACAGCAGCATCGCCGCGGTGAAAACCTGCCGCGTGGTGAAACGCTGAAGTAGGAAGCCGGTGACCGGGATGACCACCGCCATGGTCAGCATGAACGCGGTGGTCAGCCATTGGGCCGCGCGGGCGCTGATGTGCAGGTCTTCCATCAGGTCGGTCAAGGCCACGGACATGATGGTCTCGTTCAGGATCACCACAAAAGCGGAAACCAGCAGGATGCCGATCACCTTGCGGTTGCGGCGTGATTCATCTGCCGTCAAGCCGCCGCCCTGGGCCTGCCCGGGCCGCGCCGAGGCACTATTCGTCGACGGTTCATTACTCACGGGAGAATCCTCGGGTGGGAGTGCGTGCTGTTGTGGTCGGCCGCCGAAGGGCCAAGAGCGCCGGCGAAAACGGCGGAATAGTAGTCTAACCCTCGGTCAGCAGGGCCTATTCCCGCTCCGCCTCATGCTCTGGCAAATCACGACGACGGTGCCCGGGCAGAGTCGCCCTGGAGTGGGGCGGGGGAGTGCGCTGCAGTTCCCGAAGCCAAGCCTCGGGGCAGAGTTGGTCCGCGCACCGCAAAGCGCGTAAAGAGGAGAAGCCCCGCCCCAAAGGGAGAAGCTTCGCCGGTTAAGGCAGCGGTTACCCGTCACGGAGGCAAGGTCTCGTTGTTAAAGAGGACCCGTTGTTAATAAGGAGAAGCTTCGCCGGAAAAAACACGGGGCCCAAAAAGAGGAGCCGGCCGGTTAAAGAGGAAAACCCGGCAGTTGACGAGGAGACGCCCCTATTTAAAGAGGAGAGGCCCCGTCGGCGCGTGGCCGACGGGGCTCCCTGTGGTCCTGGGCCAGCCGTTGGGGGGAATAGCCGGCCCAGGAAACTGTGGTGCTACTAGATGGTGTAGTAGCCGGTGACCGGCATGGCGCTCACGTCGTGAACCAGGGTGCCCTGGCTCGGGTTGAGCGCGCTGATCATCTTGCCGTCGCCGAGGTAGATGCCGATGTGGGCTCCACCGTTCTGCACGACCAGGTCGCCGGCCTTCGGGTTGCTGGTCGGCGTCAGGGCGCCGCCCTGCATTTGGCTGGTGCGGGGGAGATCGACGCCTACCTGGGCGTAAACCCACTGGGTGAAGCCGGAGCAATCCCAGCCGGAGGTGGAGGTGCCGCCCCAGACGTAAGGCGTGCCCAGACCCTGCATGGCGATGTCCACGATGCTCTGGTTGCTGGAAGCGAGCTCGATGTCGGTGCTGGCCAGCGAAACGGTGGCGGTGTCTGCCGGTGCAGCCTGGGTGGCTGCGGCAGCCACGCTGGCGCCTGCGCCGGAGCCCAGAGCAACCTGGCCGCCGGACTGGGTGCCCTGCGCGGAACCGGTCAGCGCGATCTGGTCGCCCGGGTAGATGATCGTGTAAGCGTTCAGCCCGTTGATGGCCAAGACATCCTGCACGTTCTTGCCGTACTGGGCGGCGATCGTGCCTACGGTGTCGCCGGAGACCACGGTGTGGGTGGCGGCGTCGGAAGCAGCTTCGGTGCTGGTGTTGGCCGGGGCGGCAACGGCGTCAGCAACATCGGCTGCACCGTAGGTCGGGACAGTGACATTGGCGGCAGCGTTGGCCGGCATGCCGACGCCCAGCATCAGGCCTCCGGCAGCCGTGACAACGGCGGCGCTGCGGCCGACGGTGCCGGCGTGGGATGAAACAGCGTTGGTCAGGCCGGCCACAGTGGTGTTGCGGACGGGGGTGGCGCGGTGGCGTGCACGGTTGTTTTTGAGCAGCAAGAAGTAACCTCTCCCAATGCTTACGAGGTGAGCTGTCGGATTCGGATGGGAGTCACCCGGTCGTGCGGTAGTGCGGCATGCACTCCACGCGACTTAACCCCAAGGGCCCCTAAGGGGCCCGGAAAGTGGGTCCCCCGCCTCTGCCAGATGTCTAACGAACAAACCCGGAAAGGTTGGCAGAGCTCAGCAATACCTTCCGAGGACGGCGGCTTGATCGCCGACGTGATCATTACGTTACATAACAGTTCGATAACTGTCCAAGCCCTGAAATTTACCTGTGGATAACCTGAAAGCCGGACAAGCGCAACGTCCCTCGGCCCGTTTATCGCCCACCCTACAAAGGCTGCTTGCTACAACTTTGGGAACAGACCTCCGTCGCTCACTCCGTTTTTAAGCCCATTTTCGGGCCTTCCGAGTGAAGATCATCACCAAATGAGCCCGCTCAATGGGTTTCCACAGCGCGCAAAACAACCCATTGTCGGAGCCCGACGGCGGGAGTAGGCTCCGGATTAACCGGGCCGCGTAACGGCCGGCGCTTCGGCTTGCGGCCGGCGGCGTGGCCCAGCCACTTCGGAGAGGAATGAAGCGCCATGCCCATCACCCGTGATCTGATCATCAACGGCGAGCACGTGCCTGCGGTTTCCGGCAAAACCACCGAGGACATCAGTCCCTACACAGGAGACTCTTACGCCACCGTCGCCGCCGCTGGTCCGGAGGATGTGACGCGGGCCGTCAACGCGGCGTCGTCGGCCTTCGACTCCTGGGCCGCCACGCCTCCGACCCAACGAGCGAAAATCTTCCTGAAAGCTGCCGATCTGTTGGAGGAGCGGCTGCAGCAGGGCATCGAGCTGATGGCCGGCGAAGTCGGTGGAGTAGCGGTCTGGGCCGGCTTCAACATCCAGCTGGCCGCCAACATCCTGCGCTCCGCCGCGGCAGCCACCACTGCTCCGCGGGGCGATGTGCTCGCCACCGATCTGCCGGGCAAGCTCTCGCTCTCGGTCCGCCAGCCCTATGGTGTGGTGGCGGCGCTGTCGCCGTGGAACGCTCCGTTCATCCTGGGCATCCGTGCCATAGCCATCCCGCTGGCCGTGGGCAATACGGTGGTGCTCAAACCCAGCGAGGACGCGCCGCTGGCCTGCGGACTGTTCCTCGCGGATGCCATGCTGGATGCCGGCCTACCGCCGGGGGTGCTCAACGTGATCACGAACGACCGCGCGGACGCCAACGACGTCGTCAGTACCTTGATCTCCGACCCGCGCGTCCGGAACGTAAATTTCACCGGTTCCACCAAAGTCGGACGGATCATCGGCACGCTGGCGGCACAGAACCTGAAGCCGGCGGTGCTCGAGCTCGGCGGCAAGAACTCGCTGGTGGTGCTGAAAGACGCAGACATCGACTACGCCGTCCAAGCCGCGGCCTTCGGCGCGTTCATGAACGCCGGACAGATCTGCATGTCCATCGACCGGGTGATCGTGGACCGCAGCATCTCGGATGAATTCTCTAGCCGTTTTGCGGAAAAGGTGGCCAAGCTTCCCACCGGCGACCCGATGAACCAGGCCACGGTCATTGGACCGCAGGTCAACCAAAGCTCGGCGGACCGGCAGTACGCACTGATCGACGACGCCGTTTCCAAGGGTGCGCAGGTGCTGGCCGGCGGGGAGAAGGCCGGCCAAGCCGTGGTGCCGGCGACGGTACTGTCCGGCATCACCGAGGAGATGCGGATCTACGACGAGGAGATCTTTGGTTCAGCCACCACGGTGATGGAGGTGGACGGCCCGGAGCAGGCGGTACAGCTGGCCAACGACACGAATTACGGGCTGACCTCTGGCGTGATCACCGAGAACCTGGCCGAGGGCTTTGAGGTGGCGCAGCGGCTCAAGACCGGCATCAGCCACGTCAACGACCAACCGGTGCAGGACGAGCCGATGGCCCCGTTCGGCGGCATCCAGGAGTCGGGCTACGGCAAATTCGGCGGCCAGGCCGGCATCAATTCGTTTACCGAGGAGCGCTGGATCACCATTCAGCAAAGCGGACACGCCCAGTACCCGTTCTAGTTTCAATCGCGGATCCGCACGGCGGTCTCGCGCATGTAGCGGTCTACATGGGCGTACGCGTCGCGGGTTAATGCTTTCCACAGCTCGACGGCGAGGCGCGGGTTTTCGCTCTCCAGCCGGCTGATCGCTTCGGCCGGGAGTAGCTTGACCCGTACCTTTCCGGCGGCGCGCACGGTCGTTTCCTGCCGGTCCGCGCTGCCCAGCGCCATTTCGCCGAACGTCATGCCGGCGCTCAAGGTGGTGAGCTTGACCCGGCTGTTCTCCGGGCCGGGCGACGTGGTGACGACGCTGCCGGACAGGATGAAGTAGACGCCGCCGAAGCGTTGGCGGATGCGGCGGATGACGTCGCCGTCGTCGTAGCTGTGCTCTTCCATCAGGTCGGCCAGCGCAGCGGCATCCTCGGCGGCGAGCGGGCTGAGCGCGGGCGAGTCGGTCACGTCCACGGTGGCTGGCTGGCAGAGCTCGTCACCGTAACTGGCGATCAACTGGTTTTCGGCGAATTCGACGGCGGCGGTGCGGGTGGCGAACGACGGCACCGCCCGCCCGTCTTCTTCGAACCGCTGCGCCAGGGCGCCTTCGCCGTCGATCAGCACCAAGCCGCGTCCGGCCTGGGCCAGCGACGTGCGGAGCTGCTCGAGCATGTCCAGGGCGACCGGGGCGATTTCATCCACCCGGCGCATGTCCAGGATGATCAGTTCCACCGACTCGTCCAGGTCGCTGACCTCGCGCACCATGGATTCCGTGCCGGCGAACAGCAGATCGCCGTTCAGCTCGATCACCCGGGCGCGGTGTGCGTTGTCCCGCAGCACATCTGCGGCCTCTTCGGTGCGGCGGATGCCGGACGGGGCGTCGGCGATGTCATAGCTGGCGCGGATGGCATTGCGGCCGGTGCGAGCCGCCCGGACGAAGTGCAGCCCCATGTCGTGCGAGATCCGCCGGCTGGCCTCCACCCCGCGGACGCTGCTGCCGTGATCGTTCAGCGGCGGTGAGTAGACGGCCAGACCCAGCTGGCCCGGCAACACCGCGAGCAGCCCGCCGCCGACCCCTGATTTGGCCGGCATCCCCACGTCGGAGAGCCACGCCCCGGCGTCGTCGTACATGCCGCAGGTGGCCATCACGGAGAGGACCCGTTCCTCCACCTCCAGATCCAGCACCTGTTTGCCGGTCAGCGGATTGGTGCCGCCGTTGGCCAGGGTGGCGGCCATGACGGACAGGTCCCGGCAGGTAACCAGCACCGAGCACTGCCGGAAGTAGTCCTCCGCCACCGGGTCCGGCTCCTGTTCGATGATCTCGAAGGAGCGCAGTAGATGTGCCAGTGCCCGGTTGCGGTAACCGTGCCGCGCCTCCGACTGGTAAATGCGCTCGCTGACCGACAGCTCCCGGCCGGCGAAGGCCGAGTAGTGTTCCAGGATGCGGCGGAAGCCGGTCTTGCCGCCGCTGCCCTTGATCAGCGACGTGGCGGTCAAGGCTCCGGCGTTGATCATGGCGTTGGCCGGGCGGCCGGTGCCGGGGGCCAGCGAAATTTCGTTGAACGCGTTGCCCGACGGCTCCACGTCCACCTTCCGGTCCACGGCCTCCAGGCCCAGATCGGACAGTGCCAGCCCGTAGGTGAAGGGCTTGGAAATGGACTGGATGGTGAACTCTTCGCCGGAGTCGCCGACCTCATAGACATAACCGTCCACCGTGGCCAGGCAAATGGCGAACTTGTCGGGGTCCACCCCCGCCATCGCGGGAATACCGCCGTAGGGCTTGCCGTCCTTGAGCCCGGCGAGCTCGGCGTGCAATGTGCGCAGGTAGCTCTGGATAGGGGAGTCCATGCTTGCCAGCCTATGCGGTCGGGCGGCGGGGCTAGGTTCGGTAGCCTGCGGAGCCTGCCCTTGAAGCGGAACCAACGATGACCCTGCGGGAAGTCAACGCGGCTAGATTAGCTGCATGAGTGATACTTTGCCGACGTCGGCGGTCGACAATCCGCTGTTTGACTTGCTGGCGGCCGGCGATCGGGCCGGGACGCTCGCTTACGTGGCAGCGATGGACGACGGCGAGAAGCGGCGGCAGAAGTCACTGGTCCGGAAGCTCCGGCTGGTGGTGTCGGCTGAGCCGTCCGGCGCACGCTCTGCCGACGGGTGGTGGCAGGGCGAGTTGCAGCCTGACCACTGGGCGGCGGCGGACATCGCGCACATGGCGTGTATCGGCGCTGAGCGTTCGGCCGACCTGTCCTACACCGATCGCACGGTGGCCCGCGATGCGCCGCCGGCGCTGTTTCCCGGCCAGCTGGAGCTGTTCGTCGAATCCTGGTCCGCCCGGTACGAACGGAACCCGAAGGGCTGGGACCGCAACCGCGGTATTGAAGCGATGTTTGACTGGGTCCGCGACGGGCTGGTCCCGGCACCGGTCCAGCGCGGGGCAATGCTGCTCCTGCTGAGCGAGACGCAGGTGCAGCGCATCAACTTCCTGAAGTTCCTGCGGGAGCGGCCCGGACTGGTAGACGTGACGCTGAAAGAGCTGTTCCACGTGCCCGGAGTCAAGGGCGCCAGCGCCATGCAGTTCGACGAGGCCAACCCCGAGGACCGCAGGTTGTCCGTCCTGCTGCCGCAACTGGTGAAGCTGGGCTACTGGGACGGCGAGTGGGTCCGGCACAGCATCGAGCGAGTGCTGGCCAGCGACGATTGGCCGGAGTACCAGAAGCGTTTTTTCAAGCTCCTGCGTAGCAACCTGGCAGAGTGATTGAACGAAAACCAGCCGATGAAGATGCGGAACGTAACGCATGTGCCGCCTGAGCCCGGTGTTGCCCGGCGGACTGTTCGTCTACGCTGTGGGAAAAGGCGGCAACGGTGAAAGGCGGGACAGTAATGACTTCCAATCCGCAGGGCACGGGGCCTGACGACGTCGGGGCTGGGGGCTCCGGTTCCGCAGCCTCCGACGCAGGTGGGCCGAGTAGCGGTGGAACGGGCAGTGTCCGTCCAGAACAGCCAGTGGATGATAAGCGCAGCACACGTCTGGGAATGATCTGGACGGCCACTGTCGTTGCGCTGATTCTGCTGGTGCTGCTGATCATCTTCGTGGCGCAGAACCAGGACCAAGTGATGCTGCGTTACTTCGGCTTCGAGGGCCAAGTGGCACTGGGGCTCGCGCTGTTTGTCGGAGCGGTGGCCGGCGGCCTTGTCGTTGCTGCTGCCGGCGCCGCCCGCATCATCCAGTTGCGATACCGGAACCGCAAGATCCGCAAGAACGGCTCGCAGCCGCGTTAGCACCGGTAGCGTAGATGGTTCAGAACGGTGCACGCCGGCTGTTCACCTTTGGCCACGGCACCAGCACGCCCGGCGAGTTGGCCGACCTGCTGACCGGTTCTGGCGTGCAGCAAGTCGTGGACGTGCGCCGCTTCCCGGGCAGCCGCAAGCACCCGGAAATGGGCAGCGATGCGCTCGCTGGATGGCTTCGCGACGCAGGCCTCGGCTACCGCTGGGAAGAAGCCTTGGGCGGGCGACGGCGGATTCCGGCAGGGGAGCCGGAGCCCGATAGTTGGTGGCGCGTCGCCGCCTTCCGCGCCTATGCCGCCTATACCCGCACGCCGGAATTCGCCGGCGGCCTGGCTCGCCTGCTGGCGGACGCCGAGGCCGCCGACGTGGCGATCATGTGCAGCGAAAGCGTGTGGTGGCGCTGCCATCGCCGGCTCATCTCCGACGTGCTGGTGGTCCTGCACAATATTGACGTTGTGCATCTGCTGCCGGGCGGCAAGGAATCACCGCATGAACCGTCGGCCGGCGCGAGGAACGACGACGGCCGGCTCTTTTGGGACCGCGCTGAGGACTAGGTCAGGGCTTGCGGCCAAAGACCAAGGACGCCACCGCCGTCGCCGCCGTCACTGTATAGACCGACGGCCAGGCACCAATCTTCTTGGCCAGCGGGTGGGACAGCCCGAAAGCGGCCAGATATCCGCCGGTGAGCGCCGCAGCCCGGCCGGCACCGACGTCGCGCTTCCAGAGTGCGTAGGCACAGGCGCCGGCCGCGGACAGGACGGCTCCTCCCAGCGGCCGGTTTTTGGTGGCGCGGGCGGTCTGGAAGCCGCCGATCAGTCCGGCGCTGGTCAGCAGGGCAGGGGCAACAGAAGCCATGGAACTCTCCTCACATTCGGAACTTCCAGCCTAGCGCTGAGCACCGGAGGGTGAAGCCCCACCCGAGCGGCCGTGAAGCAAACCGGTGGGGAAATCTGGGCGGAGCCGGCTCTCCGGAAGAGGAAAGCGGGTCGGGCTTAGCTGGCGTCGGGGCGCGCGGCGGGCAGCAGCTCGGAAATCAGCTGCTGGATGCGGCCCTTGATCTCGTCGCGGATCGGCCGGACCGATTCCACGCCCTTGCCGGCAGGGTCCTCCAGCACCCAGTCTTCGTAGCGCTTGCCGGGGAAATACGGGCATTCGTCGCCGCAGCCCATGGTCACCACTACGTCCGAGTCCTTGACGGCTTCGGTGGTGAGGATCTTGGGTAATTCGGCGGAAATGTCGATGCCCTCCTCGCGCATCGCCTCGACCGCGGCGGGGTTCACCTGGTCGGCCGGCTGCGATCCGGCGGAGCGGACTTCGATGGCGCCCTGGGCCAGATGGCTAAGGTAGGCGGCGGCCATCTGCGACCGGCCGGCGTTGTGCACGCAGACGAACAGGACGGAGGGCTTCTGAATAGTTTCGGCGGTCATATGCGGGATGCTCCTGGGGACGGGAATCAGGGGTGGCGGCTCCGGGCCGGCGGGTTGCCGAACCGGCGGGGTTGCAGTGCCAGCCCAGTGGCGGCGCGGGCCGTCGGCTCAGCGGAGCAGAGCGGCAGGCGGCGCCTCGGCAGGCGAGGCGAAGAACCGCCGTCGTGCCCAGAGCGCCACGTAGACAAGGGCCACCAGCACCGGAACTTCAATCAACGGACCGACGACGCCGGCCAGCGCCTGCCCGGAGGTCACCCCGTAGGTGCCAATCGCCACCGCGATGGCCAGTTCGAAGTTGTTGCCGGCCGCCGTGAAGGCCAGCGTGGTGGTGCGCTCGTAGCCCATGTTGAGCAGCTTGCCCACCACCATGCCGGCGCCGAACACCACCACAAAGTAGATCAGCAGCGGCAGCGCAATCCGGGCCACGTCCAGCGGTCGGGAGGTGATTTCGTCGCCCTGCAGCGCGAACAGCAACACGATGGTGAACAGCAGGCCGTACAGCGCCCACGGCCCCAGTTTCGGCAGGAACCTGCCCTCGTACCACTGGCGCCCCTTGGCCTTTTCGCCCAGCGTGCGGGTCAGGAACCCGGCCAGCAGCGGAATGCCGAGGAACACCAGCACGGAGGCGGTGATCGCCCAGAAGGAGAACTCGGCGCTGGTGGTCGGCAGGCCCAGCCAGGACGGCAGCAGCTGCAGGTAGAACCAGCCCAGCGCGCCGAACGCCACCACCTGGAACACGGAGTTGATCGCCACCAGCACGGCCGCGGCCTCGCGGTCTCCGCAGGCCAGGTCATTCCAAATCATCACCATGGCGATGCAGCGGGCCAGCCCCACAATGATCAAGCCGGTCCGGTATTCCGGCAGGTCCGGCAGGAAGATCCACGCCAGCGCGAACATGAACGCGGGCGCGGCCAGCCAGTTGATCACCAGCGAGGAGACCATCAGCTTTTTGTCGCCGACCACCCGGTGGGTTTCGTCGTAGCGGACCTTGGCCAGCACCGGATACATCATCACCAACAGCCCGACGGCGATGGGCAGCGAGACATCGGCGATCTGCACAGAATCCAGTGCCGGTCCGATGCCGGGGACGAAGCGGCCGAGCAGTAGTCCGGCGACCATGGCCGCGATGATCCAGACCGGAAGGAAACGGTCGAGGGTGGACATGCGGGCCGCAACCTGGCTGGTATCCGGTGCTGCAACGGTCGGGCTCACAAGGCTCCTCTGGGCTGGGGGCGTGGCGGTGTTGGGGCGCCGGGCAGGTATCGATGTTGGTCGATACAGAGTATGGGCGTAGATATCGACGAGTGTCAATCTCCCTGCATAATGGATGGCATGACGTCCGTTACCGACCTCGTGCCCGGTCCTGGGCAGACCGGTCGCGACCGCGATCCAGTGCAAACCGGCCGCGACGAAGATCCGGGTTCCTGCTGCACGCCCAGCGGTGTGCTGCCGATGGGCGCGGACCGGGCCGCCGCCTTGGCGGGCCAGTTCAAAGCTCTGGCAGACCCGAACCGCTTGCGGTTGGTCTCCATGATCTCCGCCAGCGATGGAGCGGAAGCCTGCGTCTGCGACCTGACCGAACCGCTGGGTTTGGGCCAGCCAACGGTGTCGCACCATTTAAAGGTGCTGGTCGAGGCAGGCATCCTGCACCGGGAAAAGCGAGGCGTGTGGGCGTACTTCTCGCTCGTCCCGGGTGCACTTGACCGTCTTGCCGGCGTCCTCGTCAAACCCAGCTAGGTCGCCTCGGCCACGGGCGCAATCGGTATAATTGGTGTCCGGTGATGGATCCCGCCGGAGCTTTCCTCGCTCGAAATGCCTCTTGGCTGATGGTTCCTACCTTGACCACAGGTAGGTGAAGTGTTGACGGCATCGAGTTCCCAGGACAGCCGGCCTGAAAATCGCGGGCCGCACAGCGGACCGATTCTGGTCGGCGTTATTCCCGGACAGCCCGCAACTGTCGTTGTCCGCGCCGCGGAACTGGCCGCCCGGCTCGGCGTGGATCTGGTCTGCGCCTACGTCGACACCAGCACCTACGAAGACGTCAGGGACGACGAAACGCCCGTTTTACTGCCGATCGACCCCGACGGGGACTACGACTACATTGCAAAAACGGCCGCAGAAATCCAAGCCCATCTTGCACAAGCATTGCAAGGAAGCGGCGTCGCCTGGTCCTTTCGGTATCTGCCCGGCGAGCCCGCACGGGTCTTGGCAGAGACCGCCGATAGTTTGGACGCGATGATGATCGTTATCGGAACCCGCGAACCAGGGCTGGCCCACCGTCTGGAGGAGATCATGGCCGGTTCCGTGGCCGTGCATCTGGCGTATCATCAACACCGGCCCGTCTTGGTTGTCCCCTTGGACCCCCAACTGTTCTCGGAGCAACGCTGATGGCACGGAATACGAGTGGCGGGCGGCGCGAAGAACTTGCGGTTCCGGGTCCGGAGGTCGTGGGAACACCGCGCGCGGAGCGGCCGGTGTATTTGCGCCCCGGCTACATTGGCCTCGTTTTTGCCGGCGGTGTCCTGGGTGCGCTGGCTCGATACGGTGTAAACCATGCGCTGCCTGCTCCGAACGGGTGGCCGCTGCCAACGCTGACCGTGAACTTGTGCGGTGCCTTCGCGCTGGGCCTGCTGCTGGAGGAGCTCGTCCGGAGGGGGAGCGACCGCGGCGGCCGCCGGGTGCTGCGGCTGCTGCTGGGGACAGGGTTTTTGGGCGCTTTCACTACCTACAGCACGCTCGCGCTGGATGTTAATCTCTTGTTCGGCGCGGGCGACATTGCCGGTGGCGTTGCCTACATTCTTGCGGGGTTGATTGGTGGTCTCGTGGCCGCATGGTCAGGCGTTCTGGTCGGTGCCGCACACCACCGGCGCCGGACAGCGCGCACAGCCCGGGCAGGCGCCATGCCGCCTCAGGCCGCGGGGGAGGACGCTGAATGATCGTTCTTCTGCTGGGGCTGGCTGGGGGAGCCGGCGCCGTTTCCCGGTTTGTCATCGACGGGACGATCCGGTCCAGATTCCGCACAGTCCTTCCGTGGGCAACCATTTCCATCAACATCAGCGGGTCGTTCCTGTTGGGTCTTCTCGCCGGGTTGGTGCTGGGCGGTGCCCTGCCGGCAGAGGCCCAAGTAATAGCAGGGACAGGCTTCCTCGGCGGCTACACCACGTTTAGCACGGCCAATGTGGAAACCGTTCGCCTGATCCAGGACCGGCGTCCGGGCATGGCGCTCATCAACGCACTGGGAACCCTGGTCGCTACGGTGCCCGCCGCCGCGGCCGGACTAACCTTGGCCAGCGCGCTCTAAACGCTTCCCTGCTAGGGCAAGCCCCCTCACGGAGGGTCGGGGCCTCGGTCGCCAGGAGCGGATTGTGCGGCGGTGGCGGGGGAACGGTACCAGACCGTCAGATAGAGCCGGTGGGCAGTGATGACCAAGGCCAGCCAGGCTATCCCCAGTGTCCAAGCGACCAGGACATCGGTGAACCAGTGGTGCCCTAGGAAGACCCGGCTCAATCCCATCGCCACCGAGAACAAGCCTGCGGCAGCGGCGGTCAGGATCTTCGACCGCCGGGTCGTTTGGCGCAGGATGAGCAGGTAGGCCACCACCCCGGCGACCACGATCGCGTTGAGCGAGTGCCCGCTGGGAAACGAAGCCGAATGTTCATACGGCGGCACGGCGTCGGCCAGTGACGGACGGGCACGTCCAATGAACTGCTTGGCGACGATGGTCATCAACAGCGACCCGCCCGCGGCGGTGACGATCAGGATGGCCGGAGTCCAGGAACGCCGACGGATGGTCAGCACGGCCAAGGCCAGGCACGCCAGGATGGGCATCCCGATGGGTCCGCCGATGTTCGTGAAGGCCGTCAGCGATGAATTGAGCCAGGGCGTCCGCAAGCCTTCCGCCGCTGCCAGCATCGGATGGTCCAGTTGGGCCACGCCGTCGCCCTCGGTCACCGCCTCATAGATTTCCGCTGACGCCACCGCGAGCAGGACAGCGACCAAGAGCCCCACGGCCAGGGTCAGGATCAACACGGCCCGCGGACCCAGGATCCGGCTGATGCGGTCCATCACGCGCGCCGCAAACCTGCCCGCCCGTGTGCCCCATGCGGTCAGGTCCCGCCCGCCGACAAAACGGTCTTCACCCATCAGGATGTCCTACGCCCGCGCTACTGCGCAGCCTTCCGCCTCGCCGCCAGCAATTTGTGTGTGCCGTCGCAGTAGGGTTTGATGCCTGACCCGCCGCAGCGGCACAGCGCCACGGTTTCCCGCGACCTGGCCACCGGCTCGCCGTCGCCGTCCACCAGGTCAAAGTCGCCGCGCACCAGCAGCGGTCCGTCGGGGCAGACCACGATCTCGGTCGGTTCCTTGCTCGTCATTTTGCTTCTTCTCCTACTTCAAGGTGGCTCAGCTGCCGCCGTAGTGCCGCCGGGCTGCTCGCTGCGGTCCGCAGGCGCTTGCCGGCATACGGCACGCCGCCCGCACAGCGCCACGCCAGCGCCATCCACGACGTGACCGCGCGCTCCAGTAGCCAGAACGGAGCCCACCATGCAGCCGAGGGGCTGAACACCTGCGGACCGCCGGCACGCTGCCGCCCTGCTTCGGCCAGTACGACGGCGGTGGCAGCCAGCGCGGTGCAGGCCGCGGGGCGGCGGACCAAGACCAGCGTCAGCGGCAGCAGCAGCAGTTCAACGGCCAGCCGGGCCGGCTGGGTTTGCGAATCGTAGGCCTGCCGGACCCGTTGGCCCACGAAGTGCCGCAGCGTCGGCGGCAACCGGCGGACATACACCCCGTCGGCCCTGATCTGGCGGCCACCGGCGGCTTGGACGGTCCGGATGAGTTCCAGGTTCTCGAACAAGACGTCGCCGCGGTACCCCTGTGTCCGCTGCAGGGCCGAGCGGCGGACCGCCAGCGTGCCGGGATAGTCGGAGGCGAAGGCCCGGTTCAGTAGCGACCGGGCTGTGTCCCAGCGAGCGTGCCAAGGCAGCTCCTCGTAGTAGTTCTGCGGCCGCACCAGTTCGGCATGCTCCAGCATTGCCGCCACCGAGGCCAGCGACTCCGGGGTGTAGCGGACGTCGTCGTCGGCAATGATGACAAATTCGTGCCGGGCGTGCCGCAGCCCGGTGAGCACCCCCTGCACCTTCCCGTTGGGCGTGGCCGGCCCGTCCGGGCGCAGATGCTGCGCACGCTGCCGCCAGAGCCGGTGATGTTCGGCGAAAACGGGATCCGGCGAGCCGTCCACCACCGTGAGGTCCACCCACTCCGGCAGCGACTCCAGATAGGTGGTCAGTTCGGCGTCGCCGGCGCCGTCCTGCCACTTCAGCGGCAGGACGTACTCGATCCTCACGCCGATGCACCGGCGGCGACCGCCACCTCCCGGCTTGGCTCGAGCGGCTGACGCAGCGCGGAGCGGCCGGCGGTCCAGGCCTCCAGCTGCCAGCCGCCCGCGAGTCCGTCCAGATAGAGCGCGCTGCCGGCGCCGAAGAAGACATCCCCGGCCAGCGCCGGGTCCTCGGCTATCAGTCCGCCGGCCAGATCCCGCCCGGCAATCTGTTCGTGCACCGCATCGGCTTCTACATGTTCATCGAAGTACTCGGTCACGTCGTCGCCGAATCCGAGCCGGCGGAAACCGCGGGCGTACTTGCCGTTGGGAATCGACGATGTCATCTCGTAGATGGCCAGGTGGCCGCAGATTGCGCCGCGCAGGCGCCGCTGCAGTCCGAAGAGGGACATGGTGTTGACCGAGGCCAGGGTGATGGCCGGAATGCTGTCCACGTAGGTTCCGAAGGACGGATCGAGCCCCAGGCCCTGCATGGTGCGGGCGAAAAGCTCCGCGTGGATCCGGCCGGGCTTGCCGCCGCCGTATTCATCTGCCTGGATTTCCACCATCGCCGACTTGGCCCGGCCGCGCAGCCGCGGGATGGCCCAGGTATGCGGGTCGGCCTCCTTAAGCTGGTACACCGAACGGAGCACCACGAATTCCTTGGCCTGCTCCAGCGTGGCTTCCCGCGCCAGGAAGGCGGAGACGCTGGGCCCGTCGTCGTCCGCGGCCAGTTCGAAGAGCCGGTCCGCCACGGCCTGCGGCGTCAGCTTCGCCGGGGCGTTCACGGCCACCGAGGCGCGCAGCCGGGCCTCTACACTCTGCTCGATCAGAGCCCGGACCTGCAGCAACTGCACGTCCCATTCCCACCGGTCGTCCACGCCGTCCAGCCCGCCGTAATGCAGTTCGTACAGGCAGAACAGCGCCAACTGCAGATCGTCGTCGTACAGCACATCCTCAGTTGAGGCCACGGCGTGCCCAGCCGCGGTCAGCAGCTGGGGGAGGGCCTCCGACGCATCATCGCGTGGCAGTACGTTCAGCAGGGTCTCGCTGACCGGACCCCGGGGATGTGGAAGCTTCACGGCGTCTCCTTACTGAACCGGCGCAGGGATAGCGGCGGTTCGCTGATTTCAAGTGCATCCTCACGGTCCCGCTACGTCAAGAGGCCGCACTGCACCGAGGGCCAGTGCCGGGCCGGGCTGCGGCCAGGGCCCTTGGCTACGGTTCCCAGCGGTGGCAAGGTGGGAAGAGTCCGAACATCCCTGTAGGAAGGACGGAAAACAATGCCCGAAATTGCAGGCAAAAAAGTCCTGGTTGCGGTCAGCAATCGCGGCGTCGAGCAGGACGAATTGAAAGTTCCGGTGGAAAAACTCCGGGCAGCCGGAGTCGATGTCCTCATCGCGGCGCCCGAAGCCGGCGAGGTGGAAACCATGGTCGGGGACTGGGAGCGCGGCGAGAAAATCCCGGTGGACAAGCCCTTGCCCGATGTTTCCGACGGCGACTACGACCTGCTGGTACTGCCCGGCGGCACGCTGAATGCGGACGCGCTGCGCCTGGACCCTGACGCGCAGGGAATCGTGCGGTCCTTCTCCGAATCCGGCCGTCCGATCGCCGCCATCTGCCATGGGCCGTGGCTGTTGGTGGAAACCGATCGCACCCGAGGCAAGACGCTGACCTCGTACATCTCGCTCAAGGCGGACATCATGAACTCCGGTGGTCGATGGGACGACGAGCCCGTGGTGATCGACCGTGAACATGGCTGGACGCTCATTACCTCCCGCAATCCCGGCGACCTGGACGAGTTCGTCGATGGGATTAAGGAAGTCCTCGCCGAAACCACGTGACCCTGACGGACGACGGTGGTGTCCAATGAAAAAATGTTGTGTGCAAAACGACCTTTGCACACAACATTTTTTGTGGGAACACCCGCCGTCTGCACTCAGACCGAGGCAGGGTCCGAAGCTGCTGCGGCACCAGCGACAAGGGCTGCCTCGGCTTCCTCCCAGCTGGCCGGGCCATTCCCAAAGTGGCTTGGGCATGACGGCTGTCCTTGTCCTTGTGTCTTCGTGGGGGAATGCCCTCGATACTGGCCGCTTTCCCACTAACAGCGGAAGTTGTGTGTCGCCGTCGTAGTTTCCATGGCGCCGCATGACAGAACATGCCCTTTTGTGTCCGGCGGTGAGTGATGACGACGGCGGAGGCCGGCTTCCGCGCACCCGAACACCCGCGAGTTACTGGCCTCGCTGCCCAAGATCGGACCGGCTCTGGAGCTGCCATAACCCGTCGAAAGAGGTTAAACGCCGCGTCGTTGACACTCCAGAAATCCGCCTACTATGCTGAGCCGCACATCCTACATGTGCTATCCGGGCGCCGATTACGGTGCGTGGTGTTTGGCCTCCTCACCCGGGTTCCACATCACACTCTGAAGTTCCACACCTCAATCATCACCAGTATCGTGATGGAGCGAACATGGGCAGTGTCGGTTTATTGTATGTTGGGGCCGTTTTGTTCATTAACGGCCTAATGCTGGTGGGGCTAATTCCGGGAAAATCGGCTGCCATCCTCAACTTTTTTGTCGGTGCCATGCAGGTAATCTTCCCGACGCTTATTATCCTGCAGGCAAATAACGATCCAGCGGTGATTTTCGGAGCGGCTGGGCTGTATCTATTCGGCTTTACCTACCTATACGTTGGAATTCTCCAGGTCACCGGTTGGCCCGGCGAGGGGCTGGGCTGGTTCTCACTGTTCGTCGCTATCTGCGCCGTCATTATTGGAGTTATTCAGTTCACGTCGGTCCATGATCCGGTCTTCGGCTCCATCTGGCTCATTTGGGCGGTGCTGTGGTTCATGTTCTTCCTGGTGCTTGGACTGCACAAGGACGGGCTAACCCTGGCAACCGGCTGGTTCACCATCCTCGTCAGTTTCCTGACCGGCACCATCCCGGCGTTCCTCCTGCTGCTGAACAGGTATGCGACGGGAGGGGGCAGTGCCCTGATCATGGCAGTCGCGGGAGCAATTTGCCTGGCCGTGGCCTTCTTCTTGGCCAGCAGGGGACTTCCTCATACGACTACCACCGGAGACACAGCCACCGCCTCCACTGCCTAGCTACTTGCCAGCTCAGGGGAACCGCCGTAGGAAGGAAACCGCTGCTGATGCCTATCTACGAATACCGGTGCCCCGAATGCTCGGTTTTCGAGCTGATCTGTGGAATGGGTGAAGCGCCTGATTCGACACGCTGCCCGTCCTGCGGTGCCACGTCACCTCGAAAAATGAGCGCGCCGCACCTTTCCCGTGCCGGTTCGGCGGAATTCCGGCTGATCGATGACTCCAAGCGCAGTGCACACGAGCCGCCGGTTGTCACCGCGCTGCCGGGCAAGGGAAGGAGCCGGCCGGCGTACACCTCGAACCCGCTGCACCAAAAGCTTCCCAGACCCTAAGGAACATGTTTTTCCGATCATCCAAAGGAGAGAACAATGCCCGAGGTTATATTCCCCCTTGATTCGTCAAAGAAATTCGAGGATCAGGAGAAAGTCGGCCACAACCGGTGGCACCCGGAGATCCCGCCAGTGGCTACGGTCAGGCCGGGCGACTCTTTTCGTGTGCACTGCCGTGAATGGTTTGACGGTGCGATCGTCAACGATGATTCGGCGGAGGACATTCTCAACGCCCCGCTGCCGACCGTGCACAAACTCAGCGGACCGTTCGCCGTCGAAGGGGCTCAGCCAGGCGACCTGTTGGTGGTGGACATTCTGGACGTGGGGCCCATCCCGCAGGAGGACTCGGGGCCGTTGGCTGGACAAGGCTGGGGTTACACCGGCATCTTTTCGCGGAACAACGGCGGCGGATTCCTGACCGAGCAGTTCCCGGATGCCTACAAAGCGATCTGGGACTTTACCGGCCAGGTGGCCTCCTCCCGCCACGTTCCGGAAGTATCCTTCACCGGGCTGATCCACCCCGGACTGATGGGTACGGCCCCGTCCGCGGATTTGCTGGCCAAGTGGAATCAGCGCGAGGGCGACCTCATCGCGACGGACCCGGACCGGGTGCCACCACTGGCGTTGCCTCCGCTGCCTCAGGACGCTGTCCTCGGCGGCGTGCCCGAATCCGATTTCGACCGGGTAGCCGGTGAAGCGGCCCGTACCGCTCCTCCACGCGAGAACGGCGGAAACCAGGACATCAAGAATTTCTCGAAGGGCACCCGGGTCTTCTACCCGGTCTTCGTGGACGGCGCGAACCTGTCGATGGGCGACCTGCACTTCTCCCAGGGCGACGGCGAGATCACTTTCTGCGGTGCCATCGAAATGGGCGGCTTCCTGGACCTGCGGGTCGATGTGATCAAGGGTGGCATGGACACCTACGGAGTCAGCGAAAATGCCATCTTCATGCCGGGCATCGTGGATCCGCGGTTCAGCGAATGGCTCGCGTTCTCCGGAACCTCGGTGACGCTGGACGGTGAGCAGAAGTACCTGGATTCACACTTGTCCTATCAGCGGGCCTGCCTGCACGCCATCGACTACCTCACCAAGTTCGGCTACAGCCCGGAGCAGGCCTACTTGCTGCTCGGTGCCGCGCCGATCGAGGGCCGGCTGTCCGGCGTCGTGGACATCCCGAACTCGTGCTCCACCGTGTACCTGCCCACCTCCATTTTCGACTTCGACGTCAGGCCCTCCGCAGGAGGTCCGCACCAGGTCGAATCGCAGATGCAGGCGCCCACGGCGGCCAACAAATAACACCAGGCTCCTCCTGGTTGAGAAGGGGGACCGCTGGCCAAGCCGGTGGCAACTGGCAGAATCGAACTCATGGATGCACGTCTGCCGCTTGCTTGGCCAGAGGTTCCGCCGGCGCATGGTGGTGTGGTGCTGCGCCAGTTCCGCAGCGAGGACGCACACCTGGCCATGGAGTTGGCCGAGGACCCGTATATCCCGCTGATCAGTTCCATCCCGTCGCCTTGTCCGCAGGACGAGGCGGTGGAATGGATTTTGCGCCAGAACGGGCGGTTTACTTCCGGCGCGGGGTACTCGTTCGCCGTGGCGGATGCGCAGACGGACCGGGCACTGGGGCAGATCGGGCTCTGGCTGACGTACCTGCCGGAGGGCCGGGCCACCGCCGGATACCTGCTGGCGCCGGTGAACCGAGGACAGGGCCGGGCGGCCGACGCCTTGGCGGCGCTGGCAGCCTTCGGCTGGACCATTCCTGAGCTGCACCGGCTGGAGCTCTACATTGAGCCGTGGAATAAGGCGTCGTTCCGGACAGCCGAAGCGGCCGGCTTCAGCTGCGAAGGACTGCTGCGCAGCTACCAAGTCATCGGTGGCGAGCGCCGGGACATGCTGCTCTACGCGGCGGTCCGACAGCCGGCCCTGACGGCAAGCCAGACAGCGGACCGGCTATAGGGAGCGCGGCGGCCTTTTGGCTTCGGTGTCGGTGTTCAGCAAGATTTAAATGCCACAGTCTAAGTGGCAGCTTAAGTCGCGGAACTGAGTGCGGCGAGGGTGCCCACCCAAGGGGGCAGGCACCGCCGTCGTACTTTTGAGGTGGGGAGAATCAGAGGTGGATCTTGACGTCCGCCTTCTTCCGCAGATCGGTGACCAGAGCCTGGGTGGCTTCAGTTTCCTTCTGAGCCTTCACCTGCTGCTCCAGATTCGGGCGCATTTCCTCCAGTGAGGGGACCTTGGCCTTCTGGCCGGACTGTTCGCCCATCGCCTCCTGCTGTTTCTTGGCCTGCTCGTAGGCGGCCTTCAGCTCTTTTTCGGAGGGCTTGGTGTCGCCGGTTTCCTCGGCGATCAGCTTATTCACCTTGACCTGGGTCTGGATCTCGGCATTGACCTCGTTCTGGTCCATACCCTGTTTCTTGAGCGCGGCCATGAGTTCGTCCACGGTCTTGAACTGGTTGGATTTGGCCAACTTCTCCAGTTCGGCGTCCACATCCTTCTGCGTTGCCTTGATGCCGCGGTGGTCCGCTTCCTGGAGCAGCAACTGGGTGCCGACCATGGCTTCGGCGGTCTGTTTCTTCAGCGCGTCCTGATCCACTTTCTGCCCGGTCATTTGCGACTGCATGGCCATCTGCTGGAACTGGCCCTCGTAGGCGGCGGTGAATTTGTCCTTGGTGATCTTGGTTCCGTTTACCTCGGCCACCACATCCGGGATGCCCTTCAGGTCCGGCTGGGGCATCTGCGCCTGTCCCTCGGCGCCGGCACTGGACTCCGCCGACGCTGCCGGGCTGGCGCCGCCGTCCGCGGGTGCCCCGCAGGCGGTGAGGACGGCGATGGAGCCGGCAACAGCCAGGCTCAACAACCATTTCTTAGTCACACTGATCTCCCATCTCGGTGGCCAGTGTGCGACGTTAGCCTGCCCACATGGGCGCCGGCATGGCAAAGGCTGGGAGAAACCTTGGCGCCGCACCCAGAAAGGTCGACCGGCGCGGCGGAAAGAGCGCTTGCAGCAGCGGGTAGTCTAGGGCCATGAAACGCTTCGAGCGCTGGTTGGGGGCGGTTGCTTGCGCTGCTGCGGCGGTGGCGCTGCTGGTCTTACCCGGGCGGGACGGCAGCCGGTTGGCGGACATCGTTTTTGCCGTGCTGCTGCTGGCCGCCGCGTGGGCGGTCAGTCCGTTCTTCGGCGGCCGGCAGGAGCCGTGGGCTTCGCTCAAAGAAAAGCACGACGACGGCGGTGTGGTCATCTTCTGGCGGCCCGGCTGCGTCTATTGCCTGCGGCTGAAGGTCGCGCTGGGCCGCAGCGGCCGCGGTGCCCACTGGGTGAACATCTGGCGGGATCCGGAAGGCGCTGCGTTCGTGCGCGAACACAACCACGGGAACGAAACCGTCCCCACCGTGCTGCTGGGCCGCAAGGTGCTGACCAATCCGGAACCGGGGATTGTCAGCCGGGCGTTGGTCGAAAGGTAAGCACCGCCGTCGTCAGCCAGCGGTCACAACATCTGCTGCTGCTACAGCACACCGGGCCCTATCCACGTACCGGGCGGCTGAGTAGCATGGTGCCTGCAGCCGTACGGGGCCGGTGGGGGCCCGCCGCCGACGGAATGGGGAAGCACACCAAGGGGGGTGGTGCGGCGGTGCAGGTCTTGATCGGGCATGCCAGCGCCCGCGGTTCCACCAGGGATATCGCGCAGCGAATCGCCAGTGTGTTGGAAGAAGAAGGCCTGGCGGTGGACGTCCTTCCCATCCTTGAGGCGACCAGGAAAATCTCCGGCTCGGCCACCAGTTCGAATCCGTGCCGGTGCAAAGCCTTGGCAATGGTGTGGCTGTCCCGGCCCGTGAACAGCGCGGGACCTTTCATTTGGGTGTCGAACACTGCGGCCCTGCCTAGCCAATTGATGCCGGAGGAGGAGGCCCGGGCGCGTCAGTGGGGAGCCGATCTGGCCGCCAAGATTCAGTCCGTCCAGCCCTAGGCGGCCGCGCCGAGCACGGTATCGGCGCGGTGCGAAAGGATCGCCATGACCGCCCAACCAGCCCCACCGTACCCACCACCTCCCGGTCCGCCGCCCGCCCGCATGAAGCCCGGTAACTGGGTGCTCTTGATCCTCGGCGTATTGCTGAGCATGATCGGGATCGGGATGACCATCGCCGGAACCATCGTGCTGGGCGCCAACGCCGCACAACACGACGGCGGCTACCTGACCGGCGGCACTGAGAGATACCAGAGCACCGGGTACGCGCTAACCAGTCCCGCAGTGGTGATCGATCCCTGGTCCGAGGGGATGCCACCGGTCGGCGACCTTGCCAGTGTGCGGGTGCGCGCCGAAGCTGCCGTCCCTGAGGAGGAAGTCTTCGTGGGGATCGGCAAGGCCTCCGACGTCGAGACTTACCTGCGGGATGTACCCGTTACCTCGCTCAGTAGTGCGAATTGGTCCCGGACTGGGGAAGGGCAGATGTCTTGGCGGGACAACTTCGACCGGACAACGCCCGGCAACCGGGCCCCTGCCGCACCGGCGGAGCAGGACTTCTGGGCCGTGTCGGCCAGTGGGCCCGGTTCCCAGACGATCGCGTGGAAGGTGCAGCCCGGACAGTGGTCGTTGGTCGTGATGAATGCCGACGCCAGCCGTCCCGTCTGGGTAGAGATGCAGGCCGGGGCACGCTCCGACTTGCTGGGTCCGATCGGGACGGGCTTGCTGATCCCCGGAATTATCGCGCTGGTCATCGGAATTCCTTTGCTGTTGTTCGGTTCCGCCGGGCTGGGCCGGAACATCGACCCCGGCCGTTCCCGCCCCGGCGAGGGGCCGGGCGCGGCCTTGGCCGCAAACGCAGGGAGTGAGATGAGGCCAATCTGGGTGTACCCCGTTCGACTGGCGGGTTACCTGGACAGCCGGCTCTCGCGGGGGTTGTGGCTGGTCAAATGGTTGCTGGCGATCCCGCACTACATTGTCCTGGCGCTGCTGTGGTTCGCACTGGTCATCAGTACCATCGCGGCCGGAATCGTCATCCTGTTCACCGGCCGCTACCCGCGGTCCTGGTTCGTCTTCAACGTCGGTGTGCTGCGCTGGTCTTGGCGGGTGGGTTTCTATGGATACTCGGCGCTGGGCACCGATCGGTATCCGCCGTTCACTCTGGCTACCGCAGATTATCCCGCCGATCTGGACGTGGCCTATCCGCAGCGTCTCTCGCACGGGCTCGTGCTGGTGAAGTGGTGGCTATTGGCGATCCCGCACCTGCTGATCCTGGGCATCTTCACCAGCGGCAGCGGACTCCTCTGGAGCCGCAGCTGGGGCGATGACGTATCCGTGTCCTCGTGGGGCTTGTCCCTGCTGGGCGTGCTCATCCTGATCACCGCCGTGATCCTGCTGTTCACCGCCCGCTACCGCTACGAATTGTTTGCCTTCATTATGGGGCTGAACCGCTGGTGGTATCGGGTCGCAGCCTACGTGCTGCTGATGCGCGACGAGTATCCGCCCTTCCGCCTCGACCAGGGCGCGGACGAACCCCCGGCCTCAGCGCCGCCCGCCGGGACGGGGATGCCCGGAGCACCGGGAGCGGCTGCGGGAAATTGGACGCCCGAGCCGGGGACGTCGCCGGGAGCACCGGGCACGGGACCAGGAGTTGGCGGGCCGGGTACAGCACCGCCAGCCCCGGGAACTCCGGGGGCAGCGCCGGGAACACCCCCGTGGCCAGGGTCCGCCCCGCCGGGTAACGGGAACCCGGAGCAGGGGAATCGCCCGCCGAAAGCGCCGCCAGCGCCGGAAACACCAGGAGCAGTGCCGGGAACGCCGGGGGCAGCGCCGGGAACTCCGGGGGCAGGGCCGGGAACACCCCCGTGGCCAGGGTCCGCCCCGCCGGGTAACGGGAGCCCGGAGCAGGGGAATCGCCCGCCCGGCACCTGAGCCGGATCCGGCCTTAGCACGCCGGGTGGGACGCCGTCGTTCCGTCGGTCGACCTGCGATTCGGCCTACCGGCGCCCTGCCAAGCGCAGGCATGCCGCGGTAGGCTGTGCTGCGATGAGTACTCAAGAGATTCTGTTGCAGCGTACCGGCCGGCTAGGGCACATTGTCCTGAACCGCCCGAAGTCCATCAATGCCCTGAACGACTCCATGATCACTGCGGTCACCGCGGCGCTCCGGGAGTGGGCGGAGGATGACGCCGTGGAGACCGTCCTGATCTCCGGCGCCGGCGAACGGGGGCTGTGCGCCGGCGGGGACATCGTGGCCATCTACCGGCATATGAAGGACGGCGGCGACGAGATCTTCTGGGAAGACGAGTACCGGATGAACTCGATGATCTCCCGGTACCCCAAGCCGATTGTGACGTTCATGGACGGCGTGGTGCTCGGCGGTGGCATCGGCATCTCCGCGCATGCCTCGCACCGGGTGGTGACGGAGCGGACCAAGGTCGGCATGCCGGAGACCCGCATCGGCTTCATTCCCGACGTCGGGGGCTGCTTCTTGTACTCCAGGGCGCCGGGGGAGCTGGGCACCCACTTGGCACTCACCGCGGGCACCGGCACCGGGGCCGATGCGATCGCCCTGGGCCTGGCCGACTACTTCGTGGACAGCGCCGAGCTCACGGCCTTGGCCGCCGCGCTCGCCGACGCCCCGGCCAAGGAAGTCCTGGCGGCCTTCTCCCACACGGATGTTCCGGCGTCGGAGCTGGCCAAGCAGCGCAACTGGATCGACGAGTGTTACGCGTACGACGACGCCGAGCAAATCCTCGCCGCCCTGCAGAACTCTGCGGAGCCGGCCGCGCAGGCCGCCGCAGAGGAAATCGCGGCAAAGTCGCCCACGGCGGTGAAGCTCACCCTTGAAGCGCTGCGCCGTGCCGGCAAGATGGAGACGCTCGAGGAAGTGCTGGACCAGGACTACCGGCTGGGCGTTCGGCTGGTCGCCGCCCCGGACTTCGCCGAAGGCGTGCGCGCCCAAGTGATCGACAAGGACCGCAACCCCTCGTGGAACCCGGCCACGCTGGCTGAGGTGGACCGGGCCACGCTTGAGTCCTACTTCGCGGATCTCGGCGAGGACGAACTGGGCCTGGCCGAATCAGTGGAAGCAGAATCCGCCGCCGGAAGCTGAACGACGACGGCGCGGGCCCCCGTCATCGGGAACCCGCGCCGCCGCGGCCGGCAAAGGGCCGGCCGCATCCTTACCTACTTCTTGTCGTCGCCGGTCATCCGCTGGCTCAGGTAGACCGGAATCATCGACACGATGATCAGCACGGCGGCGATCACGTTGACCACCGGCGCCTGGTTGGGCCGGGCCATGTTATTGAAGATCCAGATCGGCAGTGTCTCGGTGCCGGGCGGAGCAGTAAACGTGGTCACCACAATCTCGTCGAAACTCAGCGCAAAGGCGAGCAGGCCGCCGGCTACGAACGCCGAGCGGAAACCCGGGAACGTGACGTGGAAGAAGGTCTTGACCACGTTGGCGCCCATATCCATGGCCGCCTCTTCCAGGCCCTTGTTCATCCGGCCCAGCCGGGCCTGGACGTTGTTGAACACCATCACAATGCAGAACGTCGCATGCCCCACGATCACCGAGAACAGGCCCAGCCCGATGCCCAGCGGCTCCAACACGGTCTTGAAGGTGTTGTTCAGGGCGACGCCGGTGACGATGCCGGGCAGCGCGATGGGCAGCACCACCAGCAGGTTGACGGTGTTCTTTCCGAAGAAGTCGTAGCGGGAGAGCGCAAACGCGATCATGCTGCCCAGCAGCAGGGCGATCACGGTGGCGACCGCGGCCACCCGCAGCGAGGTCCAGAGCGCCTCGCGCACGCCCTCGTTGTGGAAGGCGGCTTCCCACCATCGGGTGGTGAACTCCGTGATCGGGAAGGCGCCGGAAGTTGTGGCGTTGAAGGAATTGAGGATCACCAGCAGCAACGGCAGGTAGATGGCGGCCATCACCAGACCGGCGAAAAGCCGCAGGGCGACCTTGGCGGAGGAGGAGAGTCTCATCGGTGAAGTTCCTAAAGCTGCTTGAGGGCGCCGGACTTGCGGGCCAGGAAGAGATACAGGACAACCACCACAATGGGCACGGTGCCGAACGCGGCGGCCAGCGGCGGATTGAGGTTGATGTTGGAGGCGATCACGGTTCCGATCACCTGCGTCTTCCCGCCCACGAACTGCGCGGCAATGTAGTCGCCCAGGCTCAGCGAAAACGTGAAGATGGATCCGGCAATGAACGCCGGCTTCAACAGCGGGATGGCCACCGTACGGACCGTGGACCAAGCCTTCGCGCCCAGGTCGGAGGAAGCGTCGAACAGGTTGTCCGGAATCTGGCGGAAGGCCGAGTACACCGGGACGGCCATATAGGGGAACCACAGGTAGGCCAGCGTGATGACTAGCGCCGTGGTGCCATAGCCCGGCCCGGTCATGCCCAGCGGCGCCAGCAACCAGTCCAGCGGGCCGCCGCTCATGAACGTGATGCGCCAGGAGAAGACCTTCACCAGGTACCCGGCCCACAGCGGCAGCGTGATGCCAATGGCCAGCACGGCCCGCATCCGCGGCGAGGCCACTTTGGCCATGTAGAAACCGAGCGGCAGCGCCAGCACCGCGCACAGCACGGTCACGGCCAGCGCGATGCCGATGGTCCGCAGTGCAGTCAGCTGGTAGGCCGGCACGGTGAGGATCTCAATGAAGTTTTCCAGCGTGAACCCGGGAATCACCTTCGAGGTGAAGGTGTCCGTGGTCCAGAACGCGGTGATGAACAGCAGGATCAGGGATCCGATGTACAGCACGCCCAGCCAGGCCAGCGGCAGGGTGAGGAGTGCGGTCAGCCGCAGTTTGGGCCGCGCATAGAGCAGCCGGGAGAGCCTGTCGCCCATTCCGCTGCGCGTGCTGCCGGGCGCCGGGACGCTGCCAGCTTCGGCCTCCGGTTCGATCGTGGGTGCTGCCATGGCGGTTTCCGGCGGACTGGCCGCCGTTCCTCCTTCAGATGCGGTGTTCATCAGGTGCGGCGCTGATCAAGGTGTGGTGCGCACGGTCGGCGGGGCACCGCCGTCGTGCGGGGAGAAAGCCTCCAGGGCAGGGGTACGACGGCGGTGCTCACCGCGCGCCGTGCCCCTGCCTCTGCGTGGGCTGCTGGGGGAGGACTAGCCCTTGACCTCGGTCCAGGCCTTGGTCCACTCCTGGTAGTTGGTGCAGGTGACGTCGGTGCGGCCGTCAATGCACTGCTCTACCGGCGTGGTCCACATCCACACCTGCTTGTAGTAGTCCTCGTCCGTGGCGTGGTACGTGGCGCAGTGCTCCTCGTTCTTCTTGGAGCCTTCGCACGCCAGCGCGTTGGCCGGAGCCATGCCGAAGTTCTGCGCGATCTTGGCGTTCACTTCGGCGGAGGACGCCCAGTCCATCCACTGGTAGGCGCAGTTGGGGTTCTTGGACTTCGCGGAGAGCATCCAGGTATCGGACCAGCCGGTGGCGCCTTCCTTCGGCAGCACGGAGTCGACCTTGCCGCCGTCGGCCTGGGCAATGTTGACGATGACCTGCCAGCCGGTGCCCAGCGAGGCGGTGCCGGAGGAGATCGAGGAGACCGCCTTCAGCGCGTCGTTCCAGTACTCGCCGGCAATCTTGTTCTGCGACTTAAGCAGCTCGACCGCGGCGGCCAGCTGGTCCTGGTCCAGCGCGTACGGGTTGGTGATGCCGAGGTCCGGCTGCGTGGCCATCAGGTACACCGCGGCGTCGGCAATGAAGATCGGCGAATCGTAGGCCATGATCTTGCCGGCGTACTCGCTGTTCGGGTCCCAGGTGGCTTCCCACGAGCCCGGTGCCTCCGGCACGTCTTCGGTGTTGTACATCAGGACGTTGGCGCCGCGGCCGATCGGGACGCCGTAGCTCTTGCCGTTCAGCGTGTCGTAGATCTGGCCCTTCAGGCCGTCCACAATGTGGCCGAAGTTCGGGATCAGGTCCGTGTTGATCGGGGCCACATCGCCGCCGGCAATCAGGCGCAGCGAGGCGTCGCCGGAGGCGGAGACCAGATCGTATTCACCGGTGCGCATCAGCTGGACCATCTCGTCGCTGGTGGCGCCAACCTTGCGGTTGACCTTGCACTGGGTTTCTTTCTCGAACTCGGTGACCCAGTCGGCGTCGGGGTTGGTGGAGCCGTCTTCGACGAAGCCGGCCCAGGCGATGATGTTGACTTCGCCTTCCGACGCGCCCACCTCGGTGGCCGCGGGAATGTCCGGTACTTCGATGCCTCCGGCGGACGAAGCGGGAGCTGAACCGCCGCAGCCGGCCAGGACCAGCGAGAGCGAGGCGAGTGCCGCGAGCGGCAGTGCCTTGGTGATCTTCATGGAGTGCCTTTCCTTCAGGTGCGTAGTTGGTGCGGGTGGTGCAGGTCTAGACGGTGTAGTTGAAGCGGGTGGACCACTGGAGCCGGACCCGGTCGCCGCGCTGGGCGCCGGAGGCGCGGGAATCGTTCTGCTCCTGGACAATCAGGCTCTGCCCGCCGGCGGTGCGCGCCACGTAACGGGTGGCGGGACCGGTGTAGATGATCTCCTCGATTTCCGCTTCCACGGTGGAGAGACCGTCGGTATCCACCGGCTCCTCCAGCTGGCGGACGTGGATCCGTTCCGGCCGGATGCTCAGCAGTGCCTCGGACCCGGTGAGCTGCTTGGCGAGGGCGCCCTCCACCAGGTTGGTGTTGCCCAGGAAGGACGCAACAAACCGGCTCCCGGGGCGTTCGTACAGATCCTCCGGCGTGCCGACCTGCTCCACCACGCCGTCGTTGAACACGGCCACCCGGTCCGAGAGCGTGAGCGCCTCTTCCTGGTCGTGGGTGACGAAGACGAACGTGATGCCCACGGTGCGCTGGATCTGTTTTAGCTCCACCTGCATCTGTTCGCGGAGCTGCTTGTCCAGGGCACCGAGCGGTTCGTCCAGCAGCAGTACCTGCGGGCGCAGGACCAAGGCACGGGCCAGGGCTACGCGCTGACGCTGGCCGCCGGAGAGTTGCGAGGGAAGCCGGTCGGCCACCTGCGGCAGGCGGATCATCTCCAGCGCCTCGGCCACCAGCTTGCGGCGCTCGGTCCGCGGTGTCTTGCGCAGCTTGAGCCCGTATTCCACGTTCTGCGCCACGCTGAGGTGCGGAAAGAGCGCGTAGTCCTGGAACACTGTGTTGACGTCGCGTTCGAAGGGCGCCTTGCGCGTGACCTCTCGTCCAGCCAGATCGATCCGGCCGGAGGTCGGCAGCTCGAAGCCGGCGATCATCCTCAGGACGGTGGTCTTGCCGGACCCTGAGGGGCCCAGCAGCGAGAAGAATTCGCCTTGCTGGATGTCCAGGTCGAGTCCCTGAACGGCGGTGAAGTCGCCGAAGCTCTTCACGACCCGCCGCAGGGAGATGGCCGGGATAGCGGTGTCCGCCGTGCCGTCCGGGACGGTGGTGGCGGAGGTGGCTGTGGCTTGCACGGCTGGATCCTTTCAAGAGGCTGATGTGGTGCCGGTTACATCGTCTTGCGTTAACCTATGAAAGCAGAGGATAAATGTAAAGCCGGTCACATCGGGTAAGTTTCTGTTACGGACCCTTCGGAGCGGCAGGCCTCGCCACGTCAGACCGATGAGCGGACGGTCCGTCTGGAAGGATTTACCGCATGCCCAAGGACTCCCCACCCCGCCAGCGCCTGCTCGCCGCGGTCTTCGCGCCGTTCGGCGAGGGCGGCAAAGCGCAGCGCGTCGAGGACCGGATCGTGGAGGGGATTGCCGCCGGCGTATTAGCCGACGGCGACCGGCTACCCAGCGAGGCCGAGCTGGCTTCGTCAATGGGTGTGGCAACCGTGACCGCCCGGGAAGCACTGGTGGGGCTGCGTTCCCGGGGCCTGGTGGCGACTCGACGGGGCCGCGAGGGCGGAACCTTCATCACCGTCCCCACGGGCCGGCGTGCGGAGCTGGTCCGCGGACGGCTGGGCCGCATGAGCCGGGTGGAGCTGCGCGATCTGGCCATCCACTACCGGGCCATTGCCGCGACTGCGGCCGAACTGGCAGCGGAATTTGCCGATGCCGACGACGCCGAGGCGCTGCGACGGATCCTGCACGGTTCCCACCCGTCGGGACTGGGCGGTGCCGTGGTCGGCGAATTCCTCTTGGAGCTGGCGGCCTTAAGTCAGTCGGCACGGTTGACCCGGGAGTTCGTCCGGCTCTACAAAGACTTTGGATCGCTGATGTCGCTGCTGCATGAGGACGACGAGTTCGACGCAGCGATGGTGACATTCTGCGAGCGTATCGCCGACGCGGTCGCCGCAGCTGATGCTGCGGCAGCCCGCGAAACAGTGACGGCCCAGATCCAAACCGGCCTCGCTGCACTGATCGATGAACATGCCAGGCTGACCGACCGGCCTGCCGACCAACCCACGTCCGCTACCGCTCAAAGGAGAACGGGATGAGCTCACTGGCCGAACTGGCTGCAGGACGTCACGCGGAGCCGCTCGCCGATGTCACCGGCTTCTTCGATGAGATCCTGGCCGAGGTGGCCGGCTGGGTGCCGGTTTTGGCCGGCCTCTTTGCCGATCCGCTGAGGCCACCAAGTGGCAAGCGGGTCACCACCACCATGCAGCCGCTGGCCGCAGCACTGGTGCAGCGCGGAGAGTGGCCCGTGGTGGGCGCCGGCTTTGTAGCCGCCGACCAGGTGGTGGCCGACGCGGCCTGGCACATGGCGTGGTGGCAGGGCGAAACCATGGAGCGGCTAGTGCTGCCGGCCCTGGCCTCGGCGTCGGACGCCTACATGCGGCGCGAGTGGTTCACCAAGCCGATGGAGACCGGCCTGCCGCACGTGACCGGACCCTATGTGGACTTCCTCTGCACCGACGAATACACCGTGACGATGACGGTCCCGGTGGCAGCCGGGGGACGAAAAGTCGGCGTGGCAGGCGCAGATGTCTTTGTCGAATCACTGGAACCACTGCTGCTGCCGGCGTTGAAGAAAGTGCACCCCGCCGCAGCCCTGGTCAACCATGTCGGCCGCGTGGTGGTCTCTGCCGACGCACAACTGGCGGCCGGAACACTGCTGGCGCCGGGGGCCGTGCAGCCCGTGCCGGGCGAGGATGCTGGCCGGGACGGGAAAGCCGTGCCGGAGGGGCAGGCCGCGCCGGACGTGCAGTCCGTGCCGGATGAGCAGGTTGTGCCTGTCGCGCTGGCCGGGGCGGGCACAGCGGAGGCGTCCGCCGGCGGCGGGGCAGTCCCTCCTCGCCCCGCCGCACCTCGGACAGTTCTGCCCCGCGGCGACCGATACACCGGACTCAAGCTCGTCGTGCTGGGCTGCGGCCAGCTGCCGCTGGCGGTTGTGTACCCGGAGGGCTAGCCCGTCAGCTCTGCTCCTGGCCCGCGTAGCCCCGGCCCGTCTGACCCTGCTAACCCGTCCTATCCTGCAGGCCTCATTCCGAAAGCCCGTTCCGCAAGCACGCCTCGGAAGATGTGCGTACAGGATGCGCCACATTGCTCCCGGATGGTAAGCAAAACTGGCGCTGGTCCGCTCGAGGGGCGGAACTGTAGGCGTCTCTCCGCGCAAGCATGAGGAATGCTCGCCCTTCTTCAGCCAATGCGGCGCCCACTGTACACGCCACTAGGGTGGCGTCATGTCCAAGCCACCAGGCCACCGCGGTTCAGGTTGCGGCCCCGCGCCGCAGCGACAACGGGCACGGTGCCGAACGGCGGCCAGCGGCGGGTCGAGGTTCACGTTGAAGGTGATCACGCGCGTCTTCCAGCCCACGAACTGAGTTGCCAAAGTCCTTGGTTTTCAGCCGGTCACGTAACAGCTTCATCGCTGGTGAATTGTTGGGGAAGCTGCTGACGCATAACTGCTGGGAGCAGGCAGAAGCGCCCCGGGCCAGGCGGCCGGGGCGCTTCTGTGGCTGAAGCTGGCGGTGTTAGAGGCCCAGCTTCTTGGCTAGCGTGTCCACCAAATCGTTGGCTGCAACCAGATCAGTGTTCGCCTTCGTCAGCGCGGCGGAAGCCGCGTTGGCGGAGGCGATGGCGGACGCGTATGCGGCACCGGCGGCGTCCCGGGCCTGGGCGAACGGCGCCAGAACCAGTGCGGCCGCGTCCTGTGCGCCCTCGGCGGTCTGCAGGTCCGCGTCCTTGGCGCCGACCAGGGTTAGGGCGCCCTGCTCCGCCAGCTGCAGGTTCCCCAGTTCGGTGGCCAGCCCGGGGCGGCTTGCCTGGACGTCTGCCTGGGCGGCCGTGTCACGATCGATGTCGTTCTGGGCGCCGGTGATGGCATCCTGGTTGGCCTTCAGTGCGGCCTGGGCCGCGTCACGGGCGTCCGAGGCGTCCTCGACGGCGTCCTCGGCCGACGCGACGTCGCCCTGGGCCTCGGCGAGGTCCTCAGCCGCAGCCTCTACAGCCGCCTTGGCCGTGGCCAGCGCTGCCTGTGCTTCCTTAACAGCCGTCTCGAGGGCCGGGTCGAGGTCGGCTGCGTCAACCGCTAGTTTGTGCGCAGCCCTGGCGTTGGAGAGGGCCAAGGCGTCAGCGGCGGCGGTCGTGTTGGCGGCCTGCTGTGCGGAGGTCAAAGCAGTGACCTTGTCCTGGCCGCCGGTCAGCTGGGTCGCAAGTGCCGCCAGCTCGCCTTCGCGCGTTTCCTTGAGGGCGACCGCGTCGTTCGCGGCGGTCTGCTTTGCCGTGACGTCCGCGCGGGCATCACTGGCGGCCGTCACAGCGTTGCTGTGGGCGGTCGTCGCAGCCTGCAGGTCACTCGAAGCCGTCACCAAGTTATCCGAGGCCTTCTGCAGATCGGCCGCTAGACCGTCGATGACAGACTCGTCTGCCTCTGCTAGAACCGCGGCGTCGTAGGCCGTCTTCGCGTTGGCTTTGGCGGTCTGCGCGGCGTCGTAGGCCGTCGTAGCAGCGGCCTTCACGCCTGCCTTGGTTACGACGTCGGCATCGGCTATGACAGCTACCGCTTGGGCGTCGGTCAAGGCCTGCGCCGTGGTGCCGACAGCCGCCGCTGCGGTGTCGACCTCGGCCTGCTTAGCGGCCTTGGCCGCGGTCAGGGTCCTGGCCTCGTCCTTGGCCTTATTCAGGTCCTCCGTCGCCTGGGCCAGGGCATTGGCCGATGCGGTCGAAGCTGCCTGGGCGGCGTCGAGGACAGCCTTCGCCTCGGTGACTGCCTTGAGTTCTTCGGCGGTCGGGGTGGCCGCTTCAAGGGCTGCCTTGGCATTTGCCAGGGCCAGCTCGGCGGCGGCCTGGGTGTTGGCAGCGGCAGTGGCGGCCGCCTGTGCGCCGGTCAGGACGGCCTGGACGTCAACCAGATCGGCGCTGGCGTCAGCCAGGCTGGCACCGGCCGCGGTGAGGTTGCTCTGCAGGCCTGCGGTCTGCCCCTGCAGTCCTGCCTTCTTGGTCACGTTGGCGCTGATGCGGTCGCTCAGGGTATTGATCAGGGCGTCGGCCCCGGCGAGCTTGGTCTGGGCGGCGCCGGTGGCTTTCTGAGCGGCTTCGTGGGTTGCGACCGCGGCGTCGTAAGCGGCCTGGGCATCGGCCACGGCGGCATCGGCAGCGTCCTTGGCGGACTGCGCCGGCGCGGCGTCTGCCTTGGCGACGTTGAGGATAGCCTCCTTGGTGGCTACGACTACCTTCGCATCGGCGTCAGCTGCCTCCGCATCGGCGACGGTCTTCTCCGCCTTGAACAGGGCGGTCACCGCGCCGCGGTAGGCGACGGCATCCTTGGCGGTCTGCTCGGCAGCGGCAAGGTCTGCGGCGGCCTTCTCGGCGGCGGCCTTGGCTTCGGCGGCAGCATTGTCGGCGGCGGCTTTGTCGGCGGCGGCTTTTTCAGCGGCGGCCTTGGCCTCCGCGGTGGCCTTGTCGGCAGCGGCAAGATCGGCGGCAGCCTTGTCCGCTGCTGCCTTGGCCTCGGCAGCTGCCTTGTCTGCTGCGGCCTGTTCTGCCTTGGCTTCGGCGGCGGCCTTCACTGCGGCGGCCTTGTCCGCGGCGGCCTTTTGAGCAATAGCCTTGGCCTCGGCGGCGGCCTTGTCGGCGGCGGCCTTGTCCTCGGCAGCCTTTAGGGTGGCAGCCTTAGCAGCTGCGGTCGCGGCCTCCGACGCTGCCTTCTCGGCGGCGGCCTTCTGGGCTGCGGCTGCCTTGTCCGCTGCTGCCTTGGCCTTGGCTGCCTTGTCCGCAGCCGCCTTGGTTGCTTCCACCTTCGCTGCAGCCGCCTTGGCTGCCTTCACGGCCTTTTCGGAGGCGACCTTGGCCGCCTTGACTGCCTTCTCTGCTGCGGCCTTGGACTTGGCCGAGGCCTTCTTGGCGGCGGTCTGGGCCTTCTTCAGCTTCTCGTCCGCGGCCGTCTTGGCCTTCGTCGCTTTGGAGGCCGCGGTCTTTGCGTCAGCGGCCGTTTTATCTGCGACCGTCTTGGTCTTTGCCGCTGCATCTGCCGACGCCTTCGCGGCTGCCGCCTTCTTCGCTGCCGCCGCGCTCTGGGCGGCCTTCGCCTGCGAGGCGGTAATCGCCTGGTTCGTCGGGTCTGAGTACCCCGCCAGTTGGATGCTGGGCACCGCAGGGGCGGCGCCCGGTCCCGCAGCCGTACCGGCAGCGGAACCGCAGCCGGTCAGTGCGAGCGAGGCCAGGGTGGCGAACGAGGCGACCGCCAGAGCGGCCCGGTTGCGTTTGGGCGAGGTGAAATTCAAGAGGTACTCCAATATGTGAAGAGGAATGACGTGGCCGAGGGTCAGTGGGCGGGAACGCGGGGAGTGGCCCGATCCGGTCAGTGATCAAGCCCCGCATTGCCAGTCCAGGAAGGGGTGGTCCTTCAAAACCTTCGGGAGCAGGCCCCAGTGGCATAGCGGGCGGCTTTTGACGCCCGGTTTCAACCGGTCTTTGACCTTCTCTATCAGCGGTATCGGCGCCGGATCAAAGGGAGTTAGACAATTTTCAGCAGGTTGTTGAAAATTGAGCAAAAGCCGCGGGAAATCGAGGATAAGCAGATCAACCTCAAGAAATTGACTGAATTAATCAAGGAAATCCATATTTCGTGATCGATTAGGAAAATGCCGCCCGGAGGGGCGCTCAACGAGGCCGTTAAGGGCTGTCTGCACGCATGCAGCGGGCAGGCTGCGTGAGGCGGCGGGCAGAACCTGCCGGAATTCGCCACGCCCGGAAAAGATATTTCCGCGTCGTCGCGTACGTCCGCGACGCCCGCAAAGGATTCGGGGGCTCAGCGACTTCTCGCCCGGCCCTTTACGGGGCGACCAAAAAGGCCGCATGCTTCGAATAATTCTCGAGTCGGATGGCATGCTTACTGATGATTGCCCCGATTTCCACCAAGCCAATGAATTGGCGGACCCACGAGCGAGGGAGGGCTCCGATCATCCCCTTTTGGCGGTGTCGGGCCTCTTCACAACGCGTACTGCCGCCCGGAAGCCGGCCGCCGGTCAGGGGTCGAGGTCGCGCAGGCTGGGGGCTTTTGCCTCATGGTTCTTTAGCCCGTGGGTGCGCCGGTCTTCCTTCATCTCGGCTTCGAACAGGTGCTTGCGGCCGCCGGCCAGCTTCTCGCGAGCCTGCCGCTCCAGCTCCTTGAAGGGGCCGTAGTAGATCTCGTCGTATTCGTCGATGATCTGGAAGGTCCAGTGCCCCTCAATGACGTTCCGGCCCACCATCTCCTCGTCGATCTGCTCGGCCAGTTCGTGGTGTCCGGCTTTGCGCAGCAACTCCACGGCCTCGCCCAGGGCAAAGTCGGCCTCGCCGGTGAGCCGGTGGAACGCGTAGAGGAACCCGCGGGCCTGCTCGATTACTTCCAACGCCTCGGAGAGCTTGCCCAAGGCCTCCACCGTGGCGTCGTCGAGCCACTCGGGGCGCCGGTAGCGTTCAAATGGGCCGTCGTCGGGGTTCATACTCCGTCAATTTAGCGGACGTTGGCCGCGGCGTCAGCAGTTTGCCCGGGCATGGCTGCCCGGCGGATGATGTTGCGCGCCATGGACGGGAAAATCAGGCCGTGGAACGGCAGGACCAGCCACCAGTAGAGCTTGCCGGAGAGTCCGCTGGGGAAGTAGATGGCGCGCTGGCGGTACACGCTGCCGCCGTCTTTGGCGGCCACCGAGAGTTCCAGCCAGGCCTGCCCGGGCACCTTCATTTCCGCGTGCAGCCGGAGCAGCCGGCGCTCGGTTCCATCTTCGATGGCTTCCACCCGCCACCAGTCCACGGCATCGCCGACGCCGAGCCGGCCGGCATGCCGGCGGCCGCGGGTGAGTCCGGCGCCGCCCACCAGTTTGTCCAGCACGCCGCGGATCGCCCATGCCGCGGGCCACGAATACCAGCCGTTCGCTCCGCCGATCCCTTGGATCACCTGCCAGACGTCCTCGGCGGGAACCTTGGACCCGCGTTCCCGCTTGTCCACGAACACCGTGCGGCCCGCCCACTCAGGGTCGCTGGGCAACGGGTCCGATGGCGGGGCGTTCGACGCGTTGGTCCAACTGGTTTCCACCTCGCCGGTGGCCATCTTCCCCAGCGCCAGCTTCACCGCACGGCGGTAACCCGTCAGTCCTCCGTCGGGCGGGGGGATGTAGCGGTCAATGTCGTGCTCGGCTGACACGGCATCATGCTGCAGGGACTGGACCAGGGGCACCGCCATGGCATGCGGGATCGGCGTGGTCAGCGCCACCCACCAGCCGGCGAGCGCGGGAGCAGGGATCGGCAAAGCGTAGATCAGCCGCCGCGCCAGTCCTGCTTCACGCGCGTACCCGTACATCAGTCCCGCATAGGTCAGCCGCTCCCGTGAGCCAATGTCGAACGTGCGGTTCAGCCCGGCCGGGAGCTCCGGCGCGCGTTCCAGATAGTGCAGCACATCGCGGATGGCTATCGGCTCCACGGTGCGCCGTACCCAACTGGGCGCGGGCATCAGCGGCAGGTTTTCGGACAGGTGCCGGATCATCTCGAAGGACGCGGAACCGGAGCCAATCACGACGCCGGCCTGGAAGACTGCCGCGGGCACCTGGCCTTCCAGCAGCGCTCGGCCCACGGCGGCGCGCGAGCGCATGTGGCGGGAGAGTTCAACATTCTCGGGATGCAGACCGCCCAGATAGACGATCAGTTGCACTCCGGCAGCCGCGGCGGCGGCAGCGACGGTGCGCGCCATGGCCAGCTCGCGCTCTTCGAAGTCGGTCCCGGAGGCCATCGAGTGCACCAGATAGAAGAAGGTCTGAACATCCGCGCAGGCCCGCCGGACATCGTCCTCATCGGCCAGGTCCCCGGCCACAATGTCCACGTCGTCGTGCCACGGCACCGCCGCCAGCTTGCCGGGTGAGCGGACCAGCACGCGGACCTCGTACCCGCGCGCCAGCAGCCGCGGCACCAGCCGGCCGCCAATATATCCGGTGGCACCGGTGACCAGCACCCGCTGTGGCGTCACCACGGCGCCGCCACGCTGTCACGAGAGCCAGCCCGCCAACCACGCCCGCCGCCCGGACGGGCACACATGGAATCCGCCGCCGCCACGCTCAGTGCACCCCGCCCATCAGGCTCTTGATCGGCTTCGCGGCCAGGAACAGCGCCACCGCCAGCACCAGCGCCACCAGGCCGATCGCGCCGAAGTAGGGGACTTCGTTCTGCGGATTGTAGAAGCCGGCCAGCACACCGGACAGCGCCGTGCCCAGCGACACCGAAAGGTAGTTCAGCGCCACCATCTGGGTGCGGAAAATGTGCGGGGCCAGTTTGGTGGACAGCGACAGGCCCACCGGGGAGATGAACAGCTCGGCGAGCGTGAACATTAGCAGGATCCCCACCATCGCCAGCAGGGGAGTGGTGTTCGGGCCGCCGCCGGCCAGCGGGATGAACGCCAGGATGGCCAGCCCCATGATGGCCAGCCCGACGGCGAACTTCACCGGTGTGATTGGCTGCCGCGGACCCAGCCGGGTCCACACCGCGGCGAAGATTGGGGCCAGCAGGATGATGAAGACCGGGTTAATCGACTGCACCCACTCGATCGGCATCTCCCAGGCGAAAATGGTGCGGTCCAGCCGCTGGTCGGAGTACAGCGTCACGACGGTGAACTGCTGCTGGAACATGGAAAAGAACGCCGCGCTGGCGATGAACATCGGGATGAAGGAGAGCACCCGCCGTCGTTCTGTTTCATTGATGTGCTTGCTGGACAGGATCACCACAAAGTAGGAAATCGCCGCGGCCACCGCTATCAATGCCACCACCGTGGCCAGGTTTCCGGCGTTCACCACTCCGGTCAGCACCGCCACCACAATCAGGACCAGCACCACCGCGATGGTGCCGGCCACCACCGGCACCTTGCTCCGGGGCAGCGGGTCGGCGATCTGGTGCGATTCCTCCGGCAGGTTCTTGCGGGTCAGCGCATACTGGGTGAGCCCGATCGCCATGCCGATCGCGGCCAGCCCGAACGCGAAGTGGAAGCCCAAAGTGTCCCGGGTCAGGCCGGTCAGCAGCGGCCCGAACAGCGCGCCGATGTTCACACCCATGTAGAAGATGGAGAAGCCCGCATCCCGGCGGTCGTCGTCGAGCGCGTACAGCGAACCCACCAGCGAGGTGGCGTTGGCCTTCAGCCCGCCGGACCCGAAGGCCACCAGGATCAGGCCGACCGCCAGCCCCGGGATCCCCGGAATCAGCGCCAGCGAGATGTGCCCCAGCATGATCATGATGGCGCTGTAGAACAGCGTCCGTTCAGAGCCCAGCAGCCGGTCCGCTACCCAGGCGCCGGCGATCGTGGACAGGTACACCGTGCCGCCGTAGGCACCGATGATGCCGGTGGCGGTGGCCTCGTCGATGCCCAGCCCGCCGTCGGCCACCTCGAAGTACATGTAGAGCAGCACCACCACCTGCATGCCGTAGAAGGAGAAGCGCTCCCACAGTTCCACGCTGAACAGGTTGGCCAGCATCCGCGGCTGGCCGAAGAACGTCTTGCCTTCCGGCCCACGCTCATCAGTGCGGGCTCCGGCCGGAGGAGCCGGTTCTGATGGAATGCTCATGCGGCCATGCTTCCACTCGGGCGGAAGCCTGTCACGGGTTCAACAGCCGTAAGGGGGAGCCCCGCTTTAGGCCGGAACGGCCGGGCGCGCGCCGACGGCAGAAGCGCCGGGGCGCGCTCCGCTCCGTCCCGCGCGCCGGGCGCCCGGGCTGCAGAAGCGCCGCGCGCGCCGGACGTCAGCTGTCGGTGCCTGCTCCGCCGTTGTTCAGCCCGTGCTGCAGCACGCGCGGCAGGATCCACAGCAGGAAGACCATCACCAGCAGTACCCCGCCACCGATCGCCAGGGCAAGCGCATCCCCGGCGATGACATCCACAATGAACGCCACGCAGCCGGTGGCCAGCAGCCCAATGCCCATCACTGCGATCTTCACGATCCGGTGCCCGTGCGCCACCGTGGCGTCCTTGAGGTGCAGTCCGAACAGTCGCCGGTGGATTGCCACCGGGGTGAGGATCAGGCCGGTCATCAGCGCCGCCAGCACCAGCAGCCCGATGTACAGGCCCACCTGATACGGGGCCAGGTCTTCGAAGCTGCTCTGGAACGGAAGCGTCATCAGGAACGCCGTGATGATCTGCGCGCCGGTCTGCATGACCCGCAATTCCTGCAGCAGTTCATTCCAGTTGCGGTCCAACTTTTCTTCGAAAGTCTCGTTGCGACCCCTTGAGTCTGCGTTCACTCGTTCATCTGTAGCCATAGCTAAAACTTAGCGTCTCCCGCGGCCCGTCGCGCGCGGCAAAAGCACGACGGCGGTGCCCTCCCCATGCCCGAACGGTCGCCGACCATGGGCAGGGGAGCACCCTTCCGGCACACTGTTGTCAGACCGGTCAGGACCGCGGGCCGGCTGCCGGAGCTGCTCGACTCGTCACCGTTTCGGGAGGAACCCCCATGACCCGCACCATCTTCTTCACCGCCACCACCCTGGACGGGTACCTCGCGGATGAAAACGACTCGCTGGACTGGCTGTTCAAGCAGGACATCGACGGTGCCGGCCCGAACAGCTACGACGATTTCATCAGCGGAGTCGGGGCGGTGGTGATGGGCCGGACAACATATGAGTGGGTCCGCGAACACCTTTTGGCGTCGCAGGAACCATGGTCGTTCCAGGTACCCGTCTGGGTCCTCTCGCATGCCCAATTGCCCGGTGTCGAGGGCGCGGACATCCGCTTTGCGCAGGGAGACATTCAGCCTGTCCATGCCGCCCTAGCGGCCGCGGCCGCCGGCAAGAACATCTATGTGGTGGGCGGTGGGGACCTCGCCGGCCAGTTCGCCGAGGCGGGACTGCTGGACGAGCTGGTCCTCTCGATCGCGCCAGCCACGGTGGGCTCCGGCCGCCCGCTGTTCCCGCGCAAGTTTGACCTGGAACTCACGGAGGTGGCGCGCAACAGGTCCTTCATCTGCGCCACCTACAAGGTTCTGGGGCCGGCGTCTTGAAGCCCCGCCAAAAAAATCTCCATGAGCGTGCATCTAAACGCGCGGCCCGGCCAGTAGTAGGGGTGTAAGCAGCCACAGCCTGGTGCAGCCGGGCCGTTGAAGGAGATCACATGCGCAAGAGCATCATGACAGTTTCCGCCTTGGGGTTTCTGGCGCTCGGAGCGGCAGCTCCGGCCCAGGCAGCCGACCAGGACGCCCAGCTCTCGGTCCTGCACGGCGTGCCGGGCCTGACCGTCGATGTTTGGGTCAACGGTGAGCGGACACTCGATGACTTTGCCCCCGGCAACCTGGCCGGGCCGCTGGCGCTGCCCGCGGGCGATTACACCCTCGCCATTACAGCCTCGGACGCCCAAAACGCGGACAACCCGGCTATTGGTCCCGTGGACGTCCAGTTGAAGTCGGGCGGCAACTACACGGCGGTCGCCAACCTGGACGCCGACGGGAAGCCCACCGCCAACCTGTTCACTAACGACGTCTCCAGGATTGAGGCAGGGAAGGGCAAGCTCACGGTGCGCCACGTCGCTGCCGCACCCGCCGTGGACGTCTTGGCCGGCGGTTCGGCGGTGATTAAGGATCTGTCGAATCCGGACGAACAGACCCTCACGCTTGACCCGGGAACCATCTCGGCCTCGGTCGCTGCCGCTGGAACCACCGAGCCGGTGATCGGCCCGGCCGACGTGACGGTCATGGAAGGCACCCAGACGATCGTCTACGCCTGGGGCAGCCTCAAGGACGGCAACCTCGCGCTGGCCGTGCAAAACATTGAAGGGCTGAATTCGGCTCCGGGCGCGGTACCGGGAGGCCGGTCCGGAGCTGCGGCCGAAACAAGCCCGGACTACACCAGCGCCGCAGTCGCCGGAGGGGCTCTCCTGTTGCTCCTCGGCGCCGGCGCATTCACCCGCCGCAAGCTGACGGTTCGCGCCAACGATTAGCTGCAGCGGGTTTCCGAAGCCGGTGGTTCCTTGCCCGGGGCGCCACCGGCTTCCCCCGCTTCAGGCCCGGGCCGGAAGCGGGGGAAGCACGCCTCCTGCTTCCCGCACTCACGCACCCTTCCCAGTAGGAATCATGTCCATGAGAACGACGACGGCGGCCCGCGCCGGGTTGCTGCTCAGCGCGGTCATGATCTGGGCTGCCGGATGCGCTGCCCCGCAGTCCGCCCAAGGAGTCCCGCCCACACCGGCGGTTTCGCACAGCGCGGCCGCGGCCGAAGGCCAGGCGAACGCAGGGACTCCACCGGACGGCAAAGCGCCGGCGTCCTCCGCCGTGCCCGAGGCTTCGGTGATTCCGGACCCGGCGGCCGTCCCTGTTCACCGGGCACTGCCCGCGACGGCACGCAAGAAAACTCCGCCCACCCGGCTGGTGGTGGCCGGCACCTCGATTGATGTCAGCGTGGTCGCGGTCGGTATTGCTGCCGGCAATGCGATGGAAATTCCTGATTCCGTTGACCAGGCCGGCTGGTACCGCCACGGTCCGGCACCGGGGGATCCGACCGGAACCGCGGTGATAGCGGCTCACGTTGACACGCTGTCTGGGTTGGCTCCCTTTGCCGAACTCAGGCAGCTGCCGTCGAACACGCGCATCTCCGTGGAACGCGCGGACGCCAGGGCCCTCACATACCGGGTCACGAAAGTGGAACTGATGAATAAGGACGAATTCGATGCGGCGGCCGTGTTCCGTCGGGACGGAAAACCGCAGCTAAAGCTGGTCACGTGCGGCGGCCAGTGGCTGGACGCACGGCAGGATTACAGCCACAATGTGGTTGTCACAGCGGTTCCTGACTGACTTTTCCGGCCCTTCAGCACCAGTCTGCGGGGTAGGTTCCCCTCCCGACGACCGGAAGGACGCAGGCTTGGCACCTCCTCCTTTCGACGCTTGGGATAGCAGCATCGATGTCGCCTTCGCCGCCGGCGAGGAGTCGGCCATCGCCGACGCCTACCGTCACTTGGCGCCCCTGGTGCGCACTTTGGCTTCCCGAGCCTTGCGGGATCAGGCGGCCGCGGACGACGTCACACAGGAAGTCTTCATCCGGGCCTGGCGCCTGCGGGAAGGCTTTGACCCGACGCTGGGCAGACTGCCGGCCTGGATTGTGGGGATCACCCGCCGAGTGATCGCCGATGCGCAGTCGTCCTCTGCCCGAGAGGACCGCAAAGTCCGTGCTGTTTCGGCGGTGCTGCCTGACCCCGTTTATGCCGAAGACGCGCATTCCCCGGAAACGCTGGCAGACAGGTTGGTGCTGGACGGAGAGTTGGAGCGGCTCGGGGAACCCAAGGGTTCCATCATGCGCCTGGCTTTCTATGAAGATCTGACGCACGAGCAGATTTCACGCCGGCTCGATCTGCCGCTTGGTACCGTCAAGAGTCACATTCATCGCAGTTTGCAGCACTTGAGACGCCGATTGGAGGTTGACCATGCAGCACCTTGATCCGGAGTTGATCAGCTTGCTCGCGCTGGACAACACCATGGGCGACCAATCAGACCGGGACCACCTCCGAACCTGCGTCCAGTGTGCCGAGGAGTACCAGGCGTTCCGCCGCGCCGTGACCGCAGCGAAAGCCGACCCCGATCCGGAACTTCAGGCACCGGGGCCGCACGTCTGGCAGGCCATCCACCGTGAACTGGGGCTTTCTCCGGACCTCGCGGAAGATCCGCTGCGCGGGGCCGGCGGTTCAGCAACTGTCCGCAGCCTGCCCTCCCGGAGACGCGCGCGGATCCGGAATCTGCCCGCCTGGTTGGCCGCCGCGGCCGCCGTGGTGCTCCTGGCAGTCATCGGTGTGTCCTGGAGCATCAACCGCAGCGCAGATATTTTGGCGCAAACAAATCTGGAGCCGTTGAAGCAGTACACCGCCACCGGTACGGCGCGGGTGGTGGAGACTAACGGCATCAGGGAACTGGACATCAGCCTGAGCGCCAACGAGGCCCGGGGATATCAGGAAGTGTGGCTGATAGCTCCCGATCTGTCAGGGTTGGTCAGCCTCGGCGTGATGGACTCGGACAGCGGCAGATTCCCGATCCCCGAAGGCCTGGACCTGTCCAAGTTCCCCATTGTGGATGTCTCCGACGAGCCAGTGGACGGAAACCCGGCTCACTCCACCGTGAGCATCGTTCGTGGCCGGCTAGGAACCTAAACGATATTCCACGGTGGACTTTTCCTGGCAGCGGGAACACCGACGAGGGCCGGAGGAAGCATGCAGCAACGAACGGAGATCCGGACCGGGCTGGCCGTCCCGATACTGGTGCTGGTCAGCTCCTTGTTGGCAATTGTTGCCGCCTTCATGGGCAGCGGCGTAGTGATCGGAACCCCGATCCAGCAGGCGGCAGACGGCTGGCTGAACGAAGACTCCACGCCGCTGGCTCCGGCCGCGCCGGCTTTCCGGATCTGGTCCGTCATCTACCTCGGACTGCTCGCGTACGCGGTCTGGCAATTGCTGCCGGCCCAGCGGCGGTCCGGCCGGCAGGCTGAGCTGCGCCCCTGGGCGGTGGCCTCCATGCTGTTGAACGCCGCGTGGATCTGGGTGGTGCAGGCCGGACTGTTGATCATCAGCCTGGCCGTCATCGTCATGCTGCTGGCCGTGCTGGCGCGCGTCCTGGTGCTGCTGGTCGACACGTTGCCGGACGGGAGACTGGATGCATTCATTGTCGACGGAACCTTCGGCCTCTACCTGGGCTGGGTAACCGTGGCCACGGTGGCCAATGCCGGGGCCGTCTTCGCAGCGTCGGGCGTGGACGGCTTAGGTCTTCCGGTGACCTTGCTGTCTTCGGTCGTGCTCGCTCTGGCAACGGCAGTCGGTGTTGGCACCGCGGTGTACAGCAGAGGCCGGTTTGCCCCGGCGCTGGCCACCAGTTGGGGCCTGGCCTGGATCGCCGTCGGTCGGCTCGACGGCGGACTGGTCGACCAGGGCACCGCGATCGCCGCAGGAATTTGCGCTGTGGTGGTGCTGCTCGCGGCGATTGTCAGCCGAGTGCTCGTGGGTGGCGGCGCTCGCGATTAGTAAGCCTGCTGAATTTCGCCCTTGGCTGACGAAACGTCGCCCAGCGGGACGTTTACAAGGTTCGCAGCTAGGTTGGAAAACAGCAGGATGCCGACAAGCGGCATCGCCGAGCAAGGAGGTTTCTCATGGCGGAAACGACCGGATCCAAGGCAAGCTACACAGTTCCCGGCCTCAAGCTGGAAGACGGCCGAAAGGTCGCAAAAATCCTGCAGCAGCGGCTCCACGCGCTCAATGACCTGCAGTTGACCCTCAAGCACGCCCACTGGAATGTGGTGGGCCGGGACTTCATCGGAGTCCACGAAATGCTCGATCCGCAGATCGAAAAGGTCCGCGCAATGATCGACGCCGTCGCCGAGCGGATTGCCACCCTGGGCGTCTCCCCGAACGGGCTGCCCGGTGCCCTGGTTAAGGAACGCAGCTGGGACGACTACGACATCCACCGTGCCGGCACCGCCGAGCATCTCGCCGCACTGGACGTGGTCTACAACGGAGTGGTCGGCGCGCACCGCGAGGCCATCGAGACCGTCGGTGAAATCGACCCGGTCACCGAGGACCTGCTGATCGGCCAGACCGCCGAACTGGAACTCTTCCAGTGGTTCATGCGGGCCCACCTGGAGAACAGCGCCGGCGAACTGGCCTCCGGCGGAGAGAAGACGGAAAAGGGCGCCGCCGAGAAGACCAAGTAGCCGGGCCGCACGCTCTGATAATTAACAACGCCTTCAGGGCCCGGCAGCAGCACCACCTGGCGTGGGGCGCTGCCGGGCCCTTGTCGGCAGAAGGTTCACGGGCCCGGGCGGTGGAACCGCACCACGATGCGGTCGCCTCTTCGCACCGGTTGGGGAGGAGCTGCGCGCGGGAACAACGTGGGTCGTGTTCGTGGCGGAATCGGCCGGCGCCCGTTTGATGCTGCCGCGTGGACGACGGACGCCGTGCGGGCGCCGTCGACCTGACGCAGTCGGCGGGCCGGTTGAATCCGCCGCACGGTTCAGCCGCGGCTGAACCGCATTCCCAGCGGCCGGTGTCCTTCCACCATTTCGCAGTCACCTTGGTCGGCGGAACCGACTGGTATCCGGAGCGCCCGGGTTTTGCCTCGGGGGAGGGCTTAATGCGGCGGGGCCATTTGGGCCCTCCCCCCCCCGCATCCTAGGCCCTGGCGTGGCCGGGCGAAGCCGATCTTTTTTGCCGACTCCTGGCGGTTTCGCCGGTATCTTGCCAACCTCGAAGCGGCAGGCAATTGAGGCGTCCCCGCCCCGACAGACGCGGAAGCGCGCCGTTAGACGCTCGGCGCCGGCGTGTTCGGGCTAAGACCGGCACTCCGATGCCACGCCAACCCAGCCCAAGGAGAAGGACCGCTGGTCCACGATCGTCTCGATTGTCAGTAATCTCACCTGCTCGTACCACTTGATGTCTCCGCAGGGGAGAGCCAGCGCCTCCGCGATGTCCGCGGTGTCGTGGTGCCAGCAAAGTTGTTCCTCCCCAGCGTCGAAGAGGTGCACTTTCCCATCCACCTCCAGACGAACGGTCACTGGAATTCCGACATCCTCTTTGAGCGCCTTCCGGATCTGGACCCAATGGACTTTGTGTCCCGGCAGGAACACCGCGCACCGTTCCGTTTTGGTCTGGGGTTCGTCATCGGCTCGGTTTTCATAGCTGGCCACGTCAGTTCCTTTTCCACACTCCGCCACGGCGGACGCTCTTGCCCGCTCCAGTTGGAGACGGACCGCTTCGTCATCCGAACCACCCGTGAGGTTGGGGTTGGTGTGCGGCCATGTCGGAGCATCTGCCCTCTTGCCGGAGGGCGGCGCGCATCTCGTGAAGCTGTCTTCAGCATAGTGACCGCCTCGGACAAAAATCCGTAAGCACATAGCCCGAGGTCGGCCCAGCGCCCCGTCGCACTGGTATCCGTGGCGCACGTTACAGCCCTATGTGACGCATTCTTGACGCCGCGTGAATGGGATCACTAATATCAAGCGTACGAAATACGTAACCTTTGTACGGATTGCGTACAGGCTTACCAAAGCAAGAGAAAGGGGTGCCATGAGTGTCCTGACCGCGCCGCGTTCTTCCACGCGCATCCAGCCCGCTACGGCTGCCCGCACGATCGGCAAAGCGGTCTGCCTCCTTATATTTACCTGGTTGTTCGTGTGGCCGCTGGGCATGCTCATCTATGGGGCCTTCAGCTCGTCACCGCTGGCGGGTAACCCCAAGTGGACCCTGTCGGGATTTGAGCGTCTGATCAATGACCCGAACGCCTACGCGGCGCTCGGCTCAACGGTCATCTACGCGGTGGTGATCACGGTCCTCTCCATGGCGGTAGCCGTCTTTATGGCCACGGTGACCACAAGGATGGATGTGCCCTTCCGGCGATTTATCACCCCCGTGATGGTCATCTTGGTCGCGATGCCGACCGTGCTGTATTCGCTGAGCTGGGCGATGCTTGGTGCTGGCCAGACGGGCATGATCAACCGCTTCTTCGACGTGCTCGGCCTCGACTTCCTTGCGGCGACCTTCAATACGCGTAGTTGGTTCGGCTTGGTATTGGTGACAGTGCTGAAGGCCAGTGCGCTGGCTTACATGATTCTTCTCGGAGCCTTCCGCAATCAAAATGCGGCTTTGGAGGAGGCAGCCCGGATCGGCGGCGCAAGCCGGATCCGTTCGTTCATAGGGATCGAACTGCCGGCCTTGCTGCCTGCCCTTGGTGCTGCCAGCCTCTTCATTTTTGTCAAAGGACTCGAGGCCTTTGAAACCCCGGCTGTCCTTGGACTGCCGGCCGGAATCAACGTGTTCGCCACCCAGATCTATGACTACTTACGCGGCGGATACGAAGCCGATTACCCCGCAGCCTCTGCTTCCTCCTTAGTTATCGTTGCCATCCTCGCGGTATTGGTGCTGCTGCAGCTCAAGCTGACAGGCGGGGGCAAGACGTACACCTCCGTGGGCGGAAGGGCCAAGGGCGCGGACCTCCGCAAACCGGGGAGATGGACGGGCGCCGTGGTCGCGGCGGTGCTCCTGTTCATTCTCGTTGCGCTGATCCTTCCCGTGGCTCAGGTCATCCTGAGCGCCTTCCGGCCCTACCTCGGCGCGTCCGACTTCACCCTGCAGAATTTCGAGCGCCTCTTGAACACCCCGAGTGTCATGAAGGCGTTGGAGACCACAATTATTGTGTCCACGATCGGCGGGCTCCTGACCGTCATTCTCGCGTTGGTTGTCAGTTTCGCTTTTGTCCGGATGAAGGGCCGGCTCGGCCGCTACATCCAATTGGCATCCTGGGTTCCCGCTGCAATGCCTGGCCTGGTTCTGGGCCTGGCCTTCCTCTGGTCGGTCCTGATGACGCCGGGAACCAAGAGCATCTACGGAACTGTCTGGATCCTGGTCATCGGTCTGGCCGTCGCCACCGTCCCGCTGGCCACCAGGACCTTGGAGGGTGCTCTGGCGCAGATCGGCGTCGATATGGAAGAAGCAGCACGAATCTCCGGCGACAACTTCCTCCGCGCGTTTGGAACTGTCACAGTGCGGCTCCTGGTCCCGTCCCTCATCTCGGCCTGGTTCCTCGTAGCCATCACCATGTCGGGGATCCTCGACGTGCCCATCCTGCTGGGCAGCGCCAACACCGAAATGATCGCCACTGTCAGCTTTGGCTTCTACAACAGCGGCGAAACCGTTCTGGCCGCTGCCCTCTACGTCATCTTTACCTGCGCGATGGCAGGACTGGCAGCTGCCGCATTCTTGCTCTGGCTGATAGCCCGCACCATCATTCGCCGCAGTGCCTCCCAACAGCGCGAAGAAGTACAAGGAGTTTCCGCATGACCAGCATCGTCATTAACAACCTGCACAAGTCCTTCGGCACCAAGACTGTATTGGACCACGTAGGACTCGAGGTAGAAGATGGGGAGTTCATCTGCCTGTTGGGTCCCTCCGGTTGCGGCAAGAGCACCCTCCTGCGCGCCATCGCAGGCCTGGAGCACCCGGAGGGTGGCACGATCTACCTCGGCAGCGAGGCCGTTTTCGATGACAAGGTCGGCATCAATAAGGCCCCGGAAGAACGTCACCTGGGGATGGTTTTCCAAAGCTTCGCGCTTTGGCCGCACAAATCAGTCTTCGAGAACGTCGCGTATCCGCTGAAACGAGCCAAGGTTTCCAAGGCCGAAACACGTGAACGTGTTCGGGAAGCGCTAGTCATGGTCGATCTGTGGGAACACCGGGAAGCGTATCCAGGAACGCTTTCGGGAGGCCAGCAACAGCGGGTCGCCCTGGCGCGTGCCGTGGTCCCGCGCCCTCGGCTGCTACTGCTCGACGAACCGCTATCCAGCCTGGACACCAACCTGCGCGCCCAAATGCGTCGTGAGATCCGTCGAATCCAGCAACATCTCGGGGCCACGGCCGTTTACGTCACGCACGACAAAGAGGATGCCGGCGGACTGGCCGACCGCGTTCTGGTTCTTCAGGACGGAAAGATCGTTCAACAGGGCGCGCCCCGCGATGTCTTCGTTTCCCCGAAGACGGCCTTCGTTGCCGAATTTGTGGGTTTCGACAACTTCTTCGAAGCCCTCGTTGTCGACTCAGGAGAAGCACAGGCCACGGTAGAGATCGGCAATGGTAACCGGCTGACCGCCGCCGTGACGTCCCAGTTGGAGGCTGGCAGCACCATCACGGTCGCCATCCGTTCCCGCCTTGTACGTGTCTCTCCCCATGATGGGACGCCAGTCGACGGCGCATTCGTGGGCACCGTGGTCTCTAAAGCCCATCTCGGCGACGACGTGGAAATCGTCATCAGCGACGGCGTTGCCGAAGTCGTTGCCCGTGTCCGCCCCGGCTACGCCCGCGATATCGAGGTCGGAGGTCTCGCCCTGGCCCAACCTCCCGCCGGAACGGTGGTTGCTGTCGAGGGTCAACGCAAGGGCGGTCCCGCTGCTCCCACTCCTACTCCCTCCGTCCGAATTAACGCCTAGAAAAGAAGCCCTGACATGAAGAACAAGATGAAATTTGCCGCCGTTGCCGTAGCATCCATGCTGCTGATCAGCGGCTGCGGCGGAAACGTATCCGCCAGCCAAGCAGTGAACGCCACCAGCGCCGCAGAGTTCTACGAGGCCGCCAAGGCAGAAGGCAAAGTAACCATCTACGGGCCCACCGAAGACTTGTACGCCGCCGTCTATGATGACTTCAGCGCGGAGTACCCGGGGATCGAGATCGTTACTTCGGATATCTTTGGCCAAGAACTCGACACCCGGCTCGAAGGCGAGCAGATCGCGGGCGGATTCGAAGCCGATCTGGTCCACATCGGAGTGTCCGACACCGAACGGTACAACGATAAGGGCTACCTGGCTGGCTTCACGCCGGTGGAAGCAGACGGCCTGGATGAACAGTTCATCGGTCCCGATGCAGCCTGGAGCGTTCCCTCGCAGCACCTCTATGCCACGGCTTACAACACCAAGGCACTCTCGGCAGAAGAAGTGCCGGCAACCTGGGTCGACCTGGCCGACTCGAATCTGGCGGGGAAAATCGCCACGGCTACGCCCAAGCAAAGCGGTGTCACCCCACAGGTCCTGGCCTCGGCGCTTGCTGCTGGAGCGATTGACGAAGCGTGGGTGGATTCCTTCAAGGCCGAGGCGAAGCCCAAGATCTTCCCCTCGGTGGCAAACGCGCTGCAATCAACGGTGACCGGCGAGACTGCCATTTCCTTCGTCGCCGGCTACGGCACGTTTATGCGACAGAAAGAACAGGGCGCCCCGCTTGAGTTCGTAGCCATGGACGACGGCGCCTACTTCTCCGACGTGGCCTACGCGGTCTTGGACGGAGGCCCGAACCCGAACGCTGCACGACTACTCGTTTCCTGGATGTTCAGTGACGCCGGCCAGGCATCCATTGCCAAGCACGTCTTTGAGTTTGGAACCATGCCGAATGCTCCGTTGCCGGCCGGCGCGGAAGAAATTGGCGACCCGGTGCGGCTCGCCTACCCCGGCGCAGAAAAATACCGTTCCACGCTTGAACTGCTGAACACCAAATTCTAGATCCGTGCGTAGAGCCGCAGTTGCGGCTCCACGCACCGTCCAGGGAGATCCTCCAGTGAATACCGAAGTCCTCATCGTCGGAGCGGGCCCTTGCGGCGCCACCATCGCCAACCTGCTCGGGATCTATGGCGTCAAGACGACCATCATCGACCGCGCTCCGGAGGTCATCGATTACCCCCGGGCTGTCGGGGTTGACGATGAATCATTGCGCGTTTTTCAGTCGTGCGGCCTCGGCCCCGAGGTGCACGCTGACATGATCCAAAATCAGGCGCTGATCTGGTTCGATTCGAATCTGACCAAGCTCGCCGAGATCGCACCATCAGGGCAGCCTTTTGGCTGGCCCCGCCGCAACTCTTTTATACAGCCGATGCTGGAAACGAAACTGCGGGCGGGCCTGAAACGCTTCGACCACGTCGACCTCAGGCTTGAACGGGATCTCGTCGAGCTCAAGCAGTTGGACGACGGCGTCGAGGCGACCATCGCGGCGGCGGACGGTTCAACAGAGACTGTCTTTGCGCAATACGTGGTCGGAGCGGACGGCGGGCGCAGCACCGTTCGCAAGCAGATCGGTGCGGTTCTGGAAGGAACGACGTTGCCCGCCCGTTGGCTCGTGGTTGACATCAAAGACTCGTCCTACCATGCGCCGTTTTCCGGAAACTACATCAGCAGTTCGCGCCCGTTCGTCTCCATTGACCTGCCGTTTGGATACCGGCGCTTCGAATTCCGACTCAATGACGACGAGACAGATGAAGAGATGGTGCAGCCCGAACGGGTGGAGCAGCTCATCCGCACCCACTTCAATTGGACTGGTCCCATGTCCGGGCTGGAACGCTCACGAGTGTACTCGCACCACAGTCGGGTGGCAGACCGCTTCGGAAACGGCAGGGTATTCCTGGCCGGCGACGCAGCGCACCTACAGCCGCCGTGGTTCGGTCAGGGCATGAATTCAGGTATCAGGGATGCGGCCAACGTGGCGTGGAAGCTGGCGGCTGTGATCAGGCACGGAGCCTCCGACGACCTGTTGGAGACCTACGGGCAGGAACGCCGTGGCCACGCCCGGGCACTCGTGGAACTGGCCACCATGCTCGGGAGAGTGTACGGACCGAAAACCAAGCTGGGTGAAAAGGTCCGCAGCTACGGCCTGCGCGCCATGCAGCGGATTCCGGCCACCAGGGACTACCTGCTGCAGATGAAGTTCAAGCCGATGCCGTACTACGAGCGCGGAGCCGTTCTTGACCCTTCGCCCAAGAACGCCGTCGGCAAGATGTTCATTCAACCTGACGTCGAGACAGCGGACGGGCGGCGGATCAAGCTGGATACGGCTGCAGGGGACTGGTTCACGATCATCGGAATCAACATTGACCCCGTGGAACACATGAACGCTGAATCGCTTCACTACTGGCGATCCCTCGGTGCACGTTTCTTGAGGGTGAATCGGTCCAGAGCGGGCCAGCATCTGCGAAAAGCCACGTCCGAGACCACTCTCCTGGACGACGTCCAAGGCGGCTTCCGCGACTGGTCGCGCGGCAACAGGAACCGCGACATTCTGGTGGTCCGCCCGGACCGGTACCTGGCTGCCTCGTGCGCCCGCGGCGATGCCAACACCATGACCCGCAGCTTCAGCAAAGTACTGCCGCTGAAGTCCACAACGCTCATCAGTAATTAAGGAGTCCACCATGGCAGAAATTGTCGGATACATCGCGATGTCCCACTCGCCCTTTTGGGACGAATCCTTCGACGTCGAAGGGCCGGGTGCCGAATTTGCGGCTGGCGCAGCGACCGTCAAGGAAAAGGTACAGGCGCTGGCCCCCGACCTGGTGGTCATCTTCGGGCCTGACCACATGCGCAACTTCTTCTATGATCTGATGCCGGCGTTTTGCATCGGCGCGGGGGAGGTCGTCAGCTTCGGCGACTATGGAGGTTATAAGGGTCCGCTGCCTCACCTCGAGGGGATCGGGCGGCAGGTCATTGAGAACGTTCGCGAACAGGGCTTTGATCCGGCCTTCTCCCTACGGATGGGGATTGACCACGGCATTGCCCAGCCCTACGAGGTACTGCTGCCGGACATGACCGTGCCTGTCCTCCCGGTAATGATTGATTGCGGCGCCGCTCCACGGCCGTCCATGAAACGCGCGCACGAATTCGGTGCGGCGGTCGGCAAGGCCCTGCGGGAGCTCGATGAGGATCTTCGCATCCTGCTGATTTCCTCCGGCGGACTGTCCCACTGGGTCAAGGCCGCGTCGCCCTACGACGAGTCGACCGACGCAGCGACACGGGAGTTCCTGATCGACGGCCGCGAAACCGTCGTCGAATACAACGCGGCACGGGAGGCAGGGCTGGCAGAGCGGATTGCCGCAGGGCACGAAGGCGATATTAACGATGAATGGGACCGATGGTTTCTGGAGCATATGACGTCCGGCAACATCGACGAGCTTCTCGCCATTGACCCGGATCACATGGAAAAGGTCGCCGGCAACGGAACCCACGAGGTCCGCGCCTGGCTGGCCGGGCTCGGGGCATGGAACGCTCCGGTGGAGACCGTCGCCTACGAACCCGTCCACCGCTGGGTGACGGGCATGGGCTTGGTCGCGGCGTTTTCGGCACCTACGGAGAGGAATTGACATGGAGCTTCGAACTATCCCGAAATTCAAAACAGACGAGTTCTTCGGCCTCGAAGACAAGTGGTTGGAGACCGCCCCGGGCGAACTGACCCACTACCACGAGGCAGGCGAAGGAACGCCTGTCCTCTTCCTGCATGGTTCCGGCAGTGGTGTTTCGGCGGCAGCGAATTGGTGGCTGAACCTGCCCGAGCTCTCCAAGGAGTACCGCACAATCGCCATCGACTTGCTGGGATTCGGCCAGACGATCGAAGCCCCGGACAGCCCGTTCGGGATCAAGGCCTGGGTCAAGCACATCGTGCGCGTGCTGGATAAGTTGGGGATCGACAAGACCTGGCTGGTAGGCAACTCGCTCGGCGGCTGGGTGGCATTCCAGTTTGCCATTGACTACCCGGAGCGGCTGGCCGGCATCATATCCATGGGAACCGGCGGAGCTCCGCGTACCAAAGCCCTAGCCAGCCACGCGAATCCCACAGTCACTCCGGAGGGAATCCGGCAGGCCCTCCTCGACTTTGTGGTGGATGCATCACTGGTCTCCGACGAGCTGGTCGAGGCACGCTACGCGGCGTCGTCCATTGAAGGCGCCACCGAACGCTTCCGCCGTGTCATCGCGGCGCGCGACGAGGACCGTGAACAGCTGCCGCTGGACATGGATGTTTTGGCCGCGCTGGAGATTCCCGTGCTGCTGATCCACGGCCGCGAGGACCACGTGATCCCAATGGGACGCAGCCTGCAGTTGGCAGAGGTGATCCCGCATGCGGACCTGCACCTTTTCTCCCAGTGCGGGCACTGGAGTCAAGTGGAACGTGCGGAGGATTTCAACCGCGTTGTCGCCGCCTACCTTCAAACGCACAGCTAGGGTAAACCGTAAGTAACTGACCGCTGTGTGCGGGTCCTGCCGCCGGGACCGCACACAGCGGCCGAGATGAAGAAGGGCAGGCCGAGTGGACCAGACTAGGTTGGTGCACCCCATTGCGCCGGGTGACTACGTCCAATCGCTGGACAAGGGACTCGCGGTGATCAAGGCGTTCAACAGTGACCGCCGCACGATGACCCTGACCGAGGCTGCCGAAGTGACCGGGCTTTCGAAGCCGAGCGCGCGTCGATTCCTGCTCACACTGCAGGCACTGGGATACGTGGCACAGGAAGACGGTCGGTTCCGCCTGCGGCCGCGAGTCCTGGATCTCGGCGGCTCCTACCTGACCTCCGGAGAGCTGCCCGGGATCGTCAATCCCTACCTCGCCGACCTCAATGCGGAGCTGCGCGAGGCATGCTCCGTGGGCGTTCTCGACGGCGACAACGTCGTCTATATCGCCCGCGCCTCGGCCCAACAGCGCATCATGACTTTCAACGTCCAAGTCGGGACGCGCATCGATCCAGTCATCACAGCTTTGGGAAGAGTCCTGTTGGCCAACCTACCCGGGGCGGAGCTCGAAATTTACCTCCAGCGACGGGAGCAACTCGGCACGCAGCCGCAGGTGCACCAGTTGGAAGGCTTCCGTGCGGACCTGAAAGCCATCCGCGAGAGGGGCTGGTGCCTCATGGACCAGGAAGTGGAACTTGGCGTCCGGACGATAGCTGCGCCGCTGCACAACGTAGATGGTTTGGTGATTGCCGGCATCAACGTGGCCGTTCACACGGCACGGGTCTCACTCGAACGACTCGAAGGTGAGTTCCTGCCCAAGCTTCTAGCGACACGCGAGCGCATCAACCAAACCCTGGCGGAGTACGGTCCGGAGCTCAAGAACTACTGAGTCAACTTGAAGCTGGCGAGTTCAGGATCCCGGACGGGAGCGAAGCATCTCCAGATAGTGCGGGTTCTGCATGACGCCCAGCACGTTGCCGAACGGATCGACCACCGAGGCCGTGATGAAACCGTGCCCCCGCTCGATGACCGGCTCCAGTTCCTTCGCGCCCTTCTCCAGCAGCCGCCGATGGACGGCCGGAACATCGTCCACGTGCCAGTAGAGGATGGCGCCGCCCGGATCTATCCCGTGCCCGGCCGGAGCATGCCGTGTGTCGATCAGGCCGAGCTCATGCTGATAGTCGCCGATCCTGAATTCGGCATAGCCCGGCTGCTGGAAATACGGCCTGGTGTCCAGCAGATCCGAATACCAGGCCACAGCCGCCGGCAGATCGGCGGTCCAGTAGCTGACCGTGCTCATTCCTCGCAGCATGGGTGCCCTCCCGGTCGATGGCCAGCGCCGCACGCGGGGCGGCACGCGGTGATGCTGGGACGCTACCGCAGATCGCCGTCGCTGTCTGCCCTTCCCGGTGACACCACGGACAATCCGGCTAACTAGACCGCCAGCGGCTCCTCCGCAAGGTGCCGGCGGCTTTCCAACCTCAGCTCCAAGTCATTCATGACAATCGCGGCCAGGTCCTCCAGTGTCAGCGTGTCCTCGGCGCTGAAGTCGCGCGGCTCGAAGTCCAGGATGCACAGCGTGCCCAGGTTGTAGCCGTCCCGGGTCTTCAGCGGGACGCCGGCGTAGAACTTCAGCCCGAACTCGCTGGCGACCAGCGAGTTGGTCATCGCCCGGGGGTCTGCCGGCGCGTCGTTGATGATCCACGGCCCGTTCTGCAGGATCGCCGACGCGCAGAGCCCAGGCTCTCGGTCGAGCTGCTCGATGTCCAGCCCGTGGTGCGACTTGAACCAGATCCGGTCGTGGTCCACCACACTGACAATGGCGATGGGGGCGGCGAAGAGCCGGGCGGCCAGCGCCGTGATGCGGTCGAAGGCGCCGTCCGCCGGAGTGTCCAGGATGTTGTAGCGCTGGACCGCTTCCATCCGCTGTGGCTCATCGGCCGGGATGATCGAAACGTCCTTGTACCGGCCGCGCCGCGATTGCGCCAGATCGGACAGCATCAACGCCACCTCGCGGCCGGTGGGCCGCGCCTCTGGCTCGCGCGCTGTCATCGCGGTCAGCAGCCGCTCCCACTCCGGCCCCAGCGTGGCCGGAATCACCGGATCGCGCAAGAGCCGCGCGACGGCAGATTCCAGCGGCGGCCCGGAGAACGCTGTCTGACCGGTCAAGCATTCCAGCAGCACCAGACCTAGCGAATAGATGTCGCTGGCCGGCCCAATGGGTTCGCCCTTCGCCTGCTCCGGGCTCAAGTAGCCGGCAGTGCCATAGATGCCAGAGACATGGGCATCTTCAGAGATCACGACGGCGATGCCGAAGTCGGTGAGTTTGGCGCGCAGACGCGACCCGCCGTCGTCGTAGTTAAACAGCATGATGTTCCCGGGCTTCACGTCCCGGTGGACCACGGAGTTGTTGTGGATGTAGGCCAGGCCCTCTGCCAGATCATGGCCAATCTGCGCGACATGCCTTGGCGGCAGGGCGCCTTCCGCCAAGCGGGTCTTCAGGTCGGCGCCTTCGATCATTTCCATGACCAGGTAAATCTGCGGATGTCCGGCTTCGATCCGGTCGATGCCGGCATCCAGAAGAGTGACCAGGTTTCCGTGATTTAGCCGGGCCAAGAGCTTGATCTCGGCGTTGTCGTGGCGGAACTCTTCCTCGTTCATCGAGGGGCGCTGAATGACCTTGACCGCCACTTCCCGCCCCAGGACTTGATCTTCCGCCCGGTACACCTTTGCGTTGGCTCCGGTGCCGACCAGATTCTTAAGCCGGTACCGCCCATCCAGCAGCATGCCGGATCGATCTAGATGAGGCGCCAATGTCTCCTGCTTTCTGGCCGCCCCCTGGCGGCACCCCGGCCGTCACTTTGACAGCACCCTTACTAATCGTACGGGCTCGGGATCCCGGACCTGACCACAACGCGGGGGAAATGCTGAATCGTTATCACTCCTCCGCTGCGACCACGGACCGTTCCTTATAGCGGACGGACGCCCGCTTGCTCCGGGTGGTGAAAAATACCCCCACGATGACCGCCAGTGCGCCGAGGATCTGCATCCCGCTGATCGATTCATCCAACAAGAGGTACGCGCCGAGCATGGTGAACACCGGCACGAAATTCAGGAACACCGACGCCTGCGAAGCACCTAGGGCCGCGACGGCGCGGTTGTAAAGCAGCAGGGCGACTACCGAGGGGAAGACGCCCAGGTAGAGCAGGCCCGACCACTGGCCGAAGCTGACCTCCGGGACGCCCACGATCATCCACTCGCCGGCCACCAGCGGCAGCAGGCACAACACGGACAGTCCGGTCATGACCAGCACCGCGCCGTGGGCGGGGAACAGGTGCAGGTACTTCTTCACGGCCAAGGAGTAGACCGCCCAGGACACCGCGCCGACGGCCATGATCGCGTCGCCGATGTTCCAGGACATCTCCGCAAGGCGCAGCAGTTGGCCGTTGGTCACCACCCACAGCGCTCCGCAGAGTGAGAGCAGAATGCCAAGCCACTGCAGCGGCCGGAGCCGTTCGCGCAGCAGCCAGAAGCTCAGCAGCACGGTGACGGCGGGAATGGATGCTTCCAGCACCGAGACGTTGGTGGCAGAAGTGAACTGCAACGCGGAATAGATCAAGGTGTTGAATCCGGCGATCCCGGTGACCGTCATCAGCAGGAGCGGCTTCCAGTGCCGCACGAACAGGTGACGGGAACGCCAGGCGCTGCGGTACCCGAGGGGAAGCAGCACCAGGAACGCGACGGCAATTCGGCCAAAGGCGATGGTCAGCGGAGGCAGATCGCTCAGGGCCTTGCCGGTGAGGATGTTGCCGGCATAGAAAACCACCACCAGCATCAGCAGGAGATAGGCGCGCATGCTGCTCCTCCTGCTTCGGTGGCGGGTATCCGACAAACATTAGCGCCCAAAGGCGGTGCCGGGCATCCGGCTGCCTTTTTGGTTCGGAACGTGGTGCGGGTAACGGCAGGAAAATGGCGCGGGCACCGCCCGGGTTGGGTTAAGTTAACGGGAGGAACTGAGAAAGGGCAGCGCCATGCCGGGCGAAATAAATGATGCTAGTGGATTGAGCGTGGAGGAGTTCCTCCACGACGCGGCGGTCGACAGTACGGACCTAGAGGTTTTCCTTAATGCTCTGGTGCGCCTGGCCGTGCACAATCTTTCGCACCCCGGCGAGGAGTTGCTGTGCGGCATCACGCTGCTGCGGAAAAAGAAGGCCAGCACAGTGGCCAGCAGCAGCGACCGTGCGCAAGCGCTGGACGAGATCCAGTACGACTTCCCTGACGGACCCTGCCTCAAAGCGTCCCGGGAGCAGGTCCTGGTCCACGTAGCCGACCTGCCAGAAGATGCCCGCTGGCCCGAGTATCGGGCCAAAATCATGAATGAGGGCGTCCGGTCCATCTTGGGCGTGCCGATCGCCATCGGCTCCGGTAACGCCGCGGGCCTCAATCTCTATTCGGACGAAGCCGGCAGGTTCGACGAGGAGTCGATCGAGTCTGCCCAGCAATACGCCCGGCAGGCCTCACGGGCCCTTTCGCTGGCAGTGCGCCTTGCCAGCCACCGCGATGCCGAAGCCGACCTGGCAGCCGCGCTGGAGACCAGGACCACTGTTTCGCTCGCGATCGGCATCATCATGGGCCAGAACCGCTGCAGCCAGGAGGAAGCCTTCGCCCTGCTCAGGTCCGCCTCCAGCAGCCGCAACATTAAGCTCCGCGACCTGGCAGCAGACCTGGTGGCATCGGCCGATCCATCCGGTGAGGGCGCCCATTTCGACCGGTAACGCCTGCCGCCCCAGGGGCGCGCGTTGACTTTGGTTCTTGTTGCTGTAGCGTGAAACGTGGCTAAAGCAGTTGGCCTTGGAATACTCGTATGGAATGAGACCTCCATGAAAAACCAGCTGTTTGTGCCTGCCAGGCCTCACGCTCCCCGTAGCTCCCTGCACCTTGGTCAGTTCGACCTGGAGGTGTCGACATGAGCACCGTGATTGAAGCTCCGGACCAAACGACCTTCCCCGCGGATCTGTCCGTCCTGTCCACGGACGAACTCCTGGCGCTCAGCAGCCGGTTCTTCCGCCAGCTGGACCGCAAGCATCCTGTGCGCGACGCCATCGTCCAGTACTACGCCGTCGCGCGGGAGCTCGAAGCCCGCGAAGAGGCCGGTCTGGACGGCGATGAGCAAGACCGCTTGGGCGCCTAGTCCTTTAGCCGCGCTGTTGTGACTGGACGGCCGGCGACCGACGTCGTCTGCAGCCGCGGGAGACGCCACAAACTATTAAGACCACCAAAGCAGCAGAGGCCATGAGGCAACACCCCTCATCGCCTCAGCTGCTTTTCTATGTGCACGAATTGTCCGACCCGGCCGCTAGCTTCTGCCTTATGCCTGACTGCCTCAGTACAAGAAGATCGGCAGCCACTCGGGGTTGTGTGCGTGGACAAGCGCCAGGAACAGCACGAAGTCGAAGATCAGGTGCACTGAGACGACGTAGGTGAGCGACTTCGTCAGCTTGAAGGTGTAGCCCTGCAGCAGCGCGAACGGGAAGGTCAGCAGCGGTCCCCAGGCCTGGTACCCGATCTCCCACAGGAAAGACGAGAACACCACGGCTTGCAGAATATTGGCCAGCCAATCGGGGAAGTGGCGCCGCAGCAGCGTGAACGTGGTGCAGATGAAGAACAGCTCGTCCCAGATGCCAACAGCATTCACGCCAAGAAAGAGCCGCCAGAAAATGGCGGGATCGGAGGCATCCGGCCAATTCTGGTAGACCCCCGTGCTGATCAAGTAGACCGGCAGAATGAAGTAACCCAGCGCGACGACGCCGATGAGGTACAGTTTCGCGGTCAGCGGCCACTTGCGCCCGGTGTTCACCGGAAACTTGATGATGCCCTCGCGGTAGACGAACCTCGAGATCAACCACGGCACCACGACGGCCAGCGCGAGGGCGCTGCCCATCAGGACCATATGGGAGATGCTCAGGTCCGCGTTCAACGGCACCAAGCTGATAATGAACATTCCCGCGGCGACCAGCGAGAGGTGCCGAGCAAACCCACGGTCGACAATAGCGGCCGTCAGCAGGCTGGCGGCGAGCAGGCTGTAGCCGAAGAGATCATTCTCGACACCGAATAGCAGCACCCCCGAGGTCGAGAGCAGTACCGCCGGGACCAATTTCCAGCTGAGCGTAGTGCGGGTTGGTTCCGTCGAAGTCGTTGTCACGCAACAAGCATGTCAGCGCAACCGACGGACGGGAAACCGTTCACAGCTCGGCGGGTTTTCTACGCTTTCGTCGTGATGCCTAGTGGTGGCCTGTCTTCGTAGTCCCGAACATGAGTGTGCGGCGGCTGACGTCGTAGTAGACGGTCTCCGAGGTGGATAGCAGGTCCTGCAGATTGTCTGCGTCGTCGGCGTCCAGCGTCAGCACTTCTTCCCATGCGCCCTGGTCGAGGACCAATTGCAGGGTCCAGGTGCCGCGGGCACCCGCCTCGCCGGCCACCCAGGTGAACTGGTAATGGCTGAGCTGGCGGACCTTGATGCTGTCATCGGTCACAGGCTGTTCCGGCGTAGGCGTCATGGTTTTGCTCCTTGTCATGAGGAAGCCTTAATCGGCCTCACATGGTTTTGGGTCCGGATGTAACACCTCAGCGGTGCTAAGGGTGCTGATTACCTTCCTCCATTGACGCCCTGCTGGCAAGCCCTCCCGGAACTTTCTGTTGGGGGAGGGTCTCGGCTTTAATCTTCCAGCCAGGCCGGGGTGAAGAGAAGGTTCAAGCCTTCGGACACCGTCGGGTGCGTGATCACGGCATCGCGGACAGCGGTGTAGTCGAGCCCGCCGATCATCGCCATCTGCAGCACGGCGATCGCCTCGCTGGCGTTCACTCCACGCAGCGCGGCACCCAGGATCTTGCCGGTCTCGCGGTCCAGCACAGCCTTCCATTCGCCGGCCAACTGGCCGACGGTTCGGGCACGCGGGATAGCGCTTACCGGCATCCGTGCGATTCGCACCTTATGGCCGAGATCGCGCGCCTGCTGTTCGGTCAGGCCCACCCGGGCCAGCTCCGGCGTCGTAAAGACGGTGTAGGGGATCAGCCGTTCCACGCTGGACCTCGGCTGTCCCTCGCCTCGCTCAGCGGCCAAGTTGGCCTTGAGGATTCGGTAGTCGTCGTAGGAAGCGTGCGTGAACTGCGGTGATCCCGCCGCATCGCCCGCAGCCCAGACGCCCTCGGCCGACGTGTGCAACCGGTCGTCCACCTGCATGATGCCCTTGTCCGAGAGCATCACGCCCACGTCCTCGAGCCCGAGGCCGTCCGTCACCGGCTGCCGGCCGAGCGCCACCAGCACATCGTCGGCGTTGACAGTCTCCCCGGTGGACAGGGTCACGGCGACCGTGCCGTCGTCGTCGCGTTCAATCTTTTGAGCAGACGCCCCCAGCTTCAGCGTGATGCCGGCGTCGGTGAAGTCCTTGGCCACGGACTCCGCAACGTCGGCGTCCTCGCGCGGCAGCAGCTGGCCCGCCCGCTGCACCACCGTGACCTCCACGCCGATGGTATTCAGCAGGTCCGCGAATTCACAGCCAACGTAGCCGCCGCCCAGGATCACCATGCTCTCCGGCATTTGCTCAAGGTGCAGCAGCGTGTTGCTGGTCTGCACGTTGGACTCCGCCAAGCCCTCAATGTTCGGCAGCATCGGCTCGGTGCCCAAATTAATCACGACGTCGGTGCCGCGCAGCACGCGGGTGCCGCCGTCGTTCAGCGAAACCTCCACGGTTTTCGGCGCCACGAACTTGGCCTCGCCCAGGATGAAGTCCATGCCGGAGCCAGTGAACAGCTTCTCCTGGCCGGCCACCATGGTGTCCACCACGTCTTCCTTGCGGCGCCGCAGCAGATCAAGGTCCATCCGCGGATCCTGCACGCCTGCCACTCCGAACTCCGCTGCCCGCCGCGCCGTCTCGAGGACCCGGCCGGAATGGATGATGGTCTTGGTGGGGATGCACGCCACGTTGATGCAGCTGCCGCCGATCATGGCCCGCTCGACCATCGCCACTTTCTGCCCGGACTTAGCCAGGTCCATGGCCAGCGATTTGCCGGCCTTTCCGCCGCCGACCACCAGCAGATCGAATTCCTCGGGTTCCATGGCCAACCTTTCCTCGGCGGTGCGGCGTCCAGCGCCGCCTTAAGGCAACCGTACTCCTGACGGCAGTAGTACCGCGGCCCACCACAATCGCCCACAGCTCCGGGCGGCTGCTGGCTCAGCAGCGTGCGGCCTCCCACCGGTGGCTTGGCTCTCAGCCATAAATCGGGCCGGCGCAATATTTTCGGTGCAGGCCGCGAACGGGACATACTTACACGCATGGCACAGACGGGCAGGATTGATGGCTGAAACCTACGTCAAGATCTGCGGACTGCGGACCCCCGAAGCGGTCGCGGCCGCCATCAGCGCCGGCGCCGACGCGGTGGGATTTGTTTTCGCACCGGGCGGTCCGCGCACGGTCAGCGCGAAACTGGCTCGCTCGCTCGGCGAGGCCGTGCCGGCAGCGTTCGAAACGGTCGGCGTGTTCCGCAACCAGCCCATCGGCGAAGTCATCGAGACCGCCCGGGCAGCAGCGGTGACCGCCGTCCAGCTGCACGGAGAGGAAACCCGCGACGACATCCGCTCGCTGGAGGACGCCGGGTTCCGCACGCTGCGCGCCTTCTCCGCCGATGCCTACGACGCCCTGTCGGCGAATGAAAAGGCGGACTGGGAGAGCGGGCGGATCCTGCTCGACGCAGTGGAGCCCGGCGCCGGGGTGACCTTCGACGCGAGCGCCATCCAGGCGCAGCCGCCGCGCGGATTCTGGCTGCTGGCCGGTGGGCTGACTCCTGCCAACGTCGGCGTGCTGATCGCCACTCTCCGGCCCAACGGCGTGGATGTCTCCAGCGGCGTTGAATCCAGCCGCGGTATCAAGGACAGCGGACTGATCCGCGAATTCGTGCACGCCGCCAAAATGCAGTGAGCCTGCGGCGCCGCCTCAGCGCCGGGCCGACGTCCAACCCTGCTGGTCTGGCCTTCCGGCGCACATCCCGCTGTGAGGTCGAAGGGAGCCCTTTTCAAGTCTTCAATCAATGCTGGTTGCTATTGCCGCCGCCGGAGCCCACATCGAACAGTGGGGAGTTAACAATTAGAGTTTTCGCTCAATAAGCGTGGACACTGGACGCAGCGAGGCTACCTGATGAATGGTGGAAATGTCTGGTATCGGCATCTGCAAACTAGCAAATGGAAAACCAGATCCTGCGTGAATTGCGACGGCTCCGTGCGTACTTATTTGTTCGGGATGGAAGCTTATCAGGGTGAAGTCTGCAGCAAAGTCGGGGAGTGCCTGTGGCGCAGGGTTAAAATAAAGGCCGAGCACGGATTCGAGTCCGTAACCCGAAAGGTCGACTAGCACGGCGTTATTGTGATCGGATGCAAAAGTGACCGGTTTGGATCCTTCTGCTCCACCAATGCTGCCAGCAATAATTTTTGAGCGGTCATAAATGACGCCTGAGAGAAGCAATGATTTGACTTCCGACCGATCAAGGATGTGCAGGATGTCGCCTGGGTTCTCCTTCTGGTCCCAAGGCAGGAGCCCAGGCAATCGTGCTGCGACGGAGAATATCTGAACAGCATCGAGATCATCGAGAGAAGGAAGGTGAATGGTCTTTCTTCCTACACCTCCGCTGTACTTCTGTGGTTGAACAGATGTCATTCCAGACCGATGGTAGTGAAGCTTTGGTTTGTTCTCCTCACCCGTCTGTACATAGTTGCCTTCGTTAGGAATGAGCCCGCCTTCCTCAGGGACCACCAGTTCCGACGAAATGATCACTCCCCAGTTCTGCAGATGCGGCGTCACCATAATTCCCCCATCCTGCCGGTTTATCGAGATGGAGAGCATCTTGCGGGTAACACGCTCGGAGTTCATTTTGATGTGGACGCCGAGGCTGTGCTTTCTTGAAAGCCTGTCTAGTGGTGGGTGAGTCATGTCGCCTCCAGTTCGTGGTGTGCGACGCCTAGTAGGCCTAATCGCTTTTGCTTGCCTGATAGAAGCTTGCCTGATAGAAGTAAGTATTAGCAGACCCTCGGATGCAACTGCTAGTTGAACGGACACACTTTAGACACGCAGGCATTGAGAACCATGCCTATCGAGCATTGTCTGGCCCAAGGTGTTCGGGGTCGACGTGTTGTTTCCATGTCGGAGTTGTAAGGCGTCAGAGTGCTGACGCCTCATCAGTTTTCGCCTGCACTTTCGATGGTGGATTCTGGGCGCGAGCGCCAAGGGTGACAGTTGACGGAGCACGGCTATGTCGTCACTTCCCACCTAACGGGACGGGGCGGTCTATGAAAGGGTCCGTCCCATTAGCGCCGGGCCGAGGTCCATCCCTGCTGGTGCAGGCGCTCGAGGCAGCAGGTCCAGCGCAAACTCGAACTCGAACTGGTCGTCGCAGCCTTGGCCCACCACTGATGCGTCTTCGTGAGCGCCCGCCATGGCAACCTCGGCGACATGAGGGTACCTGACGGCCATCGTCTACAGCATTTCGCCCGCACGTCCACAGGGGGCCACTCTGCGAGCCGTCGAACATCTCCTTGGTGCAGCCCCACATACGGCTCCCCAGAGCGTGAATTATGTGATGCGTCAGATCCGCCGAGAATCCGCCGGCCCGGAACACGCCGATCACTGAGTCCACGTAATCCAGGACGGTCGGCGTCTTGTTGGCCGTCGACTCCAGTTTCGGTACATGGCTTACAAGTCTGGCAGCCCGGAAATTCTTCATGCGCAATCCACTCCCGGTCTAACCCGGCCCGATCAGCTAATAGCTCGAACGCTGGTCCGAGGAACGCGGTTTCGTAGGAAGCGGCCGAGGGCGAGTCCGCGGATAGTCATGGCCGTCGAGTGGGGCGGGTGCGCCTGCGGCCACCACCACTGGCCGGTGTCACGCCGTCAAAAGCGTCCCTCGCCCGATTAATCCGCGTTTGGCGGAGGATTGTCGGGCGCCCCCCACTTTGGCGCATCGTTACGGTCTTGGAAAATTAATTGACCGATCGATCCGCAATTTCCAAAAGTTCCTTCGAGATTACCAAAATCCAGCGAGTCATATTCAGTGGGTCCGTTGTGTCCTGCGCCCGTAAGAGCCGCCCTGGAGACTTATAGGCCGCACCGGTAAGAGTCAGTGATGAAGCTTCGAACTTTCTGCCAGCATCATCGGAGGCGTGGGCCACCCGGTGCCTTATGTGGCCCACGCTTAAGAGCCAGTTCTCGGAAGCTTGGAGCTCAAACTCCAAAGGCGACCCGCTCACGAAATTACTCACCCTGTTCCGAACACTGGCAGGGTTGTGCCAAAGCAAGTAGTCCCTGCCGTTATAGAGCGCGGTTCGGGCAGCAGTAAGCGTGGGGTGAATGGTCCGTCCAGCAGTAGGGCTGGGACGATAAGAGGTGGTTCCAGCCCCCGCCATCATCCTAATGGTGACGTCTTCTTGGAAGACTTCCCATGCAGTGAAGATCCGTAGATATGCTGCCTCATAGAGTGCCTCCAACTGCGGGACCTTCAATCCGCGACGAACGTCAGTGGTCGGCGGTGCCGTCATCCACAATGCTTCGGTTGCACCTAGCCATTTCCACGTGCTAGTGCAGTCGTTTCTGAACCTGGTCAATGCCGTGCTTAATTGCACTGCCATTTTATTTGCCCAGACCAGCCATGTCCCACAGCGTCATGAGCCTAGCCTCGCGGGGACCGACATTATCGGTCTGCCGCCCGGAGGCTACAACGAAACGGCGTTGTTCCATCGTGAGTTCTTCGAGCGCTGGCTTGTCGCTTAGCAGTTCGGAAAGGCTGGTAACTGCTGCACGCAAACTAATTCGCGAGTCATCGTCGAGCGGACGCAGCGGGGTCTCGAGGCCAACACCAGGCAAACCAAAGATACGATGGGCGATCGCCGAAAAGAGGCTGTAGAAAATTGGTGGTCGAGAGAACTCTGACTCACCCAAGAGGTCACCCAAGCTATTTGTTATTTCGGTGAATATGACACCAATTCGCTCAATGACTTCGTCGCGATCCAGATACTCTCGCGGTCGGCGCTGCTTTCCAAAGGTCCAAGAAACTGGGTCTAAGCCCCAGTACTCATCCAGATTCGCATAAAACGAATCCACGGAGGATTTCTTGTCTTGGATGCCGTCCATCAGCAGGATCGCGAGTTCGCTAGTGAACTCTACTTCCTGCATCCGGGCGATACCGACTTCAGTGAAAAGCCTGCTGCGTCGCCAAAATTCAAGGTGGTCACGCGCGGTATCGAACATTGCCGTCTTGAAGACACCGAAGTATTTACCGTTCCGGAGTTCCTGTTTCGAGAGAGCTACAGAATACGTATTAATTCGAGCGAATATTTCTAGCACAGTTGCATCGTTGATATTGTCATATTCAAACGCGTGAAACTTATACATCATGAGGCGGTCAGCGGACTTGCCGTCGAGGTCTTTGAATGCCATGCCAGCCCAAGGTGAATCCAGATTCTTGCTGAGCCTGTATTTGCCCTGCAGAAAATCAAAGACTGCACGCAGCCTCTGCTGTCCGTCAATGATCTCCCGATAAGCTTGCCTGTTTCTCATGCCGAGCCGCACGTGGATTGGCGGTACAGGAAACCCCTGAAGCAACGAGTCGATGAAGTAGCTCTTCGACGCCGCTTTCCATACCGGGCGTCGCTGAAACTTTGGGCTGAGCTCCAAGGTGTTGCTTTCGCGCCAAGCGACGAGATCAAGGACAACATGCAGTGCGAATGTGGGCGAGATGTTCACCTCACGAATCCTACACACAGCACGGCATCAACTCGCGTAAGCACGACTGACAGTCCTCGTTCAGCGAGAGTTGAGAATTACTTGTGGTTTGCTCAACAATTCTTGAAGCACAATCTGCTTGGCACGTGGTCTCTCCATTCGGACAGACCGCCAACTGAAGGCTGTGGCCGGCTGCGCGCCCAACCTTTCAAGGCATCCGCAAAGTGTCCCCGATAGTGCCATCCACAGCCAGACACAAATTAACCGAGAAGCGAATGGTTTGCGTCTCGCCTACTCGGGTCAGTAGAGCACTCCGGGGGGCAGCTCCGTTGGAGGCTCCGCTGCCTACCCTCCCGTTCCGCTGCAACCGGGAGCAACCCCCTGCCCAAAAAGGATATAAGGGTAGCCTGGCTTCCGTCGGTTCGGCGAGGCGAGAATTCCCCGCGTCATAGCGGGGAAGCGCGAACATTGTTGACACAGAGCGCATAGGAACTACGCAATCCCGGAAGGCTAGAGTGTCCCCGCGGAACTTGAAACTTGGGCAACCTTTACCGCGGCAGCAGCCACTGCCGCTTCGGCCGTCGTTATGCAGCCAACGGCAGCCTAAGAGAAGCGCGACTCCAAACCCAGCACTCACTCTTCATGGCTGCGGAAGCGACGCGCACTCGACTTGACGGCCGCTCTCCGATTGTTACAACTACCCACGAATCCGACCCGAGCAAATGGCGATTCGCCACAAGCACGACAAACGACGCCGCTATGTCGGATCTTCAGCCTGTCCGGCCGGGTCAGGTGTTCAACAGTCCTCAGCAGGACGACCTTTACCTTTGGCTGCTGGTGCCTATCAACGTGCACAACGAGGGACCAGGAAGAGCAATTCTGAATTTCATGCCCGGATTGGCAACACCGAAATTGCAATTGCAGGACGCGCGCCCAAACGGTTTTTGCGACGTCAAGGGGAGGGCCTCTTTGGACGCCGGGACTACGGCGCGGGGCAGGCTTTTAATTGGAACAACGGTCGCAGGATGGATTCAGGAGAGCACACTGGCCGCTCAACGTAGGGCAGGGACGCCGCGTTCGTATCCCGCCGAGGGCGGGTGGACCTTGGAACTGTTCGGTGACTCAGGCGTGGCACAACACCAGATGGCCCATATCGACGGCTCCATTTTGGCTGAGGAAGCGCAAGGAACGTGGAAGCTAGTCAACTCAGACTCGATCAACCATCCATGGCATCTGGAGTTCCGTCCGCCCCGTAAGATCTACTTGCTAACACGCACGCCAGAAGGAAAGCCACTGCCGGACGTCGACTGGGACTCACTTGTCCCAGACCTGCCCTCACATAAAGGGGGCAGGGGCTGACGTGAAACCACCGTAAAGCGGGTGTCGAACAACGACGAGGAGGTTGCCCTTAAGACGGCAATAGCCCGCCCACGGGCCAGTAGCACTGCTTGGAATGGCAAGCGCTTCTGATCCGCCATTTCGTGCACGCCGCCAAAATGCAGTGATCCTCCGGCCCTTCGCCTCAGCGCCGGGCCGACGTCCATCCTTGCTGGCGGAGCCTTTCAAACCCGTCCAGCAGCAGATCCAGCGCAAACTCGAACTCGAACTGGTCGTCGCAGCCCTGGCCGACCACTGACTCGTCGTCATGCGCTCCCGCCATCGCAACCTCGGCAATATGGGGGTACCGCGCGGCCATCATCTGCAGCATCTCCGGCGGCACGTCCGCCGGCGCGCTCTGCGAGTCGTCGAACAGCTCCTGGGTGAAGCCCCACATCCGGCTCCCCAGTGCGTGCATCACGTGGTGCGTCAGATCGACCGAGAACCCGCCCGCCCGGAACATGCCGATCACGGAGTCCATGTAGTCGAGGACAACAGGCGACTTGTTGGTCCGCGACTCCAGCACCTGGCGCGCCCACGGATGGCGCAGGAGGACTTCGCGAGCGGAGAGGACTCGCTGCCGGACGTCACTCCGCCAGCCCGACCCGCTGGTCCTTGTATCGATCTCGCCGACGATCACGTCGACCATCCCGTCCAGCAGCTCTTCCTTGTTCGCAACGTGCTTGTAGAGGGCCATCGGCACCACGCCCAGCTCCTGGGCCAGTTTGCGCATGCTGAGCTGCTCCACGCCGGCTTCATCGGCAAGTACGACGGCGGCGCTCAGCACCCGTTCTCTGTTCAGCGGCACACGGCGCAGCTCTTCTGCCTGCTTGACCATCCGAACCACCTTTGCCGAGCTAAAAACTTCTCTTGACAAGTGTACGTCGTACACCTACCGTATCGATTACGAGGTGTACGCCGTACACCCATGACTCGAGGATCTGGCATGATCACGGAAACCACAGGCGCCTCCGCCATCGTCAAGCGACGCTCCAAACCGGTCTGGCTGGTGCCCGCCGCGCTGATCTTCATCAGCATCATTCCGGTGATCTTCGGGTCGCTGCGTGTGGCTGAACTGACCGGCGGCGCTGCGGTCACGCCGGCCAACCAACGGTTCTTCGACTCGCCGGTCCCGGTGCTGATCCACATCCCCACCGCCATCGTCTACAGCCTGCTGGGGGCCTTCCAGTTCGTTCCCTCGCTGCGGCACGGCAAACGCGGCAGGCGCAACTGGCACCGGATCGCCGGGGTCATCCTGATCCCGGCGGGACTGCTCTCCGCCCTTTCCGGCCTCTGGATGGCCGTCTTCTACGATCTGCCGCCCGACGACGGCGTCATCCTGCTCATCCTGCGGCTGGTCTTCGGCACGGCCATGGCCGCGAGCATTCTCCTGGGCGTCCTCGCCATCCGGCGCCGGGACTTTGTTGCCCACGGCGCCTGGATGGCCCGCGGCTACGCCATCGGAATCGCTGCGGGAACCCAGGCCCTGGTGAGCATCCCGTGGTTCGTGCTGGTCGGCCCGACCAACGAACTGAGCCGGGCTGTGCTCCTCGGTGCTGCCTGGCTGCTCAACCTCGCGGTCGCCGAGTACTTCATCCGCCGGTGGGCCCAGAGTTCCGGGCGCTCAAGCCGCAAGTCCGGCAGGGTGACCGCACTCCCCGTCGGAGCACCACGATGAGGGCCGCGGTCTACCGGAAGTTCGGCCCTCCGGAGGTCGTCAGCGTGGTCGAGGTGCCTCAGCCCTCGCCCGGTCCCCGCGATGTTCTGGTCAAAGTCCACGCGAGCACCCTGAGCGCTGCCGACTACCGTTCCAGGAGCCGCAACGTCCCCAAAGGCCTGGGGCTGCTGGCGGCGAAAGGCCTCGGTCTCTTCCGGCCGCGCAATCGAGTCCTGGGCATGGACTTTGCAGGCGTCGTTGCGGCAGTGGGCCCGGAGGTCACCAAATTCCACCCCGGCGATGAGGTCATCGGAATGCTCGGCGCCGACTTCGGCGGCCACGCCGAATATGCGTGCCTGCGCCAAGACGGAAACATCACAGTCAAACCCCGCAATATGGGCCTTGAGGAAGCAGCGACCCTCGTTTTCGGTGGACTCACCGCACGCAGCTTCCTCAACCGGGCCGACACCAAATCGAGGGATACCGTCCTCATCAACGGCGCGTCCGGCGCCGTCGGAACAGCCGCTGTACAGCTCGCAAAACAACTGGGCGCACACGTCACCGGCGTCAGCAGCGCAGCCAACGCCGAACTTGTCGCTTTACTCGGCGCTGACCGGGTCATCGACTACGCCCAGACCGACTTCACCGGAGAGGGCAAGACTTACGACGTCATCATGGACTGCGTCGGCAACGCTCCCTTTGAGCGAGTCGATGAGTCCCTCAAACCAGGCGGATCGCTATTGCTGGTCATCGCCGACCTCAAAGCAATACTGCGAGCACCGAGCCGCACCCGGAAAGGCGGCAAGCAAGTCGTCGTCACCAGCAAGTACTCCGCCGGCGACCTCAAACACCTCGTCTACCTCGCAGAAACCGGCCACTTCCGAGCTGTCATCGACAGAACCTACAACCTCGACGACATCGTCCAAGCCCACCGCTTCGCCGACACCGGACGCAAGACTGGCAGTGTTGTCTTGCTAATCGGACCTGCTGCTACGGACAAGCCAGCCCTCAAAGATCACTATCAGATGGTGGTGTAGCTGCCGACGGCGTTGGTCGGAGTTGCCATCAGGTGACCGGCGAGTCCGTTTGTGATGTGCCGAGATCTCGTTTGGCCCAGGGACACGATAACCATTTCGTCGCAACAGCAAGCAAAAGCTCGTGAATGAAATACGATTTTCACCATCACTTGCAATTTTTAGGGGGAAATCACTGTGCGCCAAGCGCTCACCATTACTGCCATTGCATTGGCATTGACACTGTCCGGGTGTGGCGCGGATACCACCACAGCCAGCGCGCCGGTCGATACTGCCGCCGCTGCTGCCGAGGCTTCCGCGTCCGCTGCCGCCGCTGCCGAGCAGGCTGAGGCTGAGAAGAAACTTGAGGCTGAACGCCAAGCCTTCGCGGAGAAGGCTGAAAAAGAGCGGGCAGCCGAAGAAAAGAAGCGCAAGGCTGAAGAAAAGAAGCGTAAGGCTGAAGAGAAGAAAGCTGCGGCCGAGAAGAAAGCCAAGGCGAAGGCGAAGATCGACAACGCTACAGAAGTCTCCGCCCGTCAGTTGAGCAAGATCAACAAGAAGCCTGACAACTACACCGGAGACACCTTGGTGGTTTACGGGAAGATCACTCAGTTCGATGCGGCCACAGGGGAGTGCATCTTCCGTGCCGACATCAGCCATACGATCATGGCCTACGACTGGGACTACGAATACAACTCGATACTCACGTCCGGCGATGGCGAGAGCAACTGCCCCAAACTGGATGACATTGTGGCCGATGACCTTGTGCGCATGACGGTGACGAGCCTGGGATCCTTCAGTTACGACACGCAGATCGGCGGCAATACCACTGTGCCGATGTTCAAAGTTGAGCGGATCAGTCGGCTCTAGTAGCTAGCGAAGGCTAGCGGAAGCCTCATGCAACGGAGTGCCCTCGTCTTTGTCGGCCGGGGGCACTTTATTGCACCTGGAAGTGCTAACTCGTAAACCGGGCACCTGCGTGGATGCGATACGGATAACAACGCAGTAACGGCTGATGGGGGTGGCGGGAATGCAGGGCTCTTCTGAGGTAGCACAGGTCACTGCCAGCCGCCGCGATTGGACACTTCGGGGGGCGAAGCGACAAGAAATTCTTCCACTGGCGGCCCTCCTGCTTCGTTCCGAGCGCGGTTCTAGAGGCGGCTCTCTCGGACCTGCGAAACTGGTCGTCGATGGGACCCAAATGACTCGATATGCCATGGCCGGGCAGTAATTGTCTGGGCCTTCATCTACCCTGGCTTGGTGAATGCATTTATTGGGGGACAGCCGGCGGAAACCCTGCCCGAAGGTCTGTATGAGGCTTTGCACACAGAATCTCTGGCGCGCCGGCTGGAACACTTGCCGCACTATCAGGCGAACTTCGAACAAATCCGCGCAGTCGACGCCACAGAGATCCTTACAAGACATATTGCCGAGGCCGCGAGAAATGCCCTAGCGGCAGCGAAGCCCGAGGACCGGCTGGCACTCGCCAACAAGCTGCTGGAGGGCATCCAGGCAGAAGACTCGATCAAGGATGGCCCGCAGCAGCTTTTCTCGCTTCATGCACCGGAAAAATTGAGGCTCCGTAACCTTCGTCGTCCACTCACCCCACTGTCGGATTCTGCCCTTCTAACCAACGGCAAGGACGATCCGAACCTGGCAGCTGAGCTCCGTGCTGAAATGACATCGGCCAATAGCGTCGATCTGCTCAGTGCCTTCATCAAGTGGAGTGGTCTGCGTCTACTCGAGACGGCGCTCGATGAGCTCGCAGAACGCGGCGTTCGCATCCGCGTCATCACCACCACTTACATGGGCGCCACCGAACGCCGCGCGGTCGACGAACTCGTCCGCCGGTACGGAGCCGAGGTGCGAATCAGCTATGAAACACAAGCTACTCGGCTCCACGCCAAGGCATGGCTTTTCCACCGCAACACCGGGTTCGGTACGGCTTATGTGGGTAGTTCAAATTTGAGTAGGCCCGCCCTCCTAGACGGGCTGGAATGGAACGTCCGCCTATCCGCCGTGACAACGCCTGCGCTGCTAAATAAGTTCGAGGTCACGTTCAATAGTTATTGGGAACAGCGAGCCTTCGTCCCCTACGATCCGGATAAGGACGCCGAAAGGCTGGACGCTGCCCTGCTGCGGAACGGGGGCACCACGGCCATGCAACCGATGGGTGCTACGGGGTTGGAAGTCCAGCCTCATCTGCACCAGGTCGAGATGTTGGAGGAGTTGGAAACGTCCCGCGGACTCCTCGGCCACCATCGAAACCTGATAGTGGCCGCCACCGGTACCGGCAAAACCGTCGTCGCAGCATTGGACTACAAAAGACTCTGCGACGACGCCGACCGCCCGCTGACGCTTCTATTCGTAGCCCACCGTAAGGAAATTCTGGAGCAATCCCTACGCACATACCGCGCCGTCATGCAGAGCGGCTCGTTTGGCGAACTCTACGTGGGTGACCATAAGCCAACCCGATGGAAACATGTGTTCGCCAGCGTCCAGTCCCTCGCCGCCAAGGGGATGGATCGATTCGAAGCCGGCCATTTCGACGTCGTGGTCATCGACGAGTTCCACCACGCGGAAGCGCCAACGTACCGGAGCATCATCGACCACCTTCGCCCGCTGGAACTGCTTGGCCTGACGGCGACGCCTGAGCGAGGAGACGGGGTCAACGTAGCCGACGAGTTTTTCGGCGGCCGGATCGCCAGCGAACTGCGGCTCTGGGACGCGCTGGACGCAGACCTTCTCGTGCCGTTTCACTACTTTGGGCTGGCCGACGATGTCGACCTAAGCAAAGTGGAATGGAAGCGCGGCAACTACGATGCCGCGGCATTAAGCGTCTTGTACACGGGCAACGACGCCCGTGCAGCCAAGGTAATCAAGGAACTACGCGACAAGGTGCTCAGCACACGGGAAATGCGAGCCATCGGCTTCTGCGTTTCGGTTCAACATGCGCACTACATGGCGAGGGTCTTCAATCAGGCCGGCATAGCCTCCGTAGCCGTTTCAGGTGCCACCGACAGCGATGAGCGTGCCACCGCCCTGGCCAAACTTCGCAGCAAGGAGATCAACTGCGTTTTCGCCGTCGACCTTTTCAACGAAGGCCTGGACGTTCCGGAAATCGACACCATCCTTCTGCTGCGCCCGACGCAGAGCTCCACAATCTTCCTCCAGCAGCTCGGCCGCGGCCTGCGGCGTGCGGAGGACAAGGCCGTGCTGTCAGTCCTCGACTTCATCGGCCAGCAGCGCCGCGAATTCCGTTTCGACCCCAAGCTCCGGGCACTCACGGGAACCAGCAGGGCCGGCCTGGTCAAACAGATCGAGGACGAGTTCCCGCTGCTGCCCTCCGGCTGTCAGATCATTCTGGACCGGGTGGCCCAGCAGACCGTGCTGGAAAACATCAAGTCCCAGCTAAGGTTCAACCGCAAGCAGCTCGTAGCTGACGTCCGCTCGCATGCGGAGGTTTTGCTCGAGGATTACCTGCGCGAGTCCGGCCGCGACCTCGCCGAGGTGTATCGGAAGAGCGGAGACTCCTGGACCTCACTAATCCGCGAGGCAGGGCTGATCGACGGCGGTGTGCCGCCTGTCCTCCATCGCGAGGGCCGGTCCGTCTTTGAGGAGCACTTGGTGCTAAAGAAGATGACCGCTCTGCTGCACGTGGATGACCCGGAACGGGCCGAGACCTACACATCACTGGTGTCCGCGGATGCCCCGCTATACGAGGACCTCGGGGAGCGGGAGAAGGTGCTGGCCCGCATGTTGTTCTTCACTCTTTGGCGCGACGGCGGGGGCTTCGAAAAGTACGACGACGCCTTCGAGCAGTTGCGGTCCCATACCTATGCCTGTTCCGAGATCAGCCAATTGATGAAGCTCGGGGTCCAGGCTGCCCGCCGCATGCCCAAGGGGCTGGGGATGGGTCTGCAGCACATTCCAATGTATTCACACGCCACCTACCGACGCGAAGAAGTGTTGGCGGCGTTGGGCTTTGCCAGGCTCGGAGCCAGGAACGCGGAGCACCGCGAGGGGGTGGCTTGGAGCGCGGACACGGCCACGGATGCCTTATTCGTAACGCTAAACAAGGACGAAAAGATGCACTCCGCGACAACCATGTACCGGGATTATGCACTGAGCGAGGACCTCTTCCACTGGGAGTCTCAGAACGCGACGTCCACCACGAGTCCTGTCGGCCGACGGTACCTTGACCGCAAAGCGCACGGTTCGCAAGTCGTTCTGTTCACTCGGGATCGAGCGAAGGATGACTTCGGAATGACCCTGCCATACACATGTCTTGGTCAAGTCGACTATGTGCAGCACTCGGGGGACAAGCCGATTGGGATTACGTGGAAGCTGCACCGACCAATGCCGGCCGATGTCTATGCAGCAGGGAGTGCGGTAGCTCGATAAAGCAACCGCTGCCAAAGCCTCACGGCGTTCGGTCATCACTGAGGATGTCCTCGTCCTAAAGCGGTTGCAGGTGATTCATGCCCTCGACAAAACGTACTTCCTTAGACCATCATGTAGCTAAACTTTCTGATGATCAGTTGGGTTAGGATTTGCGCGAGGGTGAAGGGCCGAGAAGGCCGGAGATGCATGCCGCGTCAGTGTTGATGCGGAAGGTGCTGGTGCTCAACGACGTGGTGGAGTACCAGATGCGCCGTGCGATGGGGACGAACGAGACGGACTTCCAGGCCATGCAGCACCTGATGACGAAGGGGCCGATGACGCCGTCGCAGTTGGCGGGCGCCCTGCACATCACCACGGCCGCAGTCACCACGGTGGTGGACCGCTTGGTGCGGGCCGATCATGCGCAGCGGGTACCGCATCCGCAGGACCGGCGGAGCATGATGATCGAGCCGAAGCCCCACGCCGCCGGGCAGGTGATGTCCAAGCTGATGCCGATGATCCGGCAGACGGATCAGCTGGTTCGGGGCATGGAACCTGCTCAGCAGGAGGCGGTGGTGACGTATCTGGCCGGCGTGGTGCAGGCTATGGAGCAACGCATTGCGGAGCTGGAGGGCGAGCAGCATGAAACCCCCCAACTCACCGGGAAGGGGCCCACATGACCGTCAACGCCACCAGCTGGAAGCCCGCCCCGCCATTTTCCAACAACGGCAGTTGGAAACGGTTCGGCTCACTGGTCGAAGCGGAACTGCAAGACTTCGTGCACAGAAACCGTACCCAGGCCGGCAAGGTCTCGCGATCCTTCCCGCTGATGTGGAATCACATCGAATCTGCCCTGCAGGGCGGGAAGCGGTTGCGCCCCAGAATGGTGCACCTGGCCTACGCCGCCTTCGATGGCGAGGATGCCGGCCGCTGCGCGAAAATGGCAGCCGCGTTCGAGCTGCTGCACACCGCGTTGGTGGTCCACGACGACGTGATTGACCGCGACTTTGTCCGCCGCGGCCAGTCCACCATCGGCGCCCACTACCGCGACCAAGCTCTGGCCCAGGGACTGTCCCAGCAGGACGCCGAGCACTTCGGCCACTCGGCGTCGATCATCGCCGGCGACTTGCTGCTTACCGGTGCGCTGCGGCTGACCGGCCACGTTGCAGCCGGTCTGCCCGAAGCCGAGGAGTTGGTCGAGACCGTGCACGACGCAGTCTTCGCGTCCGCCGCCGGCGAGCTGGAGGACGTGCTGTTGTCCGCCTCCACGGGCCCGCCCGATTTGCAGGACGTACTGGACATGGAGAGCCTGAAGACCGCCGGCTACTCCTTCGAAGCGCCGCTGAAGGCGGGCGCGTTGCTCGCGGGCGCCGGGCCGGACCAGGCCGAGGCGCTGGCTGCGATCGGACGGCGCATCGGCGTCGCCTACCAAATCGTGGACGACGTGCTGGGGACCTTCGGCGAACCCGACACCACGGGCAAATCGGCTGAATCCGATCTGCGCGAAGGCAAGCGCACCGTGCTGACCGCCTTTGCCGCCGAGGCCGACGGGTTCGATGACTTGCTGGCCGCTTTCCGCAGGGGAGAGGTGGAATCGGACCGGGTGCGGTCCGCGCTCAAGGACTGCGGCGCCGACCTCCGGGCCAAAGAGCTCGCCCGCAATCTGGTGGACGAGGCGCTGCAGGAATCCAAAGGACTGCCGTTGCACGCCGCCGCCCGGGCCGAGCTCGAAGGGGTCTGCATGCACGTGCTGACCAGAGGGAAGTAGGGGCCATGGAACTGAACCCGCTGCTCCGCTATACCGACGCAGCCGGCCGCAGCGCCGGCGTCGTGCTCTCCGCCTATTCCACCTCCTTTGGCCTGGCCTGCCGGCTGCTGGGTCCGGAAGGGCGGCGGGATATCGCCAACATCTACGCCCTGGTCCGCGTGGCCGATGAGGCGGTGGACGGTGCTGCCGCCGCGGCCGGCCTGGACTCGGCGGCTGTGCGGGACCAGCTAGACCGGCTTGAACGGGAAACCGAGACGGCGATGCTCACCGGCTACAGCACCAACATGGTGGTGCACGCGTTCGCCGGGACCACTCGCCGCAGCGGCATCGGCACCGACCTGACTCGCCCGTTCTTCGCCTCCATGCGGGCGGACATCACCGTGGCTGAGCATACAGACGATTCGCTGGAGGAATACATCTACGGCTCGGCCGAGGTGGTGGGCCTGATGTGCCTGCGGGTGTTCCAGGCGATGCCCGGCGCGGTGGCCGGCCGCGACGAAGAGCTCAACGCTGCCGCACGTCGGCTGGGGGCGGCGTTCCAAAAGGTGAATTTCCTGCGCGACGTCGCGGCGGACAACCTGCAGCTGGGCCGCAGCTACTTCCCGCGGGCGGATGCCGGCAACTTCGACGAGGCGCTCAAGCTGAAGCTGGTGGCTGAGATCCGCGAAGACTTGGAAGCAGCCCGGCAGGGCATTCCGTTGCTCCCGCCCGGCGCCTGCAGCGCCGTGGAACTGGCCCATGCCCTGTTCAGCGCGCTGGTGAACCGGTTGGAGCGGGTGCCGGCAGACGAGATGCTGTCCCGCCGCGTCCGGGTAGGGACACCGCAGAAGGCCGCGATCGCGCTGCGGGTTTTGGCCCGGCAGCGGCTGCGCGGACGGAGCGCCGCCTGATGAGCCTGACGTCTTTCAAGCACCGGCTGGCCGCGCGCCGGGTGAAGATGGGGCCGGCCGCGCAGTCCCGCGGCTCCGCCGACAAACCGGTGGTGGTGATCGGCGGCGGCATCTCCGGGTTGGCAACGGCCGGGCTGCTGGCCAAGGCCGGGCACCGGGTCACCCTGCTGGAGCAGCGCACCGGGCTGGGCGGCCGCTCCGGGCGGTACGAGCGCGACGGCTTCCGCTTCGACACCGGCCCGTCCTGGTATCTGATGCCGGAGGTGGTCGACCACTGGTACCGGCTGATGGGCACCAGCGCCGCCGACCAGCTGGACCTGGTGAGGCTGGACCCGGCCTACCGGACCTGGTTCGAGGGGCATCCGGAGGTGGCCGAAGTCCGCTCCGGCCGGGAGCACGCCGTAGGGCTCTTCGAACAGCTGCAGCCGGGATCCGGGCAGCCGCTGCGGCATTACCTGGACGAGGCCGCGGAGACTTACCGGCTGGCCAAGGACCACTTTCTGTACGACGACTTCGCCGACTTCCGCGGGCTGGCTCACCCGCAGGTGCTGCGGCGGGCGCCGCGTCTGGCCAAGCTGCTGGGCTGGAGCCTGGACCGCTACGTCCGCGAGCGGTTCGCCGAGCCGCGGCAACAGCAGGTGCTCGGCTATCCGGCGGTGTTCCTGGGCACCAGCCCGTTCCGCGCCCCGGCGATGTACCACCTGATGAGCCACCTGGACCTGGACGACGGCGTGTACTACCCGCTGGGCGGATTCGCCGCGCTGGTGGATGCGATGGAACGGCTGGCCCGCGAGGCCGGCGTGCGGATCGAAACCCGGGCCACCGTCCGCCGGATCATCACCGGGCCCGCCGGCGAAAAGGCCCGCTGCGAGGCGGTGGTGTGGACCGACGCCGAAGGGACCCAGCAGCGGACGCCGGCGCGCACCGTCGTCGCCGCCGCGGACCTGCACCACGTGGAGACCGAACTGCTGCCGGCGCAGCTGCGCAGCCACCCGGAGCCGGTGTGGCGGCGCCGCGACCCGGGGCCCAGCGCGGTGCTGGTCTGCCTGGGTGTGCGCGGCAAGCTGCCGGAGCTGGCGCACCACAACCTGCTGTTCACCCGGGACTGGAAGGACAACTTCGGCCGGATCCAGGCCGGCCGCGCGCTGGCGCAGGAGACCTCCATTTATGTGTGCAAGCCCAGTGCTACCGACGGCGGCGTGGCACCGGCGGGGGACGCGAACCTGTTCATCCTGGTGCCCGCCCCCGCGGCCCCGGACTGGGGATCCGGCGGCGACGACGGCGAAGGCTCGGCCATCGTTGAGTCCGTGGCCGACGCGGCCATCGACCAGCTGGCCGCCTGGGCCGGAATCGAGAACCTGCGCGGCCGGATTGCGGTCCGCCGCACCTACGGACCCGCGGACTTCGTGGACGGTTTCAACGCCTGGCGCGGCAGCGCGCTCGGGGCCGCGCACACGCTGCGGCAGAGCGCGTTCCTGCGGCCGGGCAACCGGAGCCGCAAGGTCGAGGGGCTGCACTACGTGGGCAGTTCGGTGCGGCCGGGGATCGGCGTGCCGATGTGCCTGATCAGCGCCGAACTGGTGCTCAAGGCGGTGCAGGGGATCAAGAGGCCGGGAGCGTTGCCGGAGCCCGACGGTGCGGTGGAGGCTAATGCGACGCCCAGCAAGCTCGCGTCCGCCGACACTGGAAGGTCAGGCGGCCCGGCGCCCAGCACGCTCCCGTCCGCCGATGCCGCGGGGAGCAGCGCATGATCTACCTTGCCGTCTTGGTGGCGTTGCTGGGCTGCATGGCCCTGCTGGACGCCCGCTACAAGCTGTTCTTCTTCGCCCGTCCGCTGGCCGCCGCGATCACCATGGCCGTCGGGCTGACCTACTTCCTGGCCTGGGACGTCTGGGCGATTGCACTGGGCATCTTCCTGCACCGGGACTCGCCGCTGATGACCGGCATCATGCTCGGTCCGCAGCTGCCGCTGGAGGAGGCCTTCTTCCTGGCCTTCCTCTGCTACCAGACCATGATCTTGTTCACCGGGCTGCTGGCCTGGGGCAGGCACCGCCGCACATCCCGCTACGCCAACAGGCATCTGGTGGAGCACGACGGCGGCCCGCGGGCAGGAGGTGCGGCATGAGCTTTGTGGAGCTGAACTGGATTTTCCTCGGCCTGGCGCTCGCCGCCGTGGTGGCGGCGGTGCTGGCCCGGCGGGTGCCCCGCGGAGCTGCAGCGGCCGCCGGCCTGACCATTGCCGCGTTGTGGGTGCTGACCGCGGTGTTCGACAACGTGATGATTGCCTCCGGCCTGTTCGACTACGGCGGACATGCGCTGGCCGGGCTGCGGATCGGGCTGGCCCCGATCGAGGACTTCGCGTACCCGCTGGGCGCCGCCCTGTTGCTGCCCGCGGTCTGGCTGCTGCTCATCGGCGGGCCCCGCCGTCGTCGTTCTGACAAAGCCAGCGGGGGAGAGGAGCACCGGTGATCCGCGAACTGGTCATCACCTCCCGGCCGGTGTCCTGGGTGAACACCGCCTACCCGTTCGCCGCCGCGTACCTGCTGGCCGCTGGCCGGATCGACTGGCTGCTGGTGGTGGGCACCGTCTTCTTCCTGGTCCCGTACAACCTGGCCATGTACGGCATCAACGACGTGTTCGACTACGAATCCGACCTGCTCAACCCGCGCAAGGGCGGGGCCGAGGGCGCCGTGGTAGATCGCGCGCGGCATCGTGCCATCCTGCAGGCCTGCGCCATCGCCACCGTCCCGTTCGTGGTGGTGCTGGCGCTGGCCGGGAGCTTGGCGTCGAACCTGGTGCTGCTGGTCTCGCTGGCAGCGGTGTACGCCTACAGTGCGCCGGGGCTGCGCTTCAAGGAACGGCCCTTCCTGGACTCGATGACCTCCAGCACGCACTTCGTCTCGCCCGCGGTCTTCGGGCTGGTGCTGGCCGGGGCCCAGTTCACGCCCGGGCTGTGGGCGCTGCTGGCCGCCTACTTCCTCTGGGGCATGGCCAGCCATGCGTTCGGTGCGGTGCAGGACGTGGTCCCGGACCGCGAGGCCGGGCTGGGCTCGATCGCTACCGTCCTGGGCGCACGCCGCACGGTGCTGGCCTCCGCTGCTGCCTATGCGGCCGCGGGTGCGCTGATGCTGGCCACCGACTGGCCCGGCCCGCTGGCGGCCCTGCTGGTGCTGCCGTATCTGGTCAACGTGCTGCGGTTCGCCCGGATTGACGACGCCGGATCGGCCGCCGCAAACGCTGGCTGGAAGCGCTTCCTCTGGCTGAACTACGTGGTGGGATTCCTGGTCACCATGCTGCTGATCTGGTACGCGGGGATCCGGTGACAACGCCGGGCAAGCGGACCGGTCCGGCGCAGGACCGGTGGTATCCGGCCGACGCCGGCCGGCTGCTCGGCGGGGTCCAGCCGCACGGCGGGCCGTCGCTGTCCGTGGTGATTCCGGTGCTGGACGACGCCGCTGCGCTCGCCGACTGCCTGGCGCTGCTGGCACGGCAGACACGTCCCGCGGACGAAATCATCGTGGTGGACAACGGCTGCTCGGATGCCTCGGCCCAAGTGGCCCGCGACGCCGGGGCCCGCGTGATCACCGAACCGCGGCGCGGCATCCCGGCCGCTGCCGCCGCGGGCTACGATGCGGCCGCCGGCGACGTGATTGTCCGCTGCGACGCCGATACCCGTCCGCCGGAAGACTGGCTGGCCCGGATCAGCGCCGCGTTCGGCGAAGACCCCGGCCTGGATGCGCTCACCGGCCCGGGCCGGTTCTACGACCTGCCGCGCCCGGTCGCTTGGCTGGCGTCCGCGGCGTATTCGTCCGGCTACCGCTACGGTGCCGGTGCCGCCCTCGCGGGCATTCCGGTGTGGGGGTCCAACTTCGCCATGCGCCGCACCGCCTGGCAGCAGTGCGCGGACGCAGTCCACCGGCACCGGGCGGGAATACACGATGACCTGGACCTGAGCTTCCAGCTGGCACCGTGGGCGACGGTCCGGTTTGACCGGCGGCTGCGCGTCGGCGCGGCGGGCCGCATCTTCACCGTCCCCGGCGCCTTTGCCCGGTGCTTCCGCTGGGCCTTCGCCACGCTGAGGTTGAACTGGGCGGTGCAGTCCGCCGGGCAGCGCTGGCTGGCACGTGTCACCGGACGGCCCGTTTATCGGCGGATGTAAGTTTTCGGAAAACCGCGCTATTGCTGTCCGGGCGCGCGGTAGGACGGTGTCTTTTCCACCGCCGCGTCGAAATCTTCGGGTGTCATCAACGGGGTGAGGCGCAAGTCCACCGCACCGCTGGCATTGATCATCATGGACAGTGCGGCGGCGCTGGGCTGGTCCGGTATGTCAAAGACACCAACGACGTCGGTCTCCCCGAAGGCGTAGTAGATGCATTCCAGCGAGCCTCCCACCGACTCCAAGGCCTGGACCACAGCCTCCCGTCGCTTGGACCCGCCTTCCTGCATCAGCCCTTTGATTCCCGCGCCCACATACTTTCCCTGGAACAAGTACTTGGTCATGGCAGCTTCCTGTTCTGCTCTTCCAGAACGCGGCCCCCGTCCGGACAGGTCGGACGCCCTAGGGCAGAGGTCCCGGAGGTTTCCCCGAATGGGGCTGTGGGCGCGAGTATAGGCCTGCACGAAAGAAGCTGGCAATGCGTGGCCGGTGCTCTAGCCAGGCGCCCCATGGGCCGGATGGGCCCGCGCCACCGGCCGGCTCCAGGAGCTGCCGCAGCCTCGGCTGGCGTCCGCCAACGCCTCAGCGGTCGGCGGCCCGCTTTTCGACGGAATCGAGTTTCTGCTGCAGCGCGGCGTTGTCCTCTTCCAGCGCCAGCACCTTGCCGACGCCGGCCAGGTTCACTCCGTCCTCCACCAGCTCACCGATCCGGCGGAGGCGGTCCACATCATCCTGGCTGTATCGGCGCGTGCCGCCTTCGGTCCGCTCCGGTTCCACCAGTCCGCGCCGCTCATAGAGCCGCAGGGTTTGTTCGCCCACGCCCACCAGATCGCTGACCACGGAGATGCCATACACCCCCTTGTCCGCCTGCGGACGGTTCTTCTCGGCCACCAAAATTCCTCCCAAAATGGACTTGCGAACATCATACCGCAGAGTCATAATATCTATGCGCTCAGACATAGATTAAGTGAGCGCTGGAGCTAGAAGAACTGAAGGAGGCAGTCATGTTGATGAGAACTGATCCATTCCGTGAGCTGGACCGCCTGACCCAGCAGGTCTTCGGAAACCAGGCCCGCCCGGTAGCAATGCCGATGGATGCGTGGCGCGAGGGCGAGGAGTTCGTCGTCGAACTCGACCTGCCCGGCGTCGATCCGTCCACCATTGACCTGGATGTGGAACGGAACGTCCTGACGGTTGCCGCGGAACGTAAGTCCAAGATCGACGACGGCAAGGAAGTGGTGGCCGCCGAACGGCCGAGCGGTACCTTCAGCCGCCAGCTGATCCTGGGCGACACGCTGGACACCGAGAAGGTCACGGCGAACTATGAGGCTGGCGTGCTGGCGCTGCGGATTCCTATCCGCGAGCAGGCCAAGCCGCGCAAGATCGAAATCAGCAGCGGAGACAAGCAGCAGATGATCGACGCCTAGTCCATGCTGGTCCGGGCCGGTGGCGCCGTCCCTCCAGGGCGGTGCCGCCGGCCGCGCCGCTGTCCGCACCGCTTTCACGCGCCGGTTCGGGCCGGAAAGGTCGGAGGGGAGGGGAATCATGAACGAGACCGATCTCTATGCCGTTCTGCAGGTTGCCCCGGACGCCAGCAGCGGGGACATTCGGCGCGCCTACCGGGCTTTGCTCCGCAGCCATCATCCGGACCTCAATCCCGACGGCGGGGGATCGGCTCCGCGTGACACGGAGACCCAGGCGGAGGAACCGACGACGGCGGCGATCCTCCACGCCTACATGGTGCTGGGTGACGCCGAACGGCGCGCGGACTACGACCGGAACAGCTCCCGGCGCATCACGGCACGGCATAACCACGAGTCTGGAGAGCGCAGCGAGGCCGGCGCCGCCGAGCCGAAGGAAGCAGGGGCCGCCGAGCGCGCACCAGCTGAGACACAGCGGCGTCCGAACCGCGGTCCCTCGGTTCCCTCCGGCCGCCCGGTGTACCTGGGGTTCGACGACCCCATCTCGCCGGACGCAGTCCGACTGGGTGAGCAGCCGCCGTCATCCTCAAGGGACTACCGCCGATGGATAGTTTTTGATCGTTGAAGGAGGATTAATGCCTGCTACCAGTTGGCGCCGCTACGACCATCACCTGTTTCCGGTGTTCCATGAACGGTTCGAGGAGCGGTGGGGGCCGGGAACCGCTCCGTTCCTTGACCCCAGCGTTTTTGACGAGGGCCAGCCGCGGCCTCGGGCCCAGTGGATCAACGTGGACACCGGCGCTGCCGCAGCAGTGGTTCCGGTCTGGGAAGACGACTCCGAGCACCGGTCCTTCGCCGTTTTCTACCTTCCGCCGGCCGGCGGAATCTGGGTGCTGCGCCCCGGGTTCACCGAGTACACGGAGAGCCTGCACGACGGACCCGAACAGTTGGCCCTGCGCAACGACTCGTTTAAGAAGGCCGTGGCCCACGCGGAAGAATTCCTCTTCGGCCCGGAAAGCCCCCGGCCCTAGCCCGCCGACCCTAAGCCCGCAGACCGCCCTTGCCGGCGCGGTCCGCTGATCGTGCGAGTTCGTGGAAGCCGGGTTCATGCGGCTAAGTCTCGGATGACTCGTCGGCGCCCGACCGGTCGATCACGCGTCCGGTTCCCGCGATTTCGCGGGCGAGTTCGATCCCTTTCCTTGCGGCCCGGATGGACGGAAAGGTCACGGACTCGGCCATGAGTTCCCCGTCCGCGTCCAGCATCCTGACGCGGAATCCGCCGTCGGGCGCATCAATCACTTCGAAATGGCCGGCCACAACTTGCGCTCCTGTCCCTGGGAGACGCCACGGCTCCGTGGCGTCCAAACAGTATGCCACCGGCAGCCTGCAGACGTCTGGGGGTTGCCACACTATGACCGAGTGAGGAAAGTGGACAGTGCGCTGATAATCCAGGTGGATCGGAGAACACCATGCAGATCGACAAGCAGCAGATCATCGACATCCTCAAACAGCAGGGCAACCACGATCAGGCCGCCAAGGCCGATTCCGAACTGCCGGAGAAAGTGGACACGGAGAAGGACTCGGGCCTGCTCTCCAGCCTGGGGATCGACGTCGACGCCCTGCTGAGCAAGCTCCCCGGAGGCCTGGGGGAGAAGCTCGGCGGGCTCAAAGACAAACTGGGCGGATTCGGATAATGACCACGGAGAACAACGACGGCGCCAGCCCGTCGGAAGACCAAGCGGAAGACCGTTTGGAAGACCCGCGTGTGCCGGAGTCGGCGGACAATGACAAACAGCGGACGGATCCGGTGGATTCTGAGCCGGGACCGGATTCCGAAAATGTCGACGGCGAGGCCGAGGCCGAGAACGCCAAGAAAACCGGCGGCTATGGGTACTGACGGCCTGTAATCCACCATCAAGCGCCCGGAGGCTGCTTAGCTGTTGCCTCCGGGCGTCGCCGTGCCCGTCACCATCGGGTTCACGGGAAGCCATCCCGGCCCCACCGTGAACTCGTCCTGCACGGTCACGGCGAACCCTGCCCCAGAGATGGCGGCGACGGTGTTCCGGTTGAGCTGGCAGCCCTGCGCCGCGAAAGACCACACCGGCCGCAGCATGTCCTGGAACGTGCCGTGCGCGCCGGCGCCGCGGACATGTTCCAGAAACAGCAGCTGTCCGTCCGGCCTGAGCACCCGCTTGGCCTCGGCGAGGGCGGCGGCCTGGTCGGGGACGCTGCAGAGCACGAGGGTGAAAACGACGGCGTCCACGCTGGCGTCTTCAGCCGGCAGCGCTTCTGCGGCGGCGGCCACCACGCAGATGTTGCCGGCGGCTGACCCGGCCTTGGCCTGCAGCCGCTTGCGCATGTTCGGATCGGGTTCCACCGCGGTCACCTGGCAGGACGGCGGCAGATGGGGCAGATTCGCGCCGGTGCCGGCACCGACGTCGTACACAATTCCGCTCAGTCCGTTCAGCAGCGCCGCACGGCGAGTGGTGAGTTCTTCATCCTCGGCGCGGCGCATGGCGGAGTCGTACTGCGCCGCGAACAGTGCGCTTCTCAGTCCCATGGGCGTGGTCCTATCGTCGTCGGGAAGGACTGTGCCGTCTTATTGCACCACGGACAGGCTGCCGTCGCCGAGCATGCTGATCCGGGTGCCGAAACCGCTGCTGGCGTCGCCCAGTACGCGACGGAGCCACTCGCCGTCGTCCCTGGTGGTCCGCTCCAGACGCATCCGCCGGGCCCGTACCGGCAGCAGGCGCAGGCCGCGCAATTCCCCGGTACGCGCCTCCAGCGTAACGAAGTAGAGAAGCCGCAAGTCGTCGCGGAACTCCTGGTGGCCGCCTATTCCCTCGTAGTCGTTGATCAGGTCGCCGCAGCCGTAGAAGATCGGGCGGCCTCGGTAGATCTCGAGCGGACGCGGATGGTGGGAGGAATGGCCGTGCACTACGTCGATCCCGCCGTCGACCAACCAGTGGGCAAAGCGGACGTGCGCGCGGGGAACCTCATAGCCCCAGTTGGAGCCCCAGTGCAGCGAGGCCACCGTGAGGTCGCCGTGACGCTGGGCGGAGTGGACGAGGTGGATGAACCGGTTGGCGGTGTCCCGGGAGAGATCCGGCAGAAAGGCCAGCCCGGGCCGGTCGGGCCTGGCGGCATTCGCGCGGGAGACGCCGCTGGATTCCAGCCCGGCGGAGAACACCAGCACGCGGCCATGGCCGGTGTCCACCTGTGCGGGCTGCCACGCCTGATCGGCGTCGCGGCCGGCGCCAGCCGTTCGCAGGCCGGCAGCATGCAGTGTGTCCAGAGTTTCCGTCAGGCCGTCGGCACCGAAGTCCAGCACATGGTTGTTCGCCAGGACGCAAACGTTCAGGTCGGCGGCGATGAGGCAGCCGATGTTGTCCGGGAGCATCCGGTAGTGGATTCCCTTGCCTGGCGCGAAGGTGCCGTCGCCGGTGACGCTGGTTTCCAAGTTGACCACGCGCACGTCCGGTCCGGACTCGCCGATCACTGTCAGCGCATCGCCCCAAAGCCAGGCCGGGTCCACGGGGCGGGGGATGGGCCCGTTGGCTGCTTCGGCCAGTGCTACATAGTCCCTCGCGTCGCGGATGTAGCCTTCGCGGAGGTTGGGTGCGCCGGGGTGCGGCAGGATTTGGTCCACGCCTCGGCCGGTCATGACGTCGCCGGCCAAGAACAGGGCGATCGTGTTGGAAGCCATGGCTGCCACTCGATTCTGACTGCTGGCTCCACTGTAGCCCTGCGGACGGTCACCGGCAGCTCTCGGATGGCCGGGTGCGGGTTGTCCGGGCACCGGTGACGACGGCGGCGGGTGGCCGGGAGACAGCGCTCCCATGGTGACGACGGCGGGTGGCCGGGAGACAGCGCTCCCGTGCCACCCGCCGTCGTACGCGGTGCGAGGTTGGCTCTACCGCCGGGCGGCAGCTTCTTCGGCGTCTCCGGTCAGGGCCGCCAGTGCTCCGGTGTCCATGTCCTCTGACGGGCCGTGGAGGTAGCGGTGCAGGCTGTCATCCATGGCGTTGATCCAGCGGGTGTGGTGCCGGGTGGCCATGGTGCCGGTCATGACGGAACGGTGGATGCTGTCCCGGTAGCCGAGGATGTTCTCTTCCTTGTCCTTCATCCACTGCTTGAGCAGGGCGCAGACGGTGTCCAGATCGAACTCCGGATAGTCCGTCAGGGCGATCAGCTCGCGCAGGTAATCGGTCTGGAACTCGGCTTCGGCGTCGTGGTCGGCAAGCGTGGACTGGCGGTCGAGCCAGGCCTGGATGTCAGCGTCGCGTTCCTCGAGCGATGGCAGTTCGATCCGGCCCAGCATCACGTCGCGGGCGAACCATGCCTGCGCGTCGAACATGTTGAAGGTGTAGTACTGGTCCTGCGCGCCCAGATAGAACAGGTTGGTGTTCTGCTGCCAGACCACGCCCTTGTAGAGGTTGCCCGGGTAGAGCAGGTTCGGCGACTGCAGCGACAGTTCGGTGGGCAGGAACGGGTACTTGTGCAGGTAGCCGGTGCAAAGCAGCACGGCGTCGAACTCGCCGGTGGTGCCGTCGCTGAAGTGCGCGGTGCGGCCCTCGAAGCGGGTCACCAGCGGGCGTTCGGTGGCGGTCTCCGGCCAGTCGAAGCCCATCGGCGAAGTGCGGTAGCTGAAGGTGACGGACTTGGCGCCCATCTTGTGGGCCTGCATGCCGATGTCCTCGGCGGAGTAGCTGCTGCCGATCAGCAGCAGGTCCTTGCCGGCGAACCGCTCGGCGCCGCGGAAGTCGTGGGCGTGGAGCACCTCGCCGGGGAAGCTGTTGATGCCGTCGAAGGCGGGCACGTTGGGGTAGGAGAAGTGGCCGGTGGAGACCACGAGCTTGTCGAAGACGTGGGTTTCGGTGCGCTGCGCTGCGAGGTCCTCGACCGTCACGGTGAATTCCTGGCTGTCTTCGTTGTAGTCAACCCAGCGGGCCACGGTGTTGAACCGGACGTACTTGCGCACGTCGGACTTCTGGACCCGGCCGGCAATGTAGTCGAACAGGACTTCGCGCGGCGGGAAAGAGGAAATCGGACGGCCGAAGTGCTCGTCGAAGGTGTAGTCGGAGAACTCGAGGACTTCCTTGGGGCCGTTGGACCACAGGTGCCGGTACATGCTGCTGTGCACGGGCTCGCCGGCGGCATCGAGGCCGGTGCGCCAGCTGCTGTTCCACTGTCCGCCCCAATCGGACTGCTTCTCAAAGCACACAATCTCCGGGATTTCGGCTCCCAGTTTCCTTGCCGATTCGAACGCCCGCAGCTGTGCCATGCCGCTGGGCCCTGCACCAATGATTCCGACTCGCATATAAATGCATCTCCTCATCCAGTGGATCTGTCCGTCAGGTTCGACGCTCCGAATCCACAGAACGGCCGTATTGGCGCACCGGTAGCGGTGGAAAAGCGCATGGTGCGCAGCGGTCTAACACTGGCGGCGCGAGAGCGCGCCGGGCCCTGAACAATCAATCCCGAGAGGGAGACGGGCACCGTGTCCGCGGGCAGGCGAGGGGCCTGCGCGAGCGATTCGGAGCGGCCCACCGAAGATCCAATAACACCGGTTGGCCTGCTGTCCATGCCAACACGTAAGGGGGATTAAGTCAAAATGCCACCGGGATTTAGCGCTCCTCAACAGTGCTGGACTGGTCCAGGGAACGCAGCCACTCCAGCACCGACGCGGTGTGCTCGCCCAGCGCGGGCGGGGCGGCCGTGCGCGGCTCGAACGCCGGCGTCCAGGTGATTGGATGCCGGACTTGGCGGCCCGCCGGCCGGCCGGCGGCATCATGGACTTCGATCGTGGGAGCCAGCCCGAGCGACTCCGCGTAGGCGATCCCCTCGTCGATGGTGGCGACCGGTCCGGCCGGGACTCCGGCCGCGGTCAGCTTGTCCTGCCACACCGCGGCGGGAGCCGAGGACAGGGCTTGCTCCAGCAGTGGAATGAGTTCGCCGCGATGTTGCACCCGCGCGCTGTTGGTGGCGAAACGCTCGTGATCCGCGAGCCGTGGCACGCCCAGGATGTTGGCCAGTTGGCGGAACTGCCGGTCGTTGCCGCAGGCCACGGCCAGGGGACCGTCGGCGCATTCCAGCAACTGGTACGGAACAATAGACGCGTGCTTGTTGCCCATCCGCTGGGGAATCTCGCCGGCGCCCAAGTAGGCCTGGGCCTGGTTGGCCAGGGCGCCCTGCAGGCTGGAGAGCAGATTGACCTCCAGCCGGCGGCCGAGGCCGCTGGCGGAGCGGGCCTGCAGCGCGGCCAGGATGCCGATCGTGGCGTCCTTGGCGGTGAGCACGTCCACCAGGGCGACTCCGGCCTTGTACGGTGGGCCGTCGGCGTCCCCGGTAATGCTCATCAGCCCGCCCACCGCCTGGACAATGAAGTCATATCCGGGCAGCGACGCTCCCTCGGCCGAGCCGAAGCCGGAGATTGAGGCATATACCAGTCCCGGATTCTCGGCTGAGAGCTGCTCATAGCCCAGCCCGAGCTTGTCCATCCCGCCGGGCTTGAAATTTTCGACGACGACGTCCGCTGCCGCCGCCAGTCTTCGGGCCAGCTGCCGGTCCCCGGGCTGCGACAGGTCAAGGCGGATCGATTCCTTGTTGCGGTTCACGCTTTCGAAGTAGGTGGCTCCGGTGGGGGAGTTCGGCGGCCTCCAACTGCGGGTGTCGTCCCCGGCGCCCGGCCGCTCCACTTTAATGACCCGCGCGCCGAGATCGGCCAGGGTCATCGTGGCCAGCGGACCCGCCAGCACCCTCGAAAAGTCAGCCACCAGCAGGCCCTCGAGGGGCCTTTGGGCTGGAGTTGGCGCCGAGAGGCTGGATGGGTCAGGCACGATCGGTCCTTCCGACAAGCACGATGTGACGTCGAGTGTACGGCAGGATCGACAAGCCTTAGTCGTGGGTGTCGTGGCGACGCCCGGACGGGCGCCTTTAGAGCAGTTCGGCTGCCTTTTCCACCAAGATGCCCAGCCCGATCAGCACCATGATCGCGCCGGAGATCCGGGCGACGATGTTGCTGGCGCGGGGCTGGGAGCGCAGCAGCCGGCGGGCCAGCAGCGCGACGGCGAAGTAGATGTAGAGGCAGTTGACCACGTGAAGTCCGCCCAGGACGAGCATTTGCGCCGCCGACGGCCACCCGGTGGGCGACGTGAACTGCGGCAGAAGTGCCAGCAGCAGGAGCAGTCCCTTGGGGTTGATTCCGCTGACGCCGGCACCGCGGAAGAACTGGGCGGCCGGAGCATTCCCCAGCGGGGCGTTGCTGGCGGTGACTGGCCCGGCTTTGCTGGCGAGTGTGCTCACGCCCAGATAGATCAAGTAGGCCGAGCCCGCGATGGTCAGCACGGTGAGCATCATCGGGTATTGGGTGACTAAAGCGCCCGCTCCAACGGCGATGATGCAGACCACCACCGCGTAGCCGAATGCCATGCCCAGAACCGACGGGGCCACTGAGGGCGCCCGCAGGCCAGCGCCAATCGCATACGCCCAGTCCGCTCCCGGGGTGAGAGCTAGCAACAGTGCCACCACCCAGAACTGGATCAGCAGTGACACATCCATGGAGCTTCTTCTTTCCTAAATCTTTCCCAACAGCCGTAAATGCTACGCGGAAACACGTGGAATGTTCTGCGGTTCTCCTGCCGAATTGGCAAGCGATGTGGAACAATAACCGGCGTGGACGCATTAAGCCGGGAGATTCTTTCACTGCTCCAAGAGGACGGTCGGATGAGTGCTACCGACCTCGCCAGCCGGGTGGGCCTCAGCCTGTCCTCGTGCCACCGGCGGCTGAAGGATCTTGAACAGTCCGGAGCGATCGAGCGCTACCGCGCCGTCGTTTCACCGGAGGCGGTAGGACTCCACTTTGAGGCGATTCTCTTTGTTACCCTGGGCCGGACCGATCTGGAGACCATCGCCGCCTTCGAGGAAGCGGTCACCGCGGTGCCCAACATCGTGGATGCCCAGCGGCTGTTCGGAGAGCCGGACTACATGCTGCGGGTCCTGACCCGCGACCTGGCCGGCTACCAAGAGTTGTATGACACCGCGCTCGGCGGCCTGCCCGGCGTCCAGCGGCTCAGTTCGACCATGGTGATGAAGCGGTTCGGCCCGATCGGCACAGTGCCCATTCCGTAGTCGCCGGCAGTCGCAGGTTGTCAGTCGTGGGCGGGGTGCTCGTGGTCCAGGTGTCCGGCAGGCTCCAGTTGGAAGGTGGAGTGTTCCACGCTGACTACGAAATGCTCGGCCACGCACTGCTGGAGCTGGTCCAATACCTGCGGGGCATGGCCGTCCACGAAACAGGAATCCTCAATCACCACGTGTGCGCTAAGCACCGGGATGTTGGAGGAGATCCGCGACGCGTGCAGGTCGTGCACGGCCAGCACGTGCGGCACTTCCAGGATGTGCTGGCGGACGTCCTCCAGGTCGAGCCCCTTCGGTACCGTTTCCAGCAGGATGCTGCCGGCTTCCCGCAGGATCTTGAGGGTCCGCGGCACTATCAGCAGCGCGATCAGCATGGCGGCCAGCGCATCGGCCTGGGTCCATCCGGTCGTGGCGATAACGACGGCGCTGACGATCACGGCCACCGAGCCGAGGGCATCATTGACTACTTCGAGGAATGCGGCCCGCAGGTTGAGGTTGGCATTGCGGCCGGCACTGAGCACCAGCATGGACGCGATGTTTCCCAGCAGGCCGATAATGCCGAAGACCAGCAGTCCGTCCGCGTTGACCTCCGGCGGGACAATCAGCCGCTGGACACCCTCGATCAGCGCATAGATTCCCACGGCCAGCAAGATCGCCGCCTGCGCCCCCGCGGCCAGCACTTCCATCCGGAGGTAGCCCCAGGTCCGGCGCGGCGTGTGCGGCCGGACCATGAGCGACGCGGCCATCAGGGCAATCAGGAGGCCGCCGGCGTCGGTCAGCATATGTCCGGCGTCCACCAACAGCGCGAGGCTTCCGGTGAGGAAGGCGCCGATTAATGCGGCAGCGAGGATGGCCGTCGTGATGGCGAAGGCTATGGCCAACCGGCCGCGGTGGGTCGGTCCGGCATGATGGTGATGGCCGCTCATGCAGATGCCTCCGTCCCGGCCCGGCTTCCGGTGGCAGTGGGGCACAGTTCGACGGCGTAGCCTGTCGCTTCAAGCAAACGTTCGGCGGCAGCCAAGGCCGCCAGCAGTTCGGGCTCGGTGGTCAGCGAATACAACGACGCCCGTCCCACCGGGCGCGAGGTGACCAGGCCGCAGTCGTTCAGGCAGGCAAGATGCGCGCTGACGGTGGACTGGGCCAGCCCCAGATGCTCGGTCAGGTCGCGGACCTTGTGCTCGCCGGTGGTCAGGTGCTGCAGGATGGTCAGCCGGGTGGGATCCGAAAGGCTGTGGAACAAAGCGGCGGCCGGCGCCAAGTCCCCGGTTCGGTCCGAGGCGCGCTCCCGTTGCATCGTCATACGGCGATGATATCGGTTAGGCGCAGTATTCTCACCTCCGCCGGAGAGCTCGACTTCGGGTCCCTCCTCAGCGCCCGTAAGATGGCGGACATGAAGACCATTGACCGCTGTGCGCGCTCTTTGCAGCGGCCCGGATCCGGCGGGCGACCATGACGACACAGGAAACCGAACAGGTAGTCCTGCTGGACGAGAAGTTGAAGCCGTCCGGTGTGGCCGACAAGGCCGCAATCCACACAGGGGAGACGCCGCTGCATCTGGCATTCTCCTGCCACATTTCCGACGCCGACGGCCGAGTGCTGGTGACCCGGCGCGCGTTGAACAAACTGACCTGGCCGGGCGTGTGGACCAATTCCGCCTGTGGACATCCTGCGCCCGGGGAGGAGATGGCCGACGCCGTGCGGCGCCGCGTGCGCTACGAGCTGGGGCTGGAACTCAAAGACCTGCAGTTGGTGCTGCCGGACTTTCGCTACCGCGCGGTGGACGCCTCGGGAATCGTGGAGAACGAGTTCTGCCCGGTCTACACCGCGCTCGCGGTGGGGGAGCCCGATCCAAGGGAGGACGAAGTGGCCGAGTACCGCTGGGTGCGCCCGTCTGACCTGCAGACCGCCGCCACAGCGGCTCCCTGGGCCTTCAGTCCGTGGATCGTGCTGCAGCTCCAAGCTTTGGAGCAGCTGGCGTAGGCCAAATTCCTGAGGTGGGCTCCGCCGTCGTTATTCAGCCATGACGGGGCTGGATGTTATGACCGAGGCCGGGCGGGCCGCCGTGCCGGAGGTTTCCAGCCGGGCAATGAGCTCGTCCGGCCACATCGGGCGGCCGAAGTAGAAGCCCTGCACGTTCAGATTAGGGCAGCCGGCCAGCCATTCCACGGCCTCGGCGGTCTCGATGCCCTCGATCACCACATCCGCCTTCAACGCAATGAACATGGCGATCAGGTGGCTGACCACGATGTTCCGGGCGCTGTCGTCGTGCCCGCTGACCAGCGAGCGGTCGAGCTTGACGATGTCGAAGGCGAACTCGGTCAGCGAATTCATCGAGGAGTAGCCGGAGCCGAAGTCGTCCACGGCGATCTTGAAGCCCTCGCTGCGCAGCTGTGCCAGCATGGTCCGGCACTCCTCGGTCATTGTCCCCAGCGAGTTCTCGGTCAACTCAATGATGATGTTGAGTTCCGGTCCTTCGGCACGCATGCGGCGCAACCGGTCCACCACAGGGGAGCCCGGCGTGAGCTGGCCTAGCTCCACGTTGACGGAGACGGAGCGGAGGCTGGTGATCTCGCAGACGCGGATCATCGCCGCGGCCGCGCCGTCGATCACCTGGAGAGTCAGCTCGTTCAGCAGGCCCAGTCGGTTCGCCTCGGCTACCAGTTGGTCCGGGGCGATGATGCCCAGGTCCTCGTCCTCGTAGCGGGCCAGCGTCTCGAAACCGACGATCGCATCCAGGTCCAGTGCGACGATGGGCTGCAGTGCCACGCGCAGCCGGCGCCTGCGGATGCCGCGCTCCACGGCCACAGTCAGGCTGGTCTCGGAACCGGAGCCGGCTCGCTCGGACTCACGCAGCCGCTGCTGCATCCGTTTGTTGCCGTACATGCAGGCGTCCGCGTTGCGCAGCAACTCCTCAGTGTCCTTGGCCGGACGGTCGGAGTAAGCCAAGCCGATGCTGGCCTGGGCCCGCAGGGTACCGCCACGGATGGGAAGCGGGCGGGCGATCGCATCGGCGATGCGCTCGGCGGCGGAGCGCGCGTCGGCCTCGCTGCCGACGTCGCGGAGCACGACGACGAACTCGTCGCCGCCGATGCGCGCGGCCACATCTGCCTGACGGATCTCCGAGCGGATGCGCTGGGCGGTGGCCCTCAGCAGCAGGTCGCCCACGTCGTGGCCATGCTGGTCATTGACGGACTTGAACTCGTCCAGGTCCAGATAGACGACGGCGATCGCCTCGCCGGGGCGGCGGCCGGTGTTGATCTCGGTCAGCCGGTGCCACAGCGTGCGGCGGTTGCCCAGCCCGGTTAGCGCATCGGTGTCCGCCTGCAGTCGCAGCTCGTGCACCAGCTCGTCGTGCCGGACCATGATGCTGCCCACGTGGGCCAGCGCGTCCAGCACCTGCTCGTCTTCTTCGGTGAACTGAGCCCCACCGTTGCGGGACGCCACCAAATACTTGTCGCCGTCGTCCCAGCGGCGCATCCGGACGCCGATTTCCTTGTCCCTAGGAGCCTCGGCCTGGAGTGCAACCTTGTCTGCCCGCACGGAAGAACTGGCGGCAGCGAGCAGGGTCTTGTCGATCCCGTCGGGGCTCCAGGGCAGCTCCAGCGAGGCGTGCACCAAGCCGGAGAGGCGGCGGCGCAGGTCGGCGTTGCGCAGCCAGCCGGTCACGGCCAGCGCCAAGACCGAGGCGAAGACCAGGAAGAACGACTGAACGCCGTCGCGGTGGAACTGCTGGGCCGCGTGCTGCCCTGCCAGGCACAGGAGGAGGTTGATGGCCAGCGTGCCGAGCGCCGGCGGCCAGCCGATCCCGTTGCGGAACGTGCTGCGCCGCTGCGTCGACGTGGTGAAGGCGCCCTCAACCGCAATCGCCGTGAGGAAGAAGGCCAGCCAGCCGGCCAGCAAGGCGGCCTGCCAGATCAAGCCGGCAGCCTGGGCAGCTTGGAACACCGCCACCAGGATGGCGGCGGCGAGCAGGCGGCTGATGAACCAATACAGATCGGCCCAGCGGAAGCGTCGGAACACCACCCGGGTGGCCAGCAGCCCGACTCCCACCACCGCCACGGTCTGGTGTAGCGGCGCGGTGAGATCGTTACAGACAATCACGACGGCGGTCATCGCGGCCGTGGTCTGGCGCCGCATCAGCGGTGTATCCACGCGCAGGTGCCAGGCCAGGACCAGTACCGCCACGGAAATGACCGCCACCAGGCTGAGACGGGGCGGCGCGGCGACTGAGGCAGCAACAACCTGCACTAGCACCAGGAGGCCCGCGGCCGAAACACCGGCGATGGCGGCCCACGACAAAGCAGCCGCCGCTTTGGTGGCCGTCATGATGCTGCCGGCATGCCCGTTCCCCACTTCTGCCGTCTGATGCTTTCGTTTCACCAATCGTAGCTGTGAGGCGCAACCTATCGGCGTTGACTCACCGCGCTGCGCTCCGGTGATCGACCAGGGCCGCTTGCGTTTGGCGCCGGACCAAGGCCGCTTGTGGCTGCGTGGAGATCCGGCCTCTAGCGCCGGAAGGGCCGGCCGGAGGATCCGGCCGGCCCTTCCGGAGTGTTGCCGGTTTGGTCAGTGCTTCAGCAGGCCCCCGAGGAAGGAGGTGGGCCGCTGCATCTCACCGTGCTTGGCGCCCAGTGCAATGACCGTGCCGGCGAAGGCCGGGATGGTCCACTGCAGCGCCTTGAGTTGCGTCTGCGCGGCCTTCAGCTCTGGCGACGCCTCGGGGGAGGGCTCGGTGGCACCCTCGGCTCCCTCATCGGCCAGCCGTTCCACCTTCTTGCCCAGCATGCCGGCGTAGAGGGTGACGGCCGCGCCGGCTAAGGTGACAGCGGACTTGATGACGGTGTCCCGCATGACCCCTTCCTGCTTGAGCATCCGGCCTTTATTGCCCATAAGCAGGGAGACGCCGGAAGCCAGGTGTGCTGCAAAGGCAGCAGTCTGGACCGGCGCCCATTTCATCCATCCGGCACTGGACAATCGGGTGCGTTCGCGCGGATCCTGGGCGGTGGCGGCCGCTCCATTCAGGCCCACTGCGCCCATCAGCGAACCGCCGAACCAAGCGGCGGCAGTAAGGTCGTGCACAGAACGGGCCAAGAGATTTCCGGACATTGCTGACTCCTTAGTTGTGTGGTGGGTGCCGTGCGGCAGGAACCGCACTAAAGGTCGACGACGTCGTTCTTGCCGATGTCGTCAGCTTTGTTACCGGTGACCATCCCCTTGGCCAGCTTGAACAGCGTGGCCACCTTGGGGGAGTCCGGCGTCCAGTATTCGGCTGTGTGCGCCTCGACGTGAATCAACGCAACCGTCGGGTCGTCCTTGCCGTTCTCAAACCACGGCTCCATCGTGGGGCCCCACAGGTCGTCAATTTTCGCCTGGTCGCGGACGATCCTGGCCGTGCCCGAGATGGACAAATAACCGTCTGACCCGCTGACGGAAACGTTGACGTGGGGGTTGCCGCGGATTTCATCGGCTTTGGGCGAGGGATCCTGCGTCACGAACCACAGGTCGCCGTCGAACTCGGCTTCCTGCAGTGCCAACGGGCGGCTGAACAGCTGGCCGCTGGCATTGACCGTAGTAAGGACGGCAACGTCCGCGTCCTTCAGGATCTTGGCGACTTCCTTGCGTCCTTCATCATCGTTGGCCATGTAACCACCTTTCGTATCGGGTGCAGGGATTCCTCAGCATACTTTCTAATCTCGACGACGCCAATGGTGGTGGCGGAAGACTGCCCGGCGAAGGGTGCGGTTAACTGACCGGGCGAAAGGCGCAGCGAAGGGGCCGGAGCCAGCAGGCTCCAACCCCTTCGCCGCAGTGAATTTCCTGCGGGTTTACCCGGTCCGGACGCCGGCGAGCAGTTCGTCCAGCCGCTCGTAGCCCTCGGTCATGCCGGCTTCCATGCCGGACTGGGCCATGCCGTCGCGTGCCTCGAGCGAGGGGTAGACCGAGTGGCCGGTCAACTTGCAGCGTCCATTGCCGAGGTCCTCGAAGGTCATGAATTCGATGCTGACAACATCCGGATAGCCGCCGAACTCGAATGTCTGGACAGCAAACTCGTTCTCGCGGACCGTGTGGAAGACTCCGGTGAAGGCGTATTGAACGCCGTCGGGGCCAGTGTGGAGGTAGCGGTAGCTGCCGCCGGAGCGGAAGTCGTAGTGGTCGATGTCCATCTTCATGCGGCGCGGCCCCAGCCACTGCTTGATCAACTCGGGGTCCTTGTGGGCCCGGAAGACCTCGGCGACTGGATAGTCGAATTCTCGTTCCGTTTCGATGAACGGGACGCCGTCCGGGACGGTCACTGTGAGTGCGTTGCTCATGGTTTGTCCTTGGATAGTTGGCTGAGCACGGCATCCAGCCCGCGGTACTGCGCCTCGCGGACCAGCCGGTATTGGTCGATCCACGCCGTGAGCGTCTCGAGCCGTGCGGCGTTCAGGTGGACGGGCCGGCGCTGGGCATCCCGGGTGCGGGTGACCAGTTCCGCCTGCTCGAGGACCTGGATGTGCTTCGAGACTGCCTGCTTGGTCATCTCGAAGGGCTCGGCCAGTTCGTTGACCGTTGCCGGTCCGCGGCTGAGCCGGGCAATGATGCGGCGGCGGGCCGGATCGGCCAAGGCCATGAAGGCCCGGTCCAGGAGTGCCTCGTCGCTGCCATCAGTCACGGTATTCAACTCTTCCTTTGATCAACCTTTCGGTTGAATAATAAAATACTCCGATGGACGGGTGCGGTCAAGGGTGCCGGAAAGCTACTCCGATGGTGCGGATGCGGTCAATGGGCCTGAACGCTGCCCACGTGCCGACCGGCGTTATGCTCCCGTTCGATGGGTTCCTCGGGAGTGACCTTTCGGAGGCCGGTGGAACCTCGGTCGCACGGGCCGCCGGGCTGGCCGCAGCCGCACTGGCGCTTTGGTTCCTCCGCCCACCTCCGCCGTGGGCGGGTCGAGTGAAAGCCCGACCACTTCCGGGGCTACCGTCCTTCTGGCGCGCCGGTAAGCTGCCAGGCCGGAAGCGGAGCGGCGCCGCGGTGAAACGTGTCTCTCTGCCCGCCGTTCGGGGCCGAACACCAGCACCACAAAAGGGGCAAAGGCGAGGACGACGTCGATAACAAAGAGGGTGATTTCCATGGCGAGCTCCTGCCCTTGGCAAAAGGGTAGGCGCCGATTTGTCGGTGCACAATGGGGGAATTTTCAGGGGCGCTAAGCCATCGAAGGAGTGCCGTCAGTCGGACTGATCGAGGGGTGCGACGGCGGAATTTTCCTTGGCTGCCCCAGCGCCGCAATGGGGGCGGTGCGGTCAGCGGACGGTGACGTGGCCGGCGTCGACGTCCCAACGGGTGTCCAGCCGGACGTTTTCCAGCAGGCGGCGGTCGTGGGAGACCAGCAGGAGGGTCCCGTCGTAACTGTCCAGCGCTTGCTCCAGCTGCTCGATGGCGGGCAGGTCCAGATGGTTGGTGGGTTCGTCGAGCACCAGCAGGTTCACGCCACGGGCCTGCAGCAGGGCAAGGGCGGCACGGGTGCGCTCGCCCGGGGAAAGGGCACCAACCGTACTGGCCACCTGATCCGCCTTGAGCCCGAACTTTGCCAGCAGCGTGCGGACCTCTGCCTGGCTGTAGTCGGGCACCAGCTCCTCGAAGGCGGCGCCGAGCGGCCGGTCCTCCGCGAGCTGGCCGCGCGCCTGGTCGATCTCGCCGATGGCGACGCTGGCACCCAAGGCGGCAGCGCCGTCGTCGGGCTCCTGGTGTTCCAACAAGAGGCGCAGCAGGGTGGACTTGCCCGCGCCGTTGGGGCCGGTGATGCCGATGCGCTCGCCGGCATTGACCTGCAGCGAAACCGGGCCGAGCGTGAAGCCTTCCCGACGCACTGTCGCCTGGTTCAGCGTGGCGACCACGGAGCTGGAGCGCGGGGCGGCACCGATGCTGAACTGCAACTGCCACTCCTTGCGCGGCTCCTCCACCTCGTCCAGCCGGGCGATCCGGGACTCCATCTGGCGGACCTTCTGCGCCTGCTTTTCGGACGATTCCATGCTGGCCCGGCGGCGGATCTTGTCATTGTCCGGGTTCTTCTTCATGGCGTTCCGGACGCCCTGCGAGCTCCACTCGCGCTGGGTGCGCGCACGGGACACCAGATCGGCCTTCTTCTCCGCGAACTCGTCGTAGGCCTCCCGGGCGTGGCGGCGGGCCACGGCACGCTCCTCCAGGAAGGCATCGTAGCCGCCGTCGTACACCGCCACCTTGTTCTGCGCCAGGTCCAGCTCCACCACGGTGGTGACGCAGCGGGCCAGGAACTCGCGGTCGTGGGACACCAGCACCACGCCGCCGCGCAGGCCCTGTACGAAGGATTCCAGCCGGGCCAGCCCGGCCAGGTCCAAGTCATTGGTGGGCTCGTCCAGCAGCACCACATCGAACCGGCTCAGCAGCAAGGCGGCCAGCGCCGCCCGCGCGGCTTGCCCGCCGGACAGGCTGGTCATGGCGGCGTCCGGACCAACATCCAGCCCGAGTTCGGCGAGCACGGGCGGAATCCGGTCCTCCAGATCCGCGGCGCCGCTGGCCATCCAGTGGTCCAGCGCGGCGGCGTAGGCGTCGTCGGCCTGCCTGGAGCCGGAACCTAGCGCTTCGGCGGCCGACTCCATCGCTTCGGTGGCTTCGGCCGCGCCGGTGCGCCGGCCGATGTACGCGGCGATGGTCTCGCCGGGAATCCGCTCGTGTTCCTGCGGCAGCCAGCCGATGAACGCATCCGACGGCGCGGTGCTTACCGAGCCTGCCAGCGGCGCATCCACGCCGGCCAGGATGCGCAGCAGCGTGGTTTTGCCTGCGCCGTTGGCACCGACCACGCCCACCACATCGCCGGGAGCGACGGTCAGGTTCAGATTGGCGAACAGGGCGCGGTGGCCGTGGCCGCCCGAGAGGTCTTTGGCCACCAGCGTTGAAGTCATGCCTACCAGTCTAAGGAGCGACGGCGGTGTGCCGGGTCGTGCTGTGACGCGGCCCGGCGGGCTGTGGCCTCGACATGACCGGCGGGGGAGGGCGCGGGACCGGCTGGCTATGCTGGAAAAGGCCGCGTCGCAGCGCCGGGGGCGGTCAGAGCCCGGCAGCGTGCGGCGCCAGGATTGTGTGGACAAGCGCGAAGGCGGGATGCAGATGTCAGGGATAGTGGCTGCCTACGGGGAGTTCGATGGGACAGCGGGTGAACGGATGCTGGACCGGTTGGCTCACCGCGGACCCGACGGGTCGGGGTCACGCCGGGTGGGCAAGGCCTGGCTCGGCAGCCGGCAGTTGGCGATCGTGGATCCGGAACACGGGCAGCAACCCCTGGCCGGCCGCGACGGCGGGACCTGGCTGGTCGGCGATGGCGAGATCTATAACTACCGCCGCATCCGGGATTGGCTGGGGGACGAGCGCTTCAGGACCAGCTCGGATCTGGAGGCTGCGCTGCAGCTGTACGAGGAACTTGGCATCGGCGCCTTCGAAAAGCTCTGGGGCCATTTCGCCTTGGTGATGGCCGGTGATGACGGGCGATTTGTCGCCGCCAGGGACATGCTCGGATTGTCCCCGCTGTACTGGGCGCACCGTAACGGGACAGTGCTGTTCGCCTCCGAGATGAAGGCGTTCGACGACGAGTGGCGGCCTTTCGTGGAACCTTTCCCGCCGGGCCACGCGTGGACGCCGGTTGAGGGGCTGGTTGCCGGACCCGCTTTCCCGGCAGGCGCCCCGGTGCTGCTCAAGAGCCGGCGTCCGGAGGAGAATCCTCCGCAGTGGGTCTTCGATGCCCTGCGCGACACCTTGGTCCGGGCGGTGGAGCGGAGCCTGCCGGCCGATGTGCCAGTGGGCGTGCTGTTGTCCGGCGGGGTCGATTCAAGCATTGTCACCGCAGTGGCGGCCCAAAAGCTCGCAGAGCGCGGGGAGAAATTGCAGACGTTCGCCGTCGGGCTGGAAGGAAGCGCCGACCTGCTGGCCGCTCGGGTGATGGCGGCCGCGGCCGGGACCGAACACCATGAGTTGGTCTACACCGCCGAGGACGCTATCGGGCTGGTACCGAAGGTGATTGCCAAGCTGGAATCCTTTGACCCGACGCTGGTGCACAGCGCGGTGCCGAACTACCTGGTGTCCCGGCTGGCGGCTGAACACGTGAAGGTGGTGCTGGTGGGCGAGGGAGCCGACGAATTGTTCGCCGGTTACTCGCATTACGGCCGCCACGACAGCGGCGAGGCGCTTCACGAGGAGCTGCTGGACACGATCGAAGGCATGCCCATTGGCGGATTGCAGCGCGTGGATCGGGTGGCCGGTGCCCATGGGCTGGAACCGCGGCTGCCCTTCTTGGATCTGGATGTGGTGGAACTGGCCTTGGCGTTGCCACCGGCATGGAAGTTGACGGGACCGGAACGGCCAGCCAAATGGCTGTTGCGTCAAGCCTTCGACGGGATGGTTCCGCAGGAGGTGCTTTGGCGGCGGAAGGAGCAGTTCGGCGAAGGCACCGGTATGAACGATGTGCTCCGTGAACATTTTGAAGCTTCGGTCAGCGAAGCGGATCTGCAGCGCGACGCCGGCGTCCTGGACCCGCCGCTGCGGACCCGTGAGGAACTGGCTTACTACCGCATCTTTGCCGCTGCCCTGCCGGGGATCGATGCACAGAAGACGGTGGGGCGTTTCGCGGAAGCCTGAGAGCCGAGCCGCTTAACGCGAGCATGAAGACAGCCGGCGGCCGCCAGTCCAGGAGACTGGCGGCCGCCGGCTGTTAATTGGGTGCGGCGGTTAGGCTAGCTAGCCCACCAAGCCTTGCTCCTTCAGCCAGTCTGCGGCGACATCGCGGGGATCTTCGCCGTCGTTGTCCACGCGGCCGTTGAGCTCGGTGATGACTTCATTGGTCAACGCGGCGCTGATCGGTGCCATGATCTCGGCAATGGCCGGGTGCTCGTCCAGGGTTTCCTGACGGAGGGTCATGGCGCCCTGGTAAGGGACGAAGAACTCCTTGTCATCCTCCAACACCGTAAGTTCGTTCGAGACGATCCGTGCATCGGTCGAGAAGACTTCCCCAAAGGCACAGGATTCGCCGACCTGGGTGTAAATGAGGTTCAGGTCCAACTCCACCGTCTTGCTGAACTCAAAGCCGTAGGCCTCCTCCAAACCAGGGAGCCCGTCGTCGCGGTTGATGAATTCACTGGCGGCGCAGACAGCACCTTGGTCCGGGTTCTTCTGGATGAAGGCGGCGGCTTCGCTCATGTTGGTGATGCCTTCGGCCTGCGCAAACTCCGTCTTCACGGCGATCCGGTAGGTGTTTTCGAACGGCGCCGGTTCCAGCCAGGCGATGCCGTTCTCGGCGTCTTCCTTGGCGACGGCGCCGTAGAGGTCTTCCGGCACATCCTCGGTGGTGTGGCCCAGGACGTTGACCCAGCCGGTTCCGGTGTAGTCCCAATAGAAGTCCACTTGGCTCGACTCCAGAGCTTCGCGCACGGTGGCACTTCCGGAGATGCCCGTCTTGTCCTCTACCGTGGCGCCGGCATCCTCCAGCGCGACGGCCGCGATCTGGGCCAACAGGATGGATTCGGTGAATTCCTTGGAGCCCGCAGCGAATTTCGCGCCCGCGAGCTCGCCGTCACTGGTCGATCCGCCGGTGTCGCCGCCGCCGCACGCGGTGAGCAGCAAGGCCAGGCCGGCGCCCAACGCGGCAACCGCCGCCATCCGTGGAGTTTTCGCTTTCATCATTCCTCTTTCGTCATGCAGGGGATGGTTTAGAGCCCTTTCGGGCGCAGGAAGTCTTCGGCGAGGCTCGCCAGATAGTCGATCAGCAGCGCCAGCACCGCGGTGAGCGCGGCGCCGACAATCTGGACCAACACGCGGTTGGTGGACAGTCCGGCCACGATGATGTCGCCCAGTCCGCCCGCGTTGATGTAGGTCACCAGGGTGGCCGTTCCCACGTTGATCACCAGCGCGGTGCGCACACCGGCCAGGATGACGGGCACCGCGAGAGGCAGTTCAAGCCTGCGCAGGACGCCGAACTTGGAGATGCCCATGCCTCGGCCGGCCTCCAGGACGGATTCGTCCACCTGCTCCAGGCCCACCATGGTGTTGAGCAGCACCGGGATGATGGCGTAAAGCACCAACCCCACGATCGCTGCCTGGAAGCCCAGGAACAGAAAAGCGACCGCCAGCAGGACCAGCACGGCGATGGTCGGAACCGCCTGGCCCAGGGTCAGCAAGGTGATCAGGTAGGGGCGGATCCTCCGGGCGGCCGGACGGGTGAAGAGAATGCCCAGCGGCACGGCTATCACCAGCGTCAACAACGTCGAGACAGCGGTCAGCTGCAGATGCCTCCAGACGGCGGACGCCAAGTTGGCCGGGGCCAGGGCACGGGCCTCGATGGTGTCCAGTTCCTGCGCACCCACATACAGATACAGGGCAAGGCAGGCCATAGCCAGGATTACCGGCACCAGCAGATATCCGGTCAGGCTTCGGTGCCGCGTCCTGGCCGGTGTCTGTACCACAAGGTCTTGGTCGGGCACGGCGTTCTGTAGTGCGCCTGCGGGCACGTCAGTCACCCGCCTGTCCGGCTACGGCCACCTCGTCCAGCCCGGCCCGGGCTCGAGCAACAGCAATGCCCCGCATGGCCCGGACGGCCTCGTTGATTTGGTCGATATCCACCACGCCCTGGTAGACCCCGTGGGAATCCACCACGATGGTCACGCTGTAGCGGGCGGTGATCAATTGGTTCAGCGCATCGGACAGCGTCGCCCTCGGCTCCAGCATCGCTTCCGGTGCCAGACCGACCTCGTCCAGCGCCTTCGTGCCCGCCCGGTGCAGGTCATCCGCACCCACCCAGCGGCGGGGCCGTCCGCCGGCGTCGAGCACCAGGAGGGCAGAGCGGTCGCTGCGCCGCAGTTGCTCCAGCGCCTCCTCGGCCGGCGTGTCCACCCGGACCGTCGGCCACGGGGTCAGCTCGATGTCGGCCACGTGGCTCAGGCTCAGCCGCTTCAAGGAGGCGCCGCTGCCGATGAAGTCGGAGACGAAATCATTGGCAGGGGCGGTCAGGATTTGCTCCGGAGTGTCATATTGGGCGATCCGTGAGCGCTCCTGCAGGATCACGATCCGGTCGCCCATTTTGATGGCCTCATCGATGTCATGCGTGACGAACACGATCGTCTTTCGAACCTCCGACTGCAGGCGCAGGAATTCGTTTTGCAGCCGGTCCCGGGTGATCGGGTCGATGGCCCCGAACGGTTCATCCATCAGCAGCACTTCCGGGTCTGCGCCCAAAGCACGGGCCACCCCGACACGCTGCCGCTGTCCGCCGGATAGCTCCTTGGGGTAGCGGTTGCGGTACGTCGCCGGCGGCATGTTGACCATCTCCAGCAACTCGTCCACCCGGGCGGAAATCCGTTTGTTGTCCCAGCCCAAGAGCTTGGGCACCGTAGCCACGTTTTCGCCGATGGTCATGTGCGGGAACAGCCCGATCTGCTGGATGACGTAACCGATGCGGCGGCGCAGCTGGTCGGGGTCGGTGGAGGTGACGTCCTCACCGTCCAGGATGATCTGGCCCGAGGTGGGCTCGATGATCCGATTGATCATTTTCATGGTGGTGGTCTTGCCGCACCCCGACGGGCCGACCAGCACCACGATCTCGCCCTCGTGAATGTCCAGGCTCAGGTTGTCGACCGCATTGTCCTTTTGCCCGGGAAACCTCTTGGACAGGTTCTGCAAGCGGATCTTCACCGGGCCGGGCTGCGGGGTCTGATGGTCAAGTATCGTCATCGGATTCCTTTGGAGGTAGTCAGCTTGCGGACGGCGTAGAACAGCAGATCGAACAAGATGGCGAGGACAACGACGCCAAGCGCGCCAGCCAGCACCAAATTGACGGCCACGGGCGTGCCGACCCGCGCCAGGCCGGTGAAGATCAGCTCTCCGTACCCTGGCCCCAGCACGATCGCGCCGATGGCGGCGATGCCCAGCAGGACCAAGGTGGTGACGCGGATTCCGGTAATGATCACCGGCCACGCCAAGGGCAGTTCGATCCTCAGCAGCCGCTGGGTACGGCTCATGCCCATGCCCATGGCGGATTCGACAATGGCAGGATCCACTTCGCGCAGCCCGGTGATGGTATTGCGGACAATGGGCAGCAGGCCGTACATCGTCAGCGCTACGACCACGGGCAGGGCGCCCAGGCCCAGCGGCCCGATGAGGAGGATGAACAAGGCAAACGAGGGAACGGTCAGGAAGGCACCGGTGACCGCGAGGACTATTTCACGCGGCCGTTCACGCCGATAGGTGAAGATGCCCAGGCTGACGCCGATGACGGTGGCGAGCACAACAGACACGCCCACGAGCACCGCGTGCTCGATGCCCAGTTCCAGCATGTCGTCGGCACGGTTAACGAGGAATTCGAAGAAGTTCACACATTCCTTTCTGCGGTCTCGGCCGGGAGCTAGGCGCGGCGAGACCACGGCGGGTGTGGGTTCTGATGCAAAAGTGGCGGATGATACGACTGCCCTCAACTCTAGTTGATCTGGGCTGCCGCCCGCCCGGCGCCGGTTTCCGGCCGCGGCGTTGGGGCCGGGCAGTCAGTCGCGAATCCGGACAGCCGTCTCCCGGAGGAACTGGTCCACCCGTGTGTAGGCATCCCGGGTAAGTGCTTTCCACAGACGCATTGCCAGCCGTGGGTCCCGTTCCTCCAGTTCCTCAATCGCCTCGGAGGAAAGCACCATGAGCTCAACCGGGCCGTCCGCTTTCTCGGTGGTTTCTTGCCGGTCTTCACTGCCCAGCGCCAGTTCGCCGAACGTCATGCCGGCGCTCAGCGTGCTCAGCTTGACCCGCCGCCCCTCGGAATCGGTGACGATGGTGCTGATCCGCCCGGAGACAATGAAGTACACCCCGCCAAACCGTTGGCCGACCCGCCGAACGATCTCGCCGTCGTCGTACTTGGCGGGCTCCATGTGTTCCACCAGCGCCACAATCTCATCCGGCTCCAGCGTGCCCAGGGCCAGCGAATGCTCCACCGGCACCGACGTTGGCACGCCCAGCGGATCACCGTAGCGGGAAATGAGCCGGTTTTCGGAGAACTCAACCGCGCCGGTGCGGGTATCGAAGACCGGCACGGGCCGACCCGTGTCGGTGAAGACGTCGGCGAGAGTGTCTTCGGGATCGATCAGCAGCAGTTCACGGTTGTCCGCGGCCAAGTTCTCCTCCAGGCGGGCGAACATGCGCAGTGCCACGCCGCCGATTTCATCGACGCGGCGCAGGTCCAAGAGCACCAGTTCAACATCGTCCGGAAGTGAACTGATCTCCCGGACCATCGATTCCGTACCGGCAAACAGCAGGTCACCGCTGAGCTCGATCACTTGCGCCCGATGACCGTTCTCCCGCAGCACCTCGGCTGACTCTTCCGTGCGGCGAATGCCGGAAGGAACGGTCGTGATGTCGTAGCTTGCGCGGATCGCAGAACGTCCGGCACGGGCCGAACGGACAAAGTGCATCTCCATGTCCTCCGACAGCCGCCGGCTCACGGCAATGCCCCGGACCGACCCGCCGTGCGCGTCGAGCGGCGGGGAGAACACAGCCACTCCTACCTGGCCGGGCAGCACGGCCAAGGTGCCGCCACCGACGCCGGACTTTGCCGGCATCCCGACGTGGCTGACCCAGTCACCGGCGTCGTCGTACATGCCCGAGGTCATCATGACGGACAGCACCCGCTCCACCGGCCCGATGTCCATGACGTGGTTGCCGGTGACCGGGTTGGTGCCGCCGTTGGCCAGGGTCGCCGCCATGATGGAGAGGTCCCGGCAGGTCACCTGTACCGAGCACTGGCGCAGGTAGTTCTCCAACGCGGTGGTTGGGCTGTCTTCGATGATGCCGAACGAACTCAGCAGGTAGGCGAGTGCGTGGTTGCGGTCGCTGTTGCGCAGCTCGGCTTCAAACACCCGCGGACTGCTCTTCAGCTTCCGACCGGCGAAATCGGAGTAGGTGTTGACGATCCGTTTGATCGCCGACCGACCGCCGGAACCTTTAATCATGCCGGTGACGGCCAGCGCACCGGCATTGATCATCGCGTTGGCGGGCCGGCCGGTGCCTTCGGCCAGGGAGATCTCGTTGAACGGATCCCCGGATGGCTCCACATCCACTTTCTGGTCCACGGCGTCGAACCCCAGCTCGGCCAGCGCCAGCGCATAACTGAACGGCTTGGAGATCGACTGCAGCGTAAACTCCTTGCGCGTGGTTCCCACTTCGTAGACGTAGCCGTCCACCGTGGCCAGGCAGATCCCGAAGTCGTCCGGATCGACTACCGCGGAGGCAGGACCAACCAGATACGGGGTGCCGTCCCGGAGCTCTGAGACCTCGGCGTGCAGGGTGCGCAAGTAGCTGTCGATCGGCGATTCCATACCACCAGCGTAATTGGGTGTGCAGGGTGTCCGGGGCGGCTGCCTGGTCCGGCCTCACAGCTCATCGTCCACGCTGCTCCTCGCTGCGATGGTCGTTGCAGCCACCTCTTTCAGCCGCGGGTGCAGGTGGTCGCCGTCGTCCACCACCCCTGTTTCCCACCGGATCCTCAGGCCGTCGCCATAGTCCTCGAGGCTGGCGAGGTTGTTGTCGAACCAGGGCCGTTTGAGACCCTTCCAGGACATCGGCGGTTTCGGCACATTGGCCGCCTTGGCCACCAGTGCACCGACCGGGGCGGCCACGCCGTAGGACATGACCGCCGTGAAGTAACGCAGGAACCGAGGCAGCGGGTTGCGGACGGGGGAGCAGACGGCCTGGATGATCCGGCTGCCCGAGGACCGCTGGACCTCGGACACGTAGGAGAAGTGGACGTCGCCCGAGAGGAAGGTGACGGTCTCCGGCGCAGGCCCGCGTGCGCCGTCGGCCACCTCCTGCACGATCTCTGCCACCTTCCGGAAGCTGCGCTGGAAGGCCGCCCAATGCTCCAAATCCACCGCCTGCCGAAGCTGCTCGCCGATGGCTGCCGGAAGCCGGCCCCAGGCTCCTTCGCTCAGCGCCTCGTTCCAGGACTCGATGTGGTGCAGGCCTTGGGGGAGCAGGAACGGCAGCGAGGTGCCGATCAGCAGGTGCTTGAACCCGCCCTGCAGTTGGCCGTCCAGCCAGGCCATCTCCTCCGGGTCCAGCAGCGCGCGCCGCTCCGGCTCCAGTTCCCGGGCCGCGCGCGAGTCCAGTACTACCAGCCTGCTTCCGCCGATATCGCGTGTGAAGCTCCACCGGTAGGTTTCCGGATGCTGGTCCGCCCGCTCCATGAAAGCCTCCAGCGCGTCGGTCAGGTCCAGTTCGGCCCCGTTCTGCTCGGCCACCTCCAAATCGCCGTCAACGTCGCCGTCGCCCCCGCCCCCGCCGTCGCCGGTGTGGTTGGTTACCTTCTGCCACAGTTCGTCCTTGGCGCGCTGTTCTGGCGACAGGTTGCCCAGGTGTTGGTAGACCCAGTAGGACGCCAGACCGGAAACGATCCGGCCGTGCCACCAGGATGTTTCCTCCATTTGCCGCTTCCAGGCCAGCGACGCGTTCCAGTCGTCACGAATGTCATGATCGTCGAAGATCATGGCGCTGGGCACCGTGGACAGCAGCCAGCGGTTGGCACCGTCCGACCACGCGAGCATGTACAGGTGCGCGTACTCCTGAAAGTCCTTGAGCTCCGCGCCCGGCGGTTCCTTGATGTCGCGCCGGGACCGGATGAAATCCCGCATGGCCTCGGTGGTGGAATCCGCATAGACCTGGTCGCCGAGGAAGAGGATCAGGGCCGGCCACCCGGAGTTGTTTCCCGCGGTGTCCCCGGCTTGGCCGGTCGTTGCTCGGTGCAGCGCATACGCCCGCAGCGCGTCCACGCCATGTTTCCGGTTGCCCGCGGCGTCATGCTCGGTGCTGGTGCGGCAGGACCCGAACGCCAGGCTGACTGGGCGCCCCGGCGCGAGGGTGCGGATCACCGGCGGCGGGTACAGCGAGTCCGGTTCCGGCCAGGCGGGAACGCCGTCGACCTCCAGCCGGTACGGCATCGCGCTCCCGGGCTCCAGCCCGTCGACCTCGACCAGCGCATAGTGGTGGCCGTGCACAGCAAACGTGCGTGCTTGCCAGGACCGATCTCCAACAACGACGGCGATGCGGGCCGCTTCTCCGGTTTCCACCCAGATGCTGGCGGTCGTCTGATCCACGTAGCGAAGCATCGGGCCAAGTACCAGCGGCGATGAAGACATAAATCCTCCTGCCTGAACTGACAGAACGGTGTACCACTGGGCGACACTCTGCCATTATCCGTAGTGCGCCGGAAGAGCAGAATACGGTCAGGCCGGCAGGTTAGCGTTGCGGTTCGGGTGCTACCGGCAGGTCGGGGATCCGGGCCGGATCGGGCGAGGGCAGGCTGCCGTCCTCCAGCGGAAAGTTCTTGCCGGGGTGTTCGTTTGACCGGTCCGGCGTGGTCGGAGCAGGCAGCTCGCCGTCAAACGGTGGAACTCCCGGCAGGACACCGCGGAGTGGCGAGGCCGGAGGGTGCTCCACGCCTTTGTGCCCGCCCGTGGCCGACCGGTGGTTGTGCTCGCCCGGGGTTTCGGTTTGCTGCCCGGGCGCCAGAGAGCGTCCCGGGGCTGGCTGTTCGGTTGCGTCGGTGGCGGAATCCGCAGCCTGGTTGGCCGGCGCATCGTCGGCCGAGCCGGAGCGGTCCTCGGGCCTGTTGTTTTTCGACTCGTCCTGGCTGGGCGCGGCAGGGACGCCGGCGGGACGGCCTAGCTCGGAGCCGTCGGGGGTCTGGGCCTTGCCACCGGACGGCGCGAAGAAACCAATGACGTTTTGAACGGCCTGGTCAGTGGCAGCCCGAAAATCTGGGTTGGCCGCGGCCACTCCGGAGACTCCCAGGCCGGTCCCGGCCAGTGCGGCCGCGACCATCAGGGCACCCCGGACGTTGCGCCGCCGCCGCAGCGGGACGACCGGGGCAGTCGCCGTCGTCGTCATGAAAACCATCAGTTCCGGAGACGGCTCAGGCGCCGAATAAGCTTCGCCGGCAGCGCGGAGGGCCAGCAAGGAGGATTCGAGCTGCTCGGAAGGGGCCACTTCGGCTTCCTCCAGCAACCGGCGGACCGCATCGTCACCGGGAACCTTAAGGTGTTTCACAGTAGGGCCTCCTTCCTTTCCACAATGGATTTCAGTTTCAACAGGGCACGCCGTTGCAATTGCTTGATAGAGCCGGTGCTCCTGCCCATGATTTCGGCGACCTGTTCCAGCGACAGATCCGCCACCACGCGCAGCAGCAGCACTTCCTGCTGGTCGGGCTTCAGCTCCTTGAGCTGGCGGCCCACGTCGCTCTCGCCGAGCGTCTCCAGTAGCACCGTTTCGGCCGATTCAACCGCCCGCCGATCGGCGTCGGGATCATAGGGCCAGAGTTGCGGTTGGCGGGCACGACGCCGGACATCGTCCACATAGCGGGCGTGCGCTATGGAGAAAGCCAGCGTGCGCAGTCCTTGGAAGCCGCCGCGCACAGATCCGATCCGCGAGAAGAGGGCCAGGAAGACCTCCTGCACCGCGCCTTCGTGGTCATCCAGACCGCGCATTTTCAGGTAGCCGGTGATCCCGGGAGCCAGCGCCGCGTAGATCTCGCTGAAAGCCTCGGCCTTTCCTGACTGCGCTGCAGACACAACGTCGTCGGAGAGCATGCCAAGCAAACTAAAGGTCCTTCAACTGCGGGCGTCGGGTGAAGCGGCTTCAGTGTAGCCACCCCACCCGACACCGAGCGAAATTACTGTCCGGTCTCAACCTTGACCGAAGCTGCACCGCGGAGTTCGGCGCGGTCTTCTGCCGCCTCGGTGCGGGCGTCGATCTTGGCCTGCGCGTCGGGGTTGGCGGTCACCGGCAGCTCCGGAACGGCCGGGATGGCGGGGACTGCCGGAATGGTGGGCTCGCCGTCGACGCCCGGAACAGCCGGGGTTGCCGGGACAGCCGGGGTCACCACGGCGCCCGAGCGGAGTTCGGCGGCAGCGCCAGCCTCGTCGGTTCCTGCCTCGGCGGTGGCGTCGGCACCGGCCATCGCGTCAACGTCGGTGCCGTCCGCGCTCACGCCGGCCTTGGCGTCCACGTCAGCCTCAACATTGGCACCTGCTTTGACGCCCGGCACGGCGGGGGTGGCCGGGACAGCCGGAACGGCCTGCTCACCGTCAGCGGCCGGAATGCCGGGGGTGGCCGGAACGGCGGGAGTGGTGATGGCGCTCGCGGTTTCCCCGGCTGTCAGCGCGGGAGCGGCAACGGCAGCGCCGGCTCCGCCAGCGGCGATGACGGCAGCCAGAGCGGCTCCCTTGGCGGGCAGGCTCAGGGTACGGAAACGATTCGTCATGGTTCTCCTCGATTTGTTGCTTGGCGCACGGCTGGCGGAAGCCCGCAGCGCGCCCGTACACCTGTCTAATCGCGCCGGGGAGGTGAAAGGTTACGCTTTCTTGATTATTTTCTTGGCGGGGTAGCCCCAAGCGTTCTGCCCGGCAGACCGAGCAAGAATTCGCCGACCAGGCCGGTGCCATCCACCCCTTTTGTCCTCCACAGACCGGTTTGGCGAGCGCCCGGTCCACAACCGTCCGATCACACCGCCAACTGTCCTACCCGGCGCATAGGCTGTTATCAGTTGGAGTTCAGCACCAAACGTTGGCCACCGAAGTGCATGTTGAAGTGCGTATTTCGGTGGCGTCCGTGGACTCGTGTCCATGAGCACTCGTGTTCCTAGGTCGTGCCCTGTGGCACGCAAAAGATGGAGACGCTGACGTGATGGAATCGGCCGCACAACACAACCCGGAATGGCAGGCCGCGGACCGGCCGGCCCCAGCAGGCGGCGTGTCGGCGGCCGGGAGTGAGCCGGTTGGAGCGGCTGCAGTCAACGCGTTTGCCGGCTGCCTGGCGCATCTTGACCGTGACGTCTCCGATGCAGAACGGATCGAGCAGCTCACCGCGTTGGAGAACCTTAAAGACGCCGCTGCGGCCGCGCAGGCAACTGTTCAGGTCGGGCTGGATGAGTCCATCCGTGCCAAGCGAGCAGCGGCCGGGGTGCCGGAGGAGCGGCGCGGGCGGGGGATTGCGAAGCAGGTCGGGTTGGCGCGCCGGCAGTCACCGCACCGCGGCGGAATCCTGTTGGGCATGGCCAAGGTTTTGGTCAAGGAGATGCCGCACACCCTACACGCGCTAAAGGCGGGGGTGTTGAATGAGCGGCGGGCCCTCATACTAGTCAGCGAAACGGCGTGCTTGACCCGTCAGGACCGAGCACAGGTGGATGAGGAACTTGCCGGAACCCCGGAACGCCTGCAGGGTCTGGGGGACAAGGCGTTGACGGCGGAAGCGCAGAGGATCGCCTACCGGTTGGACCCACATGCAGTGGTGAACCGGGCGGCGAAGGCGGAAGCCGACCGGCACGTTTCCTCACGGCCGGAACCGGACACCATGGTCTCGGTTAGGACGCTGCTGCAGGTGGTCCAAGGCGTGGCAGTGATGGCTGCGCTGAGCCGGGAGGCGGATCGGCTGCGCAATGCCGGGGACCCTAGGTCCCGAGGCCAGGCGATGGCGGATACGGTGTTCGAGCGCCTCACCGGCCAGTCCACTGCAGACCCGGTGCGACTGGAAGTGCAGGTGGTGATGACCGACCGGGCGCTGCTGCAAGGCGACAGCGAGCCAGCTTGGCTGACCGGCTACGGCATTGTCCCCGCACAGTACGCCCGTGACCTCCTCCGCCTTCCACAAGACGCGCCGGAGAATACCGGGTCTGCCGCAGCGCCCTCCCATAGCGCAGCCCGGCCGCCAGATGGACAGACAGCGGCAGGGCCGCCGGACAGCAGGTTCCGACAGAAGGCGCCGCCGGCAGGAACCGAGCCGGGATGGAAGACAGCACGTGAGGAAACCCGCCGCGCGAGGTTGAGAGCTCTCAGGGTCGGCGGGGTGGAGGACGTCTGGGTCCGGCGGCTCTACACCGCGCCGGGGACGGGGCAACTGCTGGGGATGGATTCGACTGCTCGAAAGTTTCCGGACGGGATGCGCCGGATGATCATGGCCCGCGACGCTACGTGCACCGGACCGTGGTGCGATGCGCCGATCCGACATATCGACCACATTGTTGCCTGGTCCGAAGGCGGAAAAACAACGCTGAGCAATGGGCGAGGTCTTTGTGAGGCCTGCAACTACGCCAGAGAAGCGGAAGGCTGGTCTGCCCGAACCGTTAACGGGCCGTTTCCCTGCACGGAAACCACCACTCCGACTGGCCACGTCTACAATTCCACCTCCCCACCCTTACCCGGGACAACGCTATATTCCGAAACCGCCGAGAGAGCGATCTGGGAACCGGCCGAGGGCGAGAAGACGACAGATGCTGTAGCTGTTGCAGCCCGACGGAAAGCGGGAGTCATTGCCAAAAAGGAAAATCGCACGGAACGAAGTCGCCGACGGCTACGACTGATGCGGCGCCCTCGCACGGTGCGGGCCGGCCAAGGAGGTTGAACGCAGTTGCCCTGCGGTTAGAAAAGCCGGTGGCCGGGAGATGGCGTCCCGGCCACCGGCCTAGTCGTTCAGATCAGTGGGCTCAGTATCAGTAAGCCTTGACCCGCTGCTCAACCACCAAGTGGATCAGTGCGAAGGTCTTGTCCTCATCAATGGCTTTCAGGGCAGCTTCAAGGGCGGCGGGCACATCGGCATCGCGTTCAACCTTCACGCCGAACCCACCGAAGGCCTGAGCCATCAGGGCGAAGTCGGGGTTCTTCAGTTGGGTGCCGGAGATGCGCTCGGGGTACCAGCGTTCCTGGTGGGTGCGGATGGTGCCGTATTCCTGGTTGTCCATGACGATGACCAAGGGGGTGGCGCCGTACTGGGCGGCGGTCGCCAGTTCCTGGCCGTTCATGAGGAACTCGCCGTCGCCGGCGATGGTCACGACGCGGCGTCCGGGGTAGGCCAGCGATGCCGCGATGGCCGAAGGAACGGAGTAGCCCATGGAGCCGTTTCGTGCCGAGAGCATGGAGGGGTAGTCATGGGTGGGGAAGTAGCGGTGCGCCCAGTTGGTGTGCTCGCCGGCGCCCAACGTGATCATGGCGTCGCGCGGCAAACCGCTGACCAGATTGGCCATCATGGTGTCCATCCGTGCCGGCCCGTCGGTGGGCTCAGCAGGCGGAAGGGCAGCGAACTTTTCCTGCTCGCCGCGCATGCGCTGGGTGAAGTCTTTCCACTCTTCCTTCAGCGGCAGGTCCATCATGACCAGGTCGCGGACAAATACGTCCGGCTTGGCCACGATCTGGTAGGAGACCGGGCCGGAGCGTCCGCGCAGCGACGGGTCGATGGTGACCAGGAAGTTCTTCTTGGACCAGTCTTGGCGGACCAGGAAGCCATCGGTAATGACGTCGCCCGGAACGGTGCCGACGAAGATCAGCAGGTCCGTTTCTTCGAGCAGGTCGTAGGTGGGCTTCGGCCGGCCGTAGCCGATCGGACCGACGTAAGAGGGGGAGTCGAAGGGGATAGTGCCCTCGCAGCGCCACTCAACGGCAGCGGCAATGTTGTGCTCTTCGAGCCACGTGGTCAGCGTGCTGGTGCCTTCCTGCGTCCAGTCATTGCCTCCGACGACGAACAGCGGCTTTTCGGCTTCCTTCAGGGCAGCCTGCAGCGCCTTCCAATCGGTGACCGTCATGCCGCCTTGGGCAACGGGAATGACCGGGTGCAGCGTGGCGTCGATTTCTTCGCGGATGACATCTTCCGGGAGGCCGACGACGACCGGGCCCGGGCGGCCGCTGGTGGCGGCAAACATCGCTTCGGCGACGATCTCGGACGCGCGTTCGGGGTGGTCCAGAACCATGACGCGCTTGGCTCCTGTGTCGAACCAGGACTTGATGTCGAATTCCTGGAAGGCTTCGCGGTCGCGATGTGCGAAGGGGATCAGGCCCACGAACAGCACCATGGGTGTGGAGTCCTGCCAAGCGGTGTGCAGGCCGACGTGAGCATTGGCGGCGCCCGGCCCGCGGGTGACCATGGCGATGCCTGGCCGCTGGTTCATTTTTCCGTCAGCCTCGGCCATGTAAGCTGCGCCGCCTTCGTGCCGGCAGACGATGGTGTCGATGGTGGAGTTGTGGAGTCCGTCCAACACTTCCAGGTAGCTCTCGCCGGGAATGACATAGGTTCGTTCGACGCCGTGCGCAATCAGCGAATCGACAATGACATGTCCTGCCGATTTGCGGCCGGGCTGCTGCTCGGCTGCGACCGCTTCCTTTTGAACCTGTGTCACAGGAGACCTCTTTCACCTTTGAATCGAACTCAACCGCGGCATTCTTCTCGTGCGGATGCACGGTCCACGATGAATGCGCTTGAGCAAAAGTACATGATGGCGTGTGTTATGACAGCGTTCCTGTGACACGGCGAGGTAACGAACGTGACGTGGTTCGCATTAGCGGATTGAGGTTCTCCGGGGGACCAGCTGAGCCCTCGTGCTGCGCCGGGGATTGGAAATCCCGGGAAAGGGGCGAAAAGACCCGAGTCCAGCGGCTCAGCAGCGTCCCGCGCATGGCTGGCGCGGTTAGAGCGGATCTGCGGAGCCCGGCAGGCACCGGCCCCCGGCCGGGCAGGCGGGCAAGCTGGTGCGGTCAGAGCGGATCAGGGGTGCCCAGATGCTTAAAGGCGAGTGCTCAGAGGCGGCGGTGGCGGGACATGAACCCGACGCTGCCGCGGATGGCGCCCGCCGCTAGGGCGATCAATCCCAGCATGGCCAGAACCAATGAATTTCCCGCGATGCCGATGAACAACAGGAGGGCGCCGGCAACGGCCCACAGGGTTCCGGCGCTGATGGCATGACCGAAGACCATGACGTTGCGACCAGACAGGGAGCGGGCGAGGCGGGGATCGTCATTCTCGAGTTCATGCCCCAGCTTGTCCAGGCGCTGCTTTTCCTCATCCGATAAGGACATTCCGGCCTCCTCGGGCTTCGCGGCGCCGCAGGTGGTGCCGCGCCGGACACCGTGTACTAGACCAATTTAGCTGCGGGATGCAGTGTGCGATACGGGTCGGAGCAAGCGAGGGTCGATTCGTTACGATCCGGGGGGCAGACCGCTCTCCTCGATGTTTCCTCTTTTGCTGGAGCCTGCCAGCCAGTGGTACTTTGTTTCCGATAAATCTGATTTATTGGCGAGAGATTGGTCACCAAATCAGATGTAATGATGCGTCTGAGGAGTTCTGACCATGTCTCTGCAGTATCCCCCGTTGGTGGTGATGGGTGTCCAAGGATGCGGAAAATCCACGGTGGGCGCCGCCGTCGCCAAGCATCTGGGTCTGGAATTCATCGACGGCGACGACCTGCACAGCGCCGCCAACAAGGAAAAGATGGCCTCCGGGCATCCCCTCACCGACGTGGACCGGCACCCGTGGCTGTCCGCCATTGGCCAGGTCATGGCAGACAAGCTGGCGGAGGGAACCACCGCAGTGGTTGCCTGCTCCGCGTTGAAGCGCAGCTACCGCGACCTCATCCGCTCTTTCGCGCCCGAAACCAGGTTCATCCACCTCACCGGAAGCCGCGAGTTGATCGCCGCACGGATTAGCGGCCGCGACCACGAATACATGCCGCCAACCTTGCTGGATTCGCAGTTCCAGACCCTGGAGCCGCTCGCCGACGACGAGGCGGGGCTGGAAGTGTCCGTCACCGATGCGCCGGAGGACATTGCCGTGCGGGTGGAGAACTATCTGCGGGACACAATCGGCCCCACCGGCGCCTAAAGCTCAACCCACAACTAAACGGATAACCATCCGACATAACGAAGGACGATGATGACCGAACTCGAGCTCAACTGGACGTTGGGCACGCCCGGCCTCTTGCTTGTCGCCGTGGCAGCCATCGCGCTGCTGCTGGTGCTGATCATGCGGTTCCGGGTACACGCATTCCTGTCGCTGATTATTGTCAGCCTGCTCACCGCCGTGGCCACCGGCATCCCCGCCGGGGAGATTATGCCGACCCTCCTGGGCGGCTTCGGCGGGACGCTGGCCAGTGTTGCCCTGCTGGTTGGCTTGGGCGCCATGCTGGGCCGCATGCTGGAGGTTTCCGGCGGCGCGGAGGTGATGACGCAGGCACTGATTAAAGGTTTCGGTGAGAAGCGCGCGCCGCTGGCGCTGTCCGTGGCGTCGCTGCTGTTCGGCTTCCCGATCTTCTTCGACGCCGGCCTGGTAGTCATGCTGCCGATCATCTTCACCGTGGCACGCCGCCTGGGCGGCTCGCTGCTGTTCTACGCCTTCCCCGCTGCCACGGCGTTCTCCGTAATGCACATCTTCGTGCCGCCGCACCCGGGTCCCGTGGCCGCCACCGGCCTGCTGGGCGCCGACGTCGGACTGGTCCTGGTTCTGGGCCTCATCGTGGCAATTCCCACGTGGTACGTGGTGGGCTACCTGTTCGGCCGCTTCCTTGGCCGCCGGTTCGATATCCCCGTGCCGGACATCCTGGATGCCCCGAAGGGTTCGGTAGAGTCCGAGTTCCGCTCCGCGCCGAAGCTCGGCACCATCTTCTTCCTGCTGCTGCTGCCGCTGGTGCTGATCTTCCTGAACACCGGCCTGAACATGCTGGCCACCGCAAAGGTTGTCTCGCTGGACGACACTTGGGTGCAGGTGCTGCGGATGCTGGGCGAAACCCCGGTTGCGCTGCTGATCACCGTGCTCCTGGCCATGTGGCTGCTGGGCAGCCGTCAGGGCAAGGAACGCAGCCTGATTGAAACCGTGGTGGACAGCGCACTGGGCCCGGTCTGCTCGATCATCCTGATTACCGGCGCCGGTGGCATGTTTGGCGGTGTGCTGCGCTCCAGCGGCATCGGCAACGCGATCGCCGACTCCTTGGACGCGATCGGCTTGCCGATCATTGTGGCTGGTTTCGTCATTGCGGCCGTGGTCCGCGTTGCACAGGGCTCCGCGACGGTGGCGCTGACCACCGCCGCCGCGCTGGTCCAGCCGGTCGTGATGGGCAATCCGGATTTCAACCCGGTGGAACTGGCCGCCATTGTGCTGGCGCTGGCCGCAGGCTCGGTCTTCGCCGGCCACGTGAACGATTCGGGCTTCTGGCTGGTCAGCCGGTTCTTCCAGATGGACACTAAGACCACGCTGAAGACCTGGACCGTTGGCCAGGCTCTGGTGGGCGTCGTCGGCTTCGTGTTGGCGCTGGCCATCTTCCTGATCGCCACAAATTTCTAGTACTACCTTGAGCATCATGGACGGGGCGGCTGCGGCCGTCCCGTCCGCATTTGGAGAGATCAATGACTGTGAACCTGTTCGACATTTCCTCCCGGGTGGCCCTGGTGACCGGCTCCAGCCGCGGGATCGGCAAGGCCATTGCCCGCGGGCTGGCCGCCGCCGGCGCCGTCGTGGTGCTCAACGGGCTGGACGAGGAACGGCTGGAAGGCTCCCGGGCCGAACTGGCAGCGGAGTTCGGCGAGGACAAGATTTTTGCGCGCGCCTTTGATGTCACCGATGCGCAGGCAGCGGCCGACGGCGTAGCTTGGGTCGAGCGCGAAGTGGGACCTCTGTGGGTGCTGGTCAACAATGCCGGCGTCCAGCACCGGGTCCCGATGCTGGACCTGGAAGTGGAGGACTGGGAACGCGTGCTGCGGACCAACCTGACCAGTGCGTTCCTGGTTGGCCGCGAGGCCGCCCGGCACATGATTGCACGCGGCGCGGGGAAAATCATCAACATCGCTTCGGTACAGACCGACCTGGCCCGCCCGACGATCGCCCCTTACACCGCTTCCAAGGGCGGCATCCGCAACCTGACCCGGGCGATGACCGCCGAGTGGGCGGCCGAGGGGCTGCAGATCAACGCGATCGCCCCGGGCTACATCCACACCGAAATGACCCAGAAACTGGTCGACGACGAGGCGTTCAACAGCTGGATCCTGGGCCGGACCCCCGCACACCGCTGGGGCACCGTGGAGGACATCGTGGGCCCGGCCATCTGGCTGGCGTCCGACGCGTCCAACTTTGTCAACGGCCAGGTGGTCTTCATCGACGGCGGGATGACCACCGTCGTCTAACCGGCAAGCGAAGCACCCAAGGCGGCGCACCGCCGTCGTACTTTTTCAGAGTGAAAGGCAGTTCCGATGACAACCCTTCCAGCACAGTCCCTTGGCGTTGTGGCCCACGCGGCCGGAGACCTGCGGGTTGAACCGGTGGCGCTGGCGCCCGCTCAGCCGGACGAAGCAGTGGTGGAAATTGCGTACGGCGGGATCTGCGGCTCCGACCTGCACTACTGGCAGCACGGCGCGGCCGGCGAGTCCATCCTGAAAGCGCCGATGCTTCTGGGGCATGAAGTGGTGGGCACGGTGGCGGCGGCTGCAGCCGACGGCAGCGGCCCGGCAGCGGGCACCGCGGTGGCCGTGCACCCGGCAACGCCCGGTCCGGGAGACGGCTCCAAGTACCCCTCGGACCGTCCCAACCTGTCCCCGGGCTGCACCTACCTGGGCAGCGCGGCCCGTTTCCCGCACACCGAGGGAGCGTTCGCGCGCTACATCAACTTGCCCACCCGGATGCTGCGCGAGCTGCCGGACAACCTGCCGCTGCGACGGGCCGCCCTGGTGGAGCCGGCCAGCGTGGCCTGGCATGCGGTCTCGCGCGCCGGAGACGTAGCCGGCAAGCGGGTACTGGTGATCGGCTGCGGGCCGATCGGCGCGCTGATCATTGCCGTGCTGAAGCGGGCCGGCGCGGCAGAGATCGTCGCCGTCGATATGCACGAGAAGCCGCTGGAGATCGCGCGCGAGGTCGGCGCGAGCCGGACGCTGCTGGCTACCGATGCCGAGGCGATCGCTGGGGTCGAGGCGGACGTGTGCCTGGAGTCCTCGGGCAACCACTACGGCCTGGCATCGGCTGTGCGCGGTGCTGCCCGCGGCGGCCGCGTGGTGATGGTGGGGCTGCTCCCGTCGGGGGAGCAGCCGGCGCTGATTTCGCTGGCCATTACCCGTGAGCTGGAGCTGGTGGGTTCCTTCCGCTTCAACGACGAGATCGACGAGGTCATTGCGGCGCTGGCCGACGGATCGCTTTATGCGGATCCGGTGATGACCCATGAATACGCCGCGGCCGATGCGTTGGAGGCGTTCGGGATGGCGCGGGACTCGTCGCAGAGCGGCAAGGTGCTGCTGCGCTTCAACGACGCGGAGTAGCAGGCGGGGCGGCCGGCAGGTCTAGGCCCCGGCGTCTTCGAACAGCCGGGGCTCGTCTTCCCAGACGCTGCGGACTTCCTCGATGGTCCGGCGCATGATCTGGTCCATCGCTTGCCGGGCGGCTTCGGGCCGGCCGGATTGGATGGCGTTGGCGACGTCCACGTGCAGTTGCAGCGCTTCTTCGTGCGGGTGGGCGGGCATCAGCCCGTAATCGGTCCGGCCGCGGAGCACTTCGGCGATCATCGAGTGCATCTGCGCGAACATCTCGTTGCCGGAGGCCGCCAAGACCAGCGCGTGGTACTGGATGTCCAGCTCCAGGAATTGCTGCAGATCGCCGGCCCGGCCCACCGCGCGCATCTTGGCGGCGATGGCCATGAGCTCTGCGGACATCTCCTCCGGGGAGTGCTGTGCCGCCAGTTCAGCGGCAGCAGGTTCGACGGCGGAGCGCAGCTCCGTGAGCGAGCGCAGCTGGACGCCCTTGCCTTCTGCCGCCAGCCGCCAGCGGATGACGGACGGGTCGAACTTGTTCCAGCGCTCGGGCGGCAGCACGCGGATGCCAATCCGCTTGACCGACTCCACCAGGCCCAGCGATTGCAGCACACGCACGCCCTCGCGCATCACGGAGCGCGAGACTCCGAGCTCGGCCTCGAACTGTTCGGAATGCGTGGTGGCACCGGCGGTCAATTCACCGGAGACAATGCGCTTGCCGAGCGTCTCGATGACGAGGCTGTGCAGGCGCGAACTCATGCGGGCCGAAAGGTAGCGGTCACCCGCTCATTGTATGGTGGTCCGCCGTCCGCGTCCCCGCTCGTTGCCGCATGTTGCCGTGAGCTAGGGACCGCGCGGCGGAACCATCGGCCCGGGATCGGGGAACGGGCCAGGCCCGGGATCCGGCGGCCCCAACGGATCCGGATTTGGCTCGGGCGGCGCCATGGGATCCGGGTTCGGCTCCGGCGGGAACGGCGGGTTGGGCCGGGGCTCGTTCGGATCTGGCCTGGGTTCCGGCGGCGGGGGAATCGTCACGGTAGCCTCCTAGGGAAGCGGCGGGCCCGTTGGCCTGCTGTCCTGTCACGCTACAACTGCCACGAGGACGTCTCAAGGGTCGTCCTCTCCTCACACCCGGGCGTGCGCGATGGTCAGCAGCCGGCGCTCCTCGTCCGGCGTCAGCCCGGCGTTGCGTGGGCGGTCGGGGCCGGTGGCCAGTTCCCAGTCAAGGGTGTCAGCCAGGGTCTCTGCCAGCGGACGCAAGGCCAGGCCTGCTGCTTTGGCTGCCGCGTTGCTGCGGGACATGAAACCGGCAAAGTCGGGCAGCGGCAGCCAGAGCGGCAGGGACCGCTGGCCAGCCCACGGGTTGACGTCGGCTGCGGCCAGCTCCTCCTGGTCCAGCACGAGGACCGGACCGGCATGGCCCGCGACGCCTCGGGCAATCTCCAGATGCTCGGCCAGCGGCAGGACGTCGCCCACGGCGTTGAACTCCCCGGTCAGCTGCTGTTCCGCTGCGGCGACGAGCCAAGCGGCGAGGTCCCGGGCGTCGATGACCTGGGCGTCCAACCTCGGTGCACCGGGGACCAGGACGGAGCCGTCGTCGGCCACGGGCCGGGCGAAACGCAGCGGCCAATAGCCGGTGCGGTCGGTGATGTCGCCGGGTCCGGCGATCAGGCCCGGCCGAACGATCAGGCACCGGTCGGAACCGAACGCGTTCCGGGTTGCGTCCTCGCAGGCGACCTTCGCCTCGCCGTAGACGTCCGGCGAGGTCATCACGTCCGACTCTAGGGGCGGCAGTAACCCGGCGGTTTCGTCGGCACCCGGGCTGCCATGGTCGGCGTAGACACTGCAGGAGGACACGAAAGTGAAATGCCCGGCCGTGTCGGCCAGTGCAGCCACAGCCCGGCGGACCTGGCCGGGCTGACGGGAAACATCGAACACGGCATCCCAGCGCTGTTCCGCGACGGCGTGCAGACCGTCCGGGGCGTCTCGGTCGGCACGGACCAGCCGTGCCCCGGCGGGAACCGATCCGGAGGTGCCGCGGGCCAGGCAGGTGACCTGGTGGCCGCGGCGCAGCGCTTCGGCGGCGATTTCATGTCCTAGCCAGGCGGTGCCGCCCAGAAGGAGAATCTGCATGCTGCCATCGAACACGTGTTTGGCCTTGAGCGCACCCGTTCTACGCCCGGCGCAGAGCAAATGGTGGCCAGAAGCGCGGGAAGCCCGGGCCAGCCGTCTCACAGGTCTTCGAGCCGGTCCATTGCCTGCATGGTCTGGGTATGCTCCAAAGATGGCTAGACCGGACGATTTCACCCCGCGTATCGATGCCCCGGACCTGGGGCAATTGACCGACGGCGATGCGTCGGCCTTGGCACCGGAGCGGCACGTGACCGGCCAGCGGTTCGCCGGCTCAGAGCTGGACGGCCGGCGCCTGGCCGGTGTCTCGTTCACCGAATGCACGCTTCACGATGTTTCGGTGGATGGTGCCGACCTGCGGGCCGCGGGCTTCGTGGACGTAGCGATCGAACGGCTAAACGCTCCGGTGTTTAGTGCCCCCCGCTCGCTGTTCCGGAGGGTGTTGGTTGACGGTTCTCGGTTCGGTTCGGCCGAGGTGTACGAGTCCGAGTGGGAGTCGGTAGAGTTCCGCAATTGCAAACTCGGCTATGTGAACCTGCGTGGAGCGGAACTGCGCGACGTGCTGTTCACCGGCTGCATTCTGGATGAACTGGATCTCGGCGGTGCTGCTGCCCACCGGTTGGCCTTTGCCGACAGCCGGGTGCGGCGGCTGGACCTGACCGGGGCGAAACTGAAGCATGCTGATCTGCGGGGCTTGGAAATGCAAGAACTGGCCGGGCTGGAAGGCCTGCGCGGGGCGGCCATGACGCCGGTCCAGATCAGTAAACTCGCTCCCTTGTTCGCCGCGCACTTCGGCATTGTGGAAAAAACATAACCGGAATATGTGTAACTGCCGCGTCAAATTCACCCACAGTTCAGCATTTTTCTGTTTGTATGGTTTGTAGTGAACCGGACAGCACACGTCAGGCGAGCAACAGAAGGTAGATGATGGACCTCCGTCAGGCCGAGCATCCACGGCCCAACCACTTCCTACTTCACATCAGTGACACGCATTTAGTGGCAGGCGACGGCCGGCTCTACGGAGCGGTGGACAGCGAAGCCAGACTGGCGCAGATCTTTGAGGATCTGCAAGACTCCGGTTCCCGGCCCGAAGCCCTGATCTTTACCGGCGACTTGGCGGACAAGGGTGAGCCGGAGGCCTACGCCAGACTGCGAAGAATCGTAGAACCAGCGGCGGTGAACCTCGGGGCCCAGGTGATCTGGGCAATGGGCAACCACGACGACCGCTCCGGGCTGAAGACCATGCTGCTGGACGAGCCCGCCAGCGCCGAACCGTTGGACCGGGTGTACGACGTCAACGGCCTGCGGGTGATGACGTTGGATTCAACCGTTCCGGGCGCACATTACGGCCAGCTGGAGGACGAGCAACTGCAGTGGCTGGCCGACGAGCTGGCCGAACCCGCACCGCACGGAACCATCCTCGCCATGCACCACCCGCCGGTGCCCAGCGTGCAGGACCTGGCGGTGCTGGTGGAGCTGCGCGGCCAGGCCGAACTGGCCGAGGTGTTGCGCGGCAGCGACGTGACCGGGATCGTCGCCGGCCACCTGCACTATTCCACCACCGCCACGTTCGCCGGCATTCCGGTGTCCGTCGCCTCGGCGACCTGTTACACCCAGGACCTGGCCGCCGACGCCGGCAGCACCCGCGGCCGGGATGCCGCGCAGGCCTACAACATGGTCCACGTCTACGAGGACACGGTGGTCCATTCCGTGGTTCCGGCCCGCGGAGGGCTGCCGGTCGGACGGCAGGTCACCGCGGCGGAGACCCGGCAGCGGCTGGAGGACGCCGCCGTCGTCATTCCCGACGCCGTGCGGCCGGGCCGGATTCCGGCCCACCACTGACCGACGCCCCCCCGGCCGGATCAGGCCGGCTTGACGTCGGGAGCCGGGAGGCTTGCTAGGCAGTCGGCTGCTTCTCCCACGGTGCGCGGAGCGGGAAATAGCGGGCCAAGAAGTCGGTGACCACGCGCTGGCGTTCCTCGGCAGGGACCTCCGGGAAGCTGCCGTCGTTGAGGCAGAAGAAGTCCCGGTTGCGCTTCTGCAGCAGCCTCTCCAGTTTCGCCAGGCCGGAATACATGGTGGTGTCCACGTAGGTGACCTTGGCGCCCGGATTGGTCACTGCCCGGCCGGTCAGCAACGCGTAGTAGTGGTACAGCGAGTTGGTCACCGAGATGTTGTCCTTGGCTCGGAACCGGCTGGCCGCGGTGGACTTGAACTCGTCGGCGAATTCTTCCTCCATCTCCAGCAGCACGGATTTGCGCAGCGGCGCCGCGCAGTGCTCCAGATGCCGGGTGGTGATCCGGCCGAAGCGGTCGTACAGCAGCTTGCGATTCACCCTGGCCGCGTTCTCGAAACCGGAGCGGTCCAGATGGTTGTCGCCGAGCCCGATCCGGGTGTCGGCCTCCACGAACTTGGTGATCCCGCCGGGGGAGAAGAACATGTCCGGGCCCACCGGCCGGCCAAAGAACATGTCGTCGTTGGAATAGAGGAAGTGCTCGCCCAGGCCCTCGATGTGCTGCAGCTGCGCCTCGATCGCCTGCGAATTGAAGACCGGGAGCACGGCCGGGTCGCGGAAGTGCTCCGCGCTGCGCACCACCTGTATGTCCGGGTGCTCCGCGTCCAGCCAGTCCGGCAGGGGCGAGTCGGTGCAGATGAAGATGCGCCGGATCCAGGGCGCGAACATGTACACCGAGCGCAGCGCGTACCGCAGTTCGTCGATCTGGCGGAAGCGCGCCTCGGCGTCGTCGCCTTCGCCCACCACCGCGTTTTCCATGAAGCTGTTGCGGTAGCGCTGGTACTCGCGGTTGTTCCCGTCCACCCAGGAAAACACGATGTCGATCTCGAAGTCGATGTCCGTGGCATGGTCGGCGAACATGTTCTCGATGGTCGGCCAGCGGTGCCCGTAGCGTTCCACCTCGCCGCGGACCGCCTCCGCGGCCGGCAGCGTGCGCCGGGTCAGTGAGTTTTCAATCGGCAGGTGGATCAGCCCGTTGTCCCAGCGCCACAGCTCCACCTGCACGCCGGTGCCCTGGCCGTAGCGCAGCCCGCCGGTCGGCTCGATCCGCGGGCGGTACAGCCGGATGGCCCGCGCCTGGTCGCCCTCGGCGAGCTCGCAGTCCGCCACCAGCCGGGCGGTCTTCTTCTTCGCGTCCATGGTCAGGGAATAGAACGGCTCGTCCGCGCAGGCCGCCAGCAGGGCTGCGCGCAGCCCGTCGCGCTGTTCCCAGTTCACCGCCACCACCGGCCGGGCGTCGTTGCCGCGGACCAACAGGTAGGGAATCTGCGCCTGGTCAAGGACCCGCCGGACAAACAGCAGGTCCTCCACCATCGCCTGGTGCGGGGTCAGGGACGTGTTGACCAGCGCGTAAACGCCCTTGACCTTGACCACATCGGGGCGCTCGGTGAGGCGCACGACGGCGGCGGGCGAGGTAATCTCGACCGCCGCCTCGGGTGCGAGGGCGGGTTCGGGCTCGGCGTAGAACGCGTCCTGTGGTGCAGGCATGGTTGTCATTGAACCTCCGGAAGTGGGCGGCGCCAGCCGACAGCCGGGCTGGTGCCAGCCGTGGTAGAACGTGGGCGGGCGGGAATTGCAGGCGCTGCCGCGAGGACGGCGGTGGCGCATGTGTCAGTGGGGGACCATACTGCGACGGTACATCGAGTTAGACCTGCCCGCGGTCGCGGACCGGCCCGCTCTCGACTGACGGGACCGATCCCCGCCGGGCAGCAGCACGTTTCGGCTGAACTCACGGCTCACTGGGGCGAAATCTGCGGGCATGGAATCACTTTCTCACCGGCACCGGTTGGCCCACAAGGGCCCATCCCGACCGAGGTTGGGGGCCTGCGGGCGTCAGGTGCGGCGCTGTAGATTTGGAGCACCCGGAACCGCGTCCACAGACCCGGCTCATCCTCAGCACCACCTCGACGGAAGCGGGACAGTGGACCAACTGGCACTCATTATCGGACTGCTCTTTGCCACGGTGGTGGCCGTCGGCCTCGGCGAAAGGCTGCGGCTGCCTTACCCGGTGCTGATGCTGCTGCTGGCGGTTGCGTTGACCTTCATTCCGGGGTTTCCGAAAATCGACATTACCCCGGAGCTGATTCTCCCGCTTTTCCTGCCGCCGCTGCTCTATGCCACCGCGCAGCGCAGCTCGTGGGCGGTTTTCCGGATCCGCTGGCGCACCATCGTCCTGCTGGCGGTGGCCCTGGTGGCGGTGACCACGGCGGTGGTGGCCGGTGCGGCCTGGCTGATGATCGGCAGCATCGGCATCCCGGCGGCCATTGCGCTGGGCGCCGTGATGGCACCGCCCGACCCGGTGGCGGTGGAATCCGTTGCCGGGCGCGTCCACATGCCGCGGCGGCTGATCACGGTGCTGCAGAGCGAGGGCCTGTTCAACGATGCCGCGGCCATCGTGATCTTCCAGACCGCTGTGGGAGCGTCGCTGTCCGGCAGCGACGTCGGCGTGGGACTGTTGCTCCACTTCCTGCTGGGGGCCGCCATCGCCGTCGCGCTCGGCATTTTGATGGGCTGGATCACCATGATGATTACCCATTTCGTCACTGCGCTGGTGGCCCGCAGTGCCATTACGCTGGTGGTGCCCTTTGCCGCCTACATCCTGGCTGAAGAACTCCACGCATCCGGCGTGGTGGCGGTGGTGGTGACCGCGCTGGAGATCCAACGGCGGTCCCGGCCGCAGGATGCCGCCGAGCGGGTCACCCGCCGCGCGTTCTGGGACGTGGTGGAACTGCTGGCCACCGGCTTGGCCTTTGGCCTGATGGGGCTGGAGATCCGGCAGGTGGTCGTGGAGGAGGGCACCGCCGTCTTCGGCATGCTCGGCCTGGCCGTCACCGTGTGCGTCCTGGTGATCGCCGTGCGGTTCCTGTGGATGGCCGGGTTGGCGTGGCTGTCCCGCGCCAAGGAGGACGCACTGCCGCCGACCTCAACCAAGGACGTGCTGATCCTGACCTGGTGCGGCATGCGCGGGCTCGCCACCTTGGCGCTGGCACTGGCCATCCCGGTGACGTTGCCCGACGGCACGGCCTTCGCGGGCCGGCACGAGATCCTGGTGGTTGCCTGCGCCGTGCTGCTGGCAACGTTGGTGCTGCCCGGCCTGACCCTGCCGTGGCTGATGCGCGTGTTGAAGGCCCAGGACGGCGGCACCGAAGAACACGAAGCGGCGCGCGTCTTGGCTGGCCGGGCGCAGGAGGCTGCCATTGCCGCCCTGCACGACTCCGAGCTGATGAAGGATCTGCCGGCGGAAAAAGTCGAGGCGGTCAAGCAGCGGATGCACCGGCTGGGCACCGATTTGCTGCACGCTGCCGGAAACAAGCAGCCGAAGTCACGCAAGGCCGGCCGCGAGGTGCTGGTCACCGCCCAGACGATTGCGCTGAATGCCGCCCGGCAGGAGGTCGTGGCGGCGCGCAGCGAACCGGACATGGACCCGGAGGTTGTTGACCGCGTGCTGCGGCAACTGGACCTGCGAACCATCTCCATCCGCTAAAACCACGACGGCGAGAGGGCCGGTTCAGGCGGCAGAGACGGCTTCCTGCCGGGACGCCAAGCGGCCGCGCCACCAGCTCACGGTCTCCGCCGCGGCCTGGTCCAGTGGAGTTGGCCGGAGCCCCAGCAGTTCTTCGCTCTGCGCCGAGGACATCACAAACGGCCGCTCGAACTGGTAGCTCATCTCCACCAGTTCGCGCATCCCGGCGGCGAAGGCGCCCATGCCGCGCAGCAGCCAGCCCGGAATAGAACCGACTTTGGGCGCCGGGGTGCCGGCGGCCCGGGCATAAGCCTCGACGATGCCGCGCTGCGTGACGGCCGGAACGGTCGGGGCATGCAGCACCGTGTTCCAAACCTTGCGGTTGCCGGCGGCGGCAATCATCGCCGCGGCCAGATCCGGAACGTAGGTGAAGGAGTGCGGCTGGTCCGGCTTGCCCAGCACCCGGATGGTCTTGCCGGACAGCACCAGCGGCACCATGCGCTCGCCGGCGTGCGCGTTCAGCACATGCGGGCCGAAGAAGTCCGAGGCCACCACGCTCACGGTGGGCGTGGCCGACGCAGCCCGGCCGGCCAGCAGGGCCGTGCGCACGCCGCGTTTGCCGCCGCTGGCCCGCCGCGGGCTGTTTTCAGTCATCACCTGGTCCGGCCGGTTGTAGGAGTAGAGGCTCTCCGGAAAGACCACCACCGCTCCCGCCCGTCCGGCCGCGGCCAGGACATTCTGCTCGGCCGCCGGCAGTTCGGCCTGCCACGCAGCTGCACTGTAGGCGCTGGCGTGGATGCAGTGGAAGACCGCGGCAGCGCCGGCGAAAAGTTCGTCCAGCTCGCCGGGGCGGGAGACGTCCGCGGACCGGCGCTCCACCAGCGGGTGGACCGGCCCGCTGCCGGAGCGGGTCAGGATCCGCACGCGGTGGCCCTGCCCGGCCAGTTGCTCGGCGACGGTGGTGCCAACCGGGCCGGCTCCGGTAACGACGTAGAGGTTGCTCATGGTGATGTTCCTGTCCTTGGTCGAAAGTCGGGTTCGTGGTGGCGTCGACGGGCGTCTCGGCCATTCGAGAGCAGTGCTCTCGGTAACTACTTTGGACCCGAGTGTTGTGCTTGTCAAGAGCGGTGCTCTCGAAAGTTGACAGTGCTCTCGCCAATCCGGCAGGATCGGGGCATGGCAGGCACCCCGCGCGAACGCGCCCGCGAACAAACCATCAACGACATCATCCGGATCGGGCGTGAACAGTTGAGCCAGGTCGGCGCCGCGGCGTTATCGCTGCGCGCCGTGGCCCGCGAACTTGGCGTGGTGTCTTCTGCGGTCTATCGCTACGTGGCCAGCCGGGATGAGCTGCTCACCTTGCTGGTGGTGGAGGCCTACAACGAACTGGGCGAAGCCGTGGAGCAGGCGGTCGCGGCTGCCGGGGAGCGCGACGCCGGGGCCAGGTTCCGGGCGCTGTGCAGGGCAGTACGGGAATGGGGCGTGCGGGAACCGGCCCGCTACGCCCTGTTGTTCGGGTCGCCGGTGCCGGGGTACCAGGCTCCCGCCGAGCGCACTACCGGTCCCGGCATCCGGGTGGTCACCGCGCTGGTGCGGATTATCGACGACGCCTACCGGGAAGGTGCGATCACGGCGCAGTCCGAAGCGGAGGGGGCCGCACCTCAGCCGGCGCGGCAGGAAGCCGTGCAGCATGAAGCAGCCCTGCAGCGTGACCTTGCGGCCATCCGACAGGAGATGGGCCTGACAGCTCCCGACGAGCTGGTCGCCCGCGGCGCACTGGTCTGGACGGCGCTTTTCGGCGCCGTGAGCTTCGAGGTATTCGGCCAATACGGGCGGGACACCTTTACCGAACCCGGATCCCTCTTTGAACACCATCTGGACGTGTTCGCCGGCATCCTCGGCCTGCCCTAACCGCACGGTGGTCGGCCAAACGCGCACGGTGGTCGACCAAGCGAGCGCGGTGGTCGACCAAGCGAGCGCCAGCGAGCGCGTGGAGACCCGTGGATACCGGTGGAGATCCGCGACAGCGCCTCCGTCGTCACTGCGGGCTGTCACCGTGCAATGTTCAGCAAAATTTTCCCCGGAGAATCCGTCGGGTGGCATACGATCTGTCCATGCCAGATCTTGCCACGTCCATCGGCTTGGTGACCGAAGTGCTGACGTGGGCTGCGCTGGTACCGGGCGTGCTGTTGCTGTTGGTAGCCGCGGTGCTGCGGCTGGCGGGGATCCGCTGGCACAGTGCAGACGGCGTGGCGTTCGACGACGGACGCCGCCGGGGCGTGCGCTGGTTCGACACCCGGCACGGGTTCTTGGAAGGCGTATTCCCCGCTGGATCCAGCTCCGACGTGGCGGCCGGCTCGGACGTGCTGGTCTACTACGACGCTCGCCGGCCCGACCGGTGGCAGGTGTCCGAACCGGAGCCGCCGGGCCGGATTGTGCTGCTGCTGGGCAAGATCCTCACGGCGGTTGGCGTGTTGTCTGCCCTGGTCGGACTGCTCGCCATGCTGCTGGCCGGCTAGACCAAGGCGCTGAAGGCTTCGGCCTTGTCTTTGCTGCCCTGAACGATGATCTGGTCGTCGTCGTACAGCACGGTCTGCCCGGTTGTGTGCTCCCACACCCCGCCCCGACGCTTGACCGCAACAACGGTGATGTTGAACTTCGAGCGCAGCTGCAGCACCTCGAGCGGGCGGTCCTGGGCGATGGACGGCGGCGAGGTGCGTATCATCACGAAGTTGTCTTCGAATTCCACGTAATCCAGCATTGCGCCGCGGACCAGGTGGGCGATACGCCTGCCCATGTCATTTTCCGGACGGACCACGTGCTGGACGCCGAGCTGCTCGAGGATCTCCGCGTGCGGCTCGCTGATCGCTTTGGCCCAAATGACCGGTGTCTCGAACTTCAGCAGTCTGGAGGCGGTCAGGATGCTGGCCTCGATGTCCGTGCCGATTCCCACTACCACCCGGTCGAATTCATGCACCGAGAGTTGGCGCAGGACTTCTTCTTTAGTCGAATCGGCACGGACCACGTGCGTGAGCAGGCCGTTGAACGCCTGCACCTTGTCCTCGTCGCTGTCGATGCCCAGGACCTGGGTGCCTTGGCTTTCGAGTTCACGGGCCACGGCTCCGCCGAAGCGGCCGAGCCCGATGACGGCCATTGTCTGCACTTCTCGGCTGCGCTCGCTGGTGCGTGGGAAGTGGGAATGGGTCTTAGCCAATGAGCGGCCTTTCCTTAGGGTATTCGTACAGGATGGGGCGTTGCCGCAGGGCGAGGGCGGATGCCAGTGTCACCGGACCAAGCCGGCCGATGAACATCAGCGTGATCAGGATGCCTTGGCCGGCCGGCGGCAGGGCGGCCGTGATGCCGGTGGAGAGCCCGACGGTGCCGAAAGCCGACACCACCTCGAACAGCAGCCGTTCCTGGCCAAAGGGGGCCAGGAACATCAGGGCCATGGTGGCGGCAACCACCACGGCGATCGCCAGCAGCACCACCGTGATGGCCTGGCGGTGCACGGAGCGGGAGAGGCGCTTGCCGAAGATATTGACCGCGGCGCCGCCGCGGATCTCGGTGTACAGAATAAAGAACAGCACGGCGAAGGTGGTGATTTTCAGCCCGCCCGCGGTCCCGGCCGGGCCGCCGCCGATGAACATCAGGATGTCCATGCCCATCCAGCTCACCGGATGGAGCTGGCCGATATCCACGCTGTTGAATCCGGCGGTGCGGGTGATGACCGACTGGAAAAAACCTGCCATGATGCGCTCGCCGGGAGGCATGGAGCCTAGGGTTGCCCGGTTGCCCCACTCCACCGCGGTGATGAAAACCGTGCCGAGCACCAGCAGCACGGCGGTGCCGCTGAGTACCAGTTTGGTGTTCATGCTCCAGTGGATGGGGCGGCGGTAGTGACGGTACAGCTCCACCAGCACGGGAAAACCCATGCCGCCAATGATGACCGCCGCAGCGATCGGCAGGCAGACCCACGGGTCACCGGCGAACCCCATCAGGTTGTCCGTGTACAAGGCGAAGCCTGCGTTGTTAAAAGACGACACCGCATGGAACACGCCTTCCCAGAGGGCGCGTCCGGGGGAGTAGCCGTAACCGATGATGAAGCGGAACATCAGGATGATGGCCAACACGGCCTCGGTCAGCAGGGAAATACGCAGGACCCCGAGCAGCACGGCGCGCACATCGCCGAATCCGGCGCTTTTGGTTTCCGCTGCGGCGGAAATGCGGGCTCGGAGTCCCAGCCTGCCAGCCAGTAGGACGCCGAGCAGCGCGCCGAAGGACATGACGCCGAAGCCGCCCAACTGGATCAGGACCATGATGACTACTTGGCCGAACGGGGTCCAGAACACCGCAGTGTCGACCACCGCCAACCCGGTCACGCAGACGGAGGACGTGGCCGTGAACAGGGCCTCCAGGAAGCCGGCCCCGCCTGCTCCCCGCTTGGCTATCGGAAGCATCAAGATGCCGGTGCCAGCCGCGATGGCGCCGACGAAGCCCAGCACGATCAACTGCGCCGGGTGCTTCGGCGCCCACCGCAGCCGCCTGAGAGCGGAGGCGCCCGTTGCCGGCACGCGTTTGACGGTGTGCCGGATGGACGATGTCACCCGCTGCAACCAACCGACCCCGGCTTGCATAGCGGCCAGATTAGCACCGCTTGCGCCACAACCTCGTTTGATGCGCGTCGAAGCGGTGGATAGGGTGGAAGAGGTGCGCCGGGAAGTCTGGTCGGCAATTTCTGTTGTCGACCCTATGAGGAGCCGTGATGGCTGCTAAATCCCCTGAATCGTCCGCCAAACCCAAAGTCTTGGGGCGCGGAAGCTATGCTGAAGCGCTGCGAATCGGCGAAATTCTGCGGAAGGAAACGGTCGGCGGCGCCCTGTTGGTGTTCGCCGCGGTCGTCGCCCTGATCTGGGCAAACTCACCGGCGGCCGACGGGTATTTCGCCCTGCGCGACTTCACCGTCGGCTATAAGCCCTGGCACTTGGAGTTGAGTCTGGGCGCCTGGGCTGCGGACGGTTTGCTGGCGGTGTTCTTCTTCCTGGTCGGGCTGGAGCTGAAACGCGAGTTCGTTGCCGGGGATCTTCGCAGCCCGCGCAAGGCCATGGTGCCGGTGGCAGCCGCTCTGGGCGGAGTGGTTGTCCCCGCGCTCATCTATGCAGCCATTAACTGGGGCAGTCCCGAGACCTTGCGTGGCTGGGCTATCCCGACCGCGACGGACATCGCCTTTGCGGTGGCGGTCTTGGCAGTCATCGGCTCGCATCTGCCCAGCGCGCTGCGGATCTTCCTGCTTACGTTGGCAGTGGTGGACGATTTGATCGCGATTGCCATCATCGCCTTCGTCTACACCGAGGAAATCAACACCACCGCCCTGCTGCTGTCGCTGATTCCGATTGCCCTCTACGCCTTCCTGGTGCAGAAGTTCCGCGCCGTCTTCGGCAAGCACCGCATCGCCATGTGGGTCATCCTGTTGCCGATCGGCGTGGTGGCGTGGGCGCTGGTCCACGCCTCCGGCATCCACGCCACCGTCGCCGGCGTGGTGCTCGGCTTCACGGTACCGGTGCTGCGCAGCCGCGCCAGTGGAGGGCCGGAGGCGGGGCCCGGACTCGCCGAAACATTCGAACACCGGATCCGCCCGGTCTCGGCCGGGTGCGCGGTTCCCGTGTTCGCTTTCTTCTCCGCCGGCGTGGCTATCGGCGGTGTCGAAGGCTTCGTCTCTGCGCTGGGCGATTCGGTGGCGATCGGCATTATTGCCGGTCTGGTGCTGGGCAAGCCGATCGGTATTGTCGGGACCACGTGGCTGATGAGCAAGCTGACCAAGGCCGAACTGGACAAATCATTCAAGTGGGTTGACTTGCTGGGAATCTCCCTGCTGGCGGGCATTGGCTTCACCGTCTCGCTGCTGGTGGCCGAGCTCAGCTTCGGCCTGGGCACGCCGGCGAATGACCATGCCAAGGTCGCGATTCTTGCGGCGTCGCTGTTGGCAGCCTTGCTCGCTTCGGTGGTGCTCCGTGCCCGCAACCGGCACTACCGGCAGATCGAGGCAGAGGAGCAGGTCGACGCCGACCACGACGGCATCCCGGACGTTTATCAGAGAGACGGCAACGAGTAATCGGCCGACCCCGCTGCCTGCGGGACGCCCGCCGCCCCTATGGGTTGCCACACCTACTCAGCGCCGCCGGCTTCCCCTAGGGTGGGGGCATGGAAGAGTTCGTCCTGGTGGGATTCGACGGCTCGGAAACCAGCGGCCGGGCACTGGACTGGGCGCTGTCCGAGGCTCAGTCCCGGGGCTGGCCGGTGCGGCTGGTCATCGTGGTTTCGACCGCCGGCGTTGATGATCCCCAAGTGGACCACCAGTACCTAGCGACCGCCCGGCGCGGCGGGGAAAGCGTGCTGCAGACGGCGCTGGACCGCGCGGGAGCTCTGGGGCTGCGGGCCGAAGGGCACGTGGTCTCCGGGGATCCGAGCGAGGTGCTGGTGGACGAGTCGGCATCCGCGGGGCTGGCTGTGGTGGGCAAACGCGGCCGCGGCGGCTTCGCCAGCCGGCTGTTGGGCAGTGTCTCCTCCGCCCTGGCGGCCCACGGAGAATGTCCCACAGTGGTGGTGCCGGAGCGGTGGACACCAGGGAAAACAGCAGCTGAAGTCTCCGACGACGCGGCTGCGGCGCTGCCGGTGGGGCCGGTGCCGTGGCTGGTCCCGTCGCCGCAGGGCGGAACAGACCAGGGGTTGCATCCGCCGGACCCCAACGAGAAGTTCAGCTACGCCGGGCAGGTGGTGGTTGGTGTTGATGCTGCGGGCAGCTCCAATCCGGCCTTGTGGGCAGCCGCCGAACTAGCCGTCCGGCGTGCCAGCCCGCTGCGGATACTGTCCGCTCGTGCACCCTTCTACCGCGACTCGCTCTGGCTGGACAATGCGGCAGGGGCGCAGCGGTTCCGCGAGGAAGTCGCCGCCGAACTGGACGCCGTGCTGGGCGAAGTTCAGGGCCGCTATCCGAAGCTGGATGCCAGCTGGAACTTTTACCTCACCAAACCCGCCGAGGTGCTGATCCATGCCACCCGCACTGCCGGACTGCTGGTGCTGGGCACCCGCGGCCACGGCGGCTTTCCCGGCCTGTTGCTCGGCTCGGTGAGCCAGGCCGTGCTGCACCACGGAATGTGCCCGATGATGGTGGTGCCCAAAGGCGTGCAGGTCTAGCCGACTGTTCCGCCGGAGTCGGCATTCGGGTCAGACCTTGACCGAGCGGCGTCCGCGCCGCAGCGCCTGGCTGAACGTTGACACGGCGTAGCTGGGCGCAGCCTGAGCCGCAACAAACCCATCCGGCCGCACCAAGTACAGTTGCTCCGGATCCAGCCTCGTGTTCCCGTTGCGCGGCAGCACGTGCACGGTCAGCCCCAGTGCTGACTGCACATGATTGACGACGGCGGGGCCTGGCTCACCGTATGAGTGCACCTGCCACTGCAAGCTGCGCAGCGTGTCGAAGTTGCTGCCGGTGTAGGGCAGCCGCCGTCCCACCACCTTGCCGCGCCGGCCGCCGGCCGCTTCCTTCGCGTCGGGGCTCATCCAGTAGTGGATCCGGGTCTGCGACAAGTAGCCGAACATGCGGGAAGCGCCCCGGGACCGCGGCACCACCCGGGTGACCACCGGGATCAGGAACTGCAGCGCCCACTTCCGGGCGGCGATCGCCCAGGGCGAGGTCGACGTGATGAACCCGAACACCCGGTCCGTAGTTTGCAGCAGCCGCACCGCCACCGGCCGCCGCTCCGCCTGGTAGCGGTCCAGGTAGGAGTCCGCGGCCCGGCCGCTCAGCACATCGGCGAACTTGAACGCCAGATTATGCGCGTCCTGCAGTCCGGTGTTCATGCCTTGCGCGCCCACGGGGGAGTGGACGTGCGCGGCGTCGCCGGCGAGGAACACTGGACCGTCCCGGAACTGCCCGGCAATCCGGTGATGCACGCGGTAGGTGGAGAACCAGTTCGAGCCGCCGTATCCGACGTCGAAATGGTGGGCCAGACGCTCCCGGATGGCCTCCTCCGAAACCTCCGCACCGCCGTCGTTGGTGGGTTTCAGGGAATTAACGGAGGGATCGGGGACCACCCCGATGAGCCGCTCGTGGCCGGGGCCTGCCATCGGGAAACCCAGAAGGAAGTCGTCGACGCCGGCGCGGATGTTGACCGAGCCAGGGGACAGGCCGTGCACGTCGGTGGCGTCGCAGACGAAGAACGTGTGCGGACTGGTGGATCCCTCGAAGGCGATGCCCCGGCTGGTGCGTACGGTGGACGAGGCGCCGTCCGCTCCGACACAGTAGCGGGCGCGGACCACGGCCTCGCCGTCCGGGCCCGTCAGCTTGGCCCGGACGGGGTGGTCAGGACTCGGGGTGCCGTCCGCGATGTCCAGCTCGCCCAGACGGTGCGCCCAGAGCACCTCGCCGCCCAGCGCCTGCAGATTCCGCAGCAGCAACTCTTCATTCTTGCTTTGTTCGTAGAACATGACACCCGGGAACGGCGTGATGCCACGGCCCATTCGGCCCAGCGGGATCCGGCCGCGCGGCCGCGGACCGAAGCCAATGATGATGGACTCCGCCAAGCTTCCTTCGGCCACAACCGTCTCGGCGAGATCCAGCTGGTCATAAATTTCCATGCTCCGCGCTTGGACGCCCAACGCCCGCGATTCCCGGGTGGGGCCCGACTTGCCGTCGGCGATGATGTGCTCGATGCCCAGCTTGGCCAGCCAGTTGGCGAGCATGAGGCCGGTGGGACCGGCCCCGATGACCAGGACGTCGGTCTGAAGTTCGGCTGCCATGGCGTTACCTCCTGAAACCGAGGGTACCGCTGGTGGCTACCGGCGGCGTAGGTCGCTGATGAAATCGTCCGCCCGCGCGAGGTTCAGGGCCAACTTGTCACGCTTTTCATCCGCGCGGCGGATGTAGTCCTGCAGAAGTTCGCGTTCAGCGGGATGGTCGGCGCCGTCGGACAACACATCGACGATCTTGAGGAGTTCGGCCATCTCCTCCAGCGTGAAACCCAGCGGTTTCATGGAGCGAATGATTAACAACCGGTCGAGATCGGACCTGAGGTAGACGCGGAATCCGCCCTCGGTCCGTGTGCTGGCCGGCAGTAGGCCGACCTCGTCATAGTGGCGGATGGTCCGCAACGACAGGCCGGTTGCATCGGCAAGTTCACCGATGTGCATGGTGCGTGGTCCCGCCGCAGTGCGTTCGTTGTCCATTCCGTCAACCCCTCCTGAGGCCAATTGCAACCCTACCCTAACGTCAGGTTAGAGTTGTCCACGTCCCGACGCGAATTGTCGCCGTCGACGATTTCTTCCGCGCGACGCTGCGCCCCCAATTTTTTCGCTGGATGCCGAGGCATTCTGCCTTCCGAACCGTGAACGGAGACCACCATGGCCACGACCACCGCCGGTGCCCGACCAGAACTGACTCCTGAGCAACGTCAGTCCGTGCTGCGGACGCTGAAGTCGCCACGGCTGCTGAAGACGGAAGTGCTCGGCGGCCTGGTAGTTGCCCTGGCCTTGATCCCGGAAGCCATTGCCTTCTCCATCATTGCCGGTGTCGATCCTCGGGTGGGACTGTTTGCGTCGTTCACCATGGCGGTTTCGATCGCGTTCCTCGGCGGGCGCCCGGCGATGATCTCCGCGGCCACCGGTGCGGTGGCCTTGGTGATCGCACCTCTGGTGGACAGCCACGGGCTGGACTATCTGGTGGCCGCCGTGATCCTGGCCGGGGTGTTCCAGGTGCTGCTGGCGCTGCTAGGGGTGGCCAAGCTGATGCGGTTCATTCCGCGGCAGGTGATGGTCGGCTTCGTCAACGCGCTGGCGATTTTGATCTTCATCTCGCAGGTACCTGAACTGCTGGGCGTACCGTGGCTGGTGTATCCGTTGACCGCGTTCGGCTTGGTGATCGTCTTCGGGCTGCCTCGCCTGACGACCGCGGTTCCGGCGCCGCTGGTGGCGATTGTGGTGCTGACGCTGATCACGGTGTTCGCGTCCGTCCCCGTGCCCACGGTGGGGGACAAGGGCGAACTGCCGGACAGCCTGCCTGTACTGTTCCTCCCGGACGTTCCGCTGAATCTGGAAACGCTCCAGGTCATCTTCCCGTATGCCTTGGCCATGGCCTTCGTGGGCCTGCTCGAATCGCTGATGACGGCCAAGCTGGTAGACGACATCACCGACACCCGTTCGTCCAAGACCCGCGAGTCCTGGGGGCAGGGGGCGGCCAACATCATCACCGGCTTCTTCGGCGGGATGGGCGGCTGCGCGATGATCGGCCAGACCATGATCAACGTCAAAGCCTCCGGCAGCCGGACGCGCATCTCCACGTTCCTGGCCGGCATGTTCCTGCTGATCCTGGTAGTGGTCCTGGGCGACGTTGTGGCGCTGATCCCGATGGCCGCGCTGGTGGCCGTGATGATCTTCGTGTCCTGGGCAACCTTCGATTGGCACAGCATCAAGCCCTCGACCTTGAAGATGATGCCGAAGAGCGAGACCGCCGTCATGCTGGTCACCGTCGTCGCCACGGTGGCAACCAACAACCTCGCCGTTGGCGTGGGCCTCGGTGTGCTGACCGCCATGGTGCTCTTCGCCAACCGGGTGTCGCATTTGGTGACGGTGGAGCGGACGGTGTTGGACCTGAACGGCGAAGAAACGGCTACCTACGTGGTCGACGGCGAGTTGTTCTTCGCGTCGTCCAACGACCTCTACACCCAGTTCGACTATGCGCTGGACCCGGACCGCGTGGTCATCGACATGCACGCTTCCCATCTTTGGGATGCCTCCACCGTTGCGGCGCTGGACGCAATCACCGAGAAGTACCGCCACCACGGAAAGGATGTGCAGTTCATCGGGCTGAACACCGCCAGCGTGGCCATGCGCGAGCGGATGGCCGGCAAACTGAACGGCTGACCCGGCAGCCGCCGCGGAGTTTTGACAGGGGATCGCCCCGCGTCGGCGGCAACGGCGTATTCTAGGGGCACTCCGGTTCGGATTACTGCCGGAGGGCGCGACGACGGGAGGCAGCATGAGCGACCAGCTAACCCAGGACGAGGTGGCGCATTTCGCGGCCTTGCTGGATGCGCGGGAGGCGTCCGACCGGGCGCAAGTTGAACGTCTCACCGTAGACATCGCCGAAGTCACCGCGGCGACCCGCGACATCCCGGCCGACGACGAACACGACCCCGAAGGTTCGACGGCCACGCTGGAACGGGCCCGCGAAGTGGCCCTGCTGGTCAGCACGGAAAAGGCGCTGTCCAACATTGCCGATGCCCGCGCCCGGCTGGAGGCCGGAACCTATGGGCGGTGTACATCGTGCGGCAACCCGATTCCGCGTGAACGGCTGGAGATCAGGCCGGAAGCGCAGTTCTGCGTCAGCTGCGCAGCGAAACACCGCCGCTGAACCACGCCCCGCCCGCGGAAGTGCCTCGCACTCGGACCGGTGGCGTCAAACAATGTGGAGGATCCGCCGGTTAGGCTTTTGGCATGCCCGCCGCAGAGTCTTCCAACAACCGGATGCTGGAACGAGTAGCTTCAATCCTCGATGCCGTTGACGGGGCATCGGCGTCCGCCAGCGAACTGGCGCGCCGGACCGGGCTGTCCGTGTCCACCGCCCACAGGCTGGCGGTGTCGATGGTGGAATTCGGGTTCTTGCGGCGTTCAGAGAGCGGGGACTTCAAACTAGGTCACCGGTTTGCGCGGACGGCCTTGGAAAGCGCCGCGCTGCCGGTGCTCACAGAACTGCGCGATGCCACGGGGGAGACCGCGCAGTTGTGGATCAGGCGGGGCGAACAACGTATCTGCCAGCTCTCGATTGACAGCCAGCATGAACTGAAGGCCACGCTGCCCGTGGGTGCGCGGCTCGACCTGCCGGCGGGCTCCAGCGGTCGCTTGCTGTCCAATGATCCGGAGGCCCTGGACGCGGTGGCTGCCCATGGTTGGGTGGACTCGGTGGGCCGACGTACGCCGGGACTTGGTTCCGTCAGCGCTCCGGTGGTGCTGCGCGGCCAGACCATCGCCAGCATCTGCCTCGCTATGCCGCTCGCCCGGGTGTCCAGCTCGCCTGGCGAGGACTTTGGACGCCAAGTCGCGGAGGCGGCTGCGCGCATCTCCGCCGATCTGGATGCGGCGCGAAGCGACTAAGGCCGTTTCAGCGCCGCCCCTACGACTGGACGAGCGGTGCGCCGTCGGTCGCCAGGTGGCTCGTCCGCGCCCTCGCCCCTGACGCGGCGAGTCCTATGTCGGACGGCACCAAAACGCCTTCGCCCAAGAGTTGATGTGCTGTGGGTCACTTGCTATCCTCATCCCGCCAAGTGATAGATGTTTCCCATCTGATGGGAAGGCATGAGACTGAGAAAGTGGGCCATTCGTGACTGAGAACCTGCACATCGGCGGCGGAACCATGCCGCTGGAGGGTATCCGGGTACTGGAGTTGGGGAACTTTATTGCCGCTCCGTTCGCGGCCCGGCTGTTCGGCGATTTCGGCGCTGAGGTGATCAAGATCGAACGCCCCAACGGCGGCGATGAACTGCGTGACTGGCGCAAGACCCGGGGAAAGACCTCCATGTTGTTCCGCACCTTGGGCCGGAACAAGAAGTCGGTGACAATCGACCTCCGCTCTGAGGCCGGCCAAGCGGCGGTGAAGAAGATCGCCGCGCAGTGCGACGTAGTCATCGAGAACTTCCGGCCCGGCACGCTCGAGCGCTGGGGGCTGGGACCGGACGTGCTCACCGAACTGAACCCGGAAATCGTCGTCGTGCGGATCTCCGGCTACGGGCAAACCGGACCGTACAAGGACCGCGCAGGTTTCGGCAGTTCGGCCGAATCTTTCGCCGGCCTGCGCTACATCACCGGCGAACCCGACCGCCCGGCCGGTCGTGCCGCTGCCAGCATGGGCGATACCGTGGCGGGGCTCTATGGGGTGATCGGCGCGCTGATGCTGATGCTGCAGAAGGCCAAGGGCATCAAACACACTGGACCGCAGACGGTGGACGTCGCACTTTACGAAGGCGTCTTCAGCCTGCTGGAGTCCCTGGTGCCTGACTACGACGCCTACGGCATGGTGCGCCGGCGCACCGGCGGTGCGCTGCCCGGAGTGGTGCCCACCGGGTCCTACCTGTGCGGAGACGGGCTCGAAGTAGTGATCGGCGGAAACTCCAACTCCGTGTTCGTGCGCCTCATGAAGGCCATCGGGCGCGAGGATTTGGCCGCCGACGCATCGCTGCTGACCACCGAGGCCCGCGGCGCCCGCGAGGAAGAACTCAACGGAGCCATCTCGGCGTGGACCGGAGCTCGTCCGCTCTCCGCGGTGCTGGACCTGCTGGACGACGCCGGTGTCCCCGCCGGGCCGGTCTACGATGCTCCCAGCATCGCGGAGGATAAACATTATCTGGCCCGCGGGATGATCCAGACGCATGAGGTGGTCATTGAGGACAAACCCGAAAAGGTGCGCTTCCCCGGCGTCGTACCTAAGATCCCCGGCCATGATGGACGTGTCAAGTGGGTGGGCCCGGAGCTGGGCGAACACACCGAGGAAGTTTTGCGCGACCTGGCCGGGCTTGATCCGGAGCAGATTGCGGACTTCACCCGCCCGGAGGTGAAGGCATGAAGGTCCGCATCACCGACGTGTTCCTGCGTGACGGACTGCAGGATGAGGACGTCATCGTGACCACCGAGGACAAGTTGGCAGTCGCTGACGCTCTGATGGCGACCGGCATAGACCGCATCGAGGCAGGTTCCTTTGTTAATCCCAAGAAGGTGCCGCAGATGGCCGACGCCGCCGAGGTCTTCGCGGGACTGCCCGCTGTGCCGGGCGTGCAGTACATGGCGCTGGCACTGAACGGCAGGGGTATTGCCCGAGCCGTGGCGGCCGGAGTGACAAACGTCGAGGTGGTGACCTCGGCGAGCCAAGCGCACAGCAGCGCCAACGCGGGCCAAAGCATCGAGGAAGCATTGGCAAGTCTCGGTGAAGAAGTCGCCGCGCACCCAACGGTGAACTTCATCGCCGGTATTTCGACCGCCTTCACCTGTCCCTTCGAGGGCGAAATTGATCCTGCGCACCTGCTGCGCGTGGTCCGTGCCTTCAAGTCGATGGGAGTGACAACCATCGGCCTGGCCGACACCCTGGGCACCACGCCGACGGACAGGCTGATGGCCAGTCTGGGATATGTCCGCGAGCATGAGCCCGAGCTTGAGTACTACCTTCACCTACACAACGCGCACGGTCAGGCCCTCGCCACCGCGACGGCTGCCGTAGAGGTCGGAATCACGAATTTCGACAGCGCACTGGGCGGCTTCGGCGGATGTCCGTTCGCCCCCGGCGCCCACGGGAACATCGACACCCTGGAACTTGTGCGCCATCTGCATGCGGCAGGCCATGACACAGGAATCGACGAAGCGCTGCTGGCCGACGCCGTGGCCTTGGCCCGCGAAGTGGTCAACCGGTCGCCGGCGCTGGACGCCGCCGCCACCCGCTGAAGCGCGCTCACCGGCACACCGGCCGGAAAACCGCCCCCCACTCACATCATCAGAAGGCCCTGCCACGGCGGAGCCATGCCAGATACCGGGAGACAAAGATGTCAGTAACACCCCGCACCATTGATGAAAACGCGGCAGAGCAGCCGCGCAATACGTCGAACCCGTTGGGCCAGCCTCCCGCTGACCAACCGGGCGGCCGCCGGATGCGCATCGCGGATATGCCGGTGATCTACTATGCAGCGCTCTTCCTTGTTTTGCTCATCGCGGCCCTGACCGGCAACCTGCCCGATTCGATGATCACCGGGTTTGCCGTCACCGTGATCCTCGGCGGACTCTTCATCTGGATGGGAAACCAGTTCCCGGTGGTTCGGGACTTCGGGTTGCCCACCATCTTGTGTACCTTCGGCCCGGCCATCCTGATTTTCGCCGGCGTCATGCCTGAAAATGTGATCACCGTGGTGCAAAACTTCGTCGGTGGTTGCGGGTTTCTGGACTTCTTCGTCGTCGCCATCATTGCCGGCAGCATCTTGGGCATGCCGCGGGCGCTGCTCCTGAAGGCGGGGCCGAGGTTTGCCGTACCGCTGGTGGGCTGCCTGGTTGCCACGTTCGTACTGGTGGGGCTGCTGGGCATGGTGACTGGGTTCGGATTTATTGAGGGCATCCTCATGATCGCCGCGCCGATCATGGCCGGAGGCTTGGGCGTCGGCGCCTTGCCGATGTCCGAGATGTACGCCGCCAGCACCGGTGGCGACGCCGGAGACTTCATGGGCGACCTCATGTCCGCCGTCGTGATGGCCAACATCGTGTGCATCCTCATCGCCGGCATGTACAACGGGATCGGCAAGCGCGGCGTCCAGCTCTTTGTGGGCTTCAACGGCCACGGCCAACTCCTGCGGATTAAGGGTCGCAATGACGAGCTGTCCATCCCGCCGAAGAAGGACTTCGCCGCTTTTGTTTGCCTCGGCAAGGGCCTGGCCATCGCCGGTACGCTGTTTGTCCTCGGCAACCTGCTAGCCGCGTTCATGCCGGCCCTGCACCCTTACGCTTGGACGATCCTGGCTGCTGCAGCCATCAAACTGTTCGGCCTGTTTCCCACTGAACTGGAGGAAGCGGGGGCACAATGGGGCGACATGCTCAATGCGATCTTCGTGCCGGCGCTGCTGGTGGGCGTCAGCATCACCTACATCAATATCGCCGAAGTGCTGGAGTCGCTGTCCAATCCGATGTTCATCGTGCTGACTGTTTGCACGGTGGTCATCGCCGGGCTGACGTCGGGGATCTTGGGCTGGTTGGTGAAGTTCAACTTCGTCGAAGCCTCGATCACCCCGGGCCTGGTGATGGCGGACACCGGCGGCAGCGGCGACGTTTCGGTGCTCAGTGCCGCGAACCGGATGCATCTGATGCCGTTCGCGGCGCTGACCAACCGCCTGGGCGGAGCGCTGGTGCTGTTCCTGACGTCGTTGCTGGTCCCGCTGCTTGGTGCGGCGGGCTAGAGGCGCCGGGCTTTTCGCTGAGTACGACGCCGGTGCGCCGCCTTCCGGGGGCGGGGCACCGGCGTCGTTGTGCCTTGCTGTGCTACTTTGAGGGACAAAGTGCGGATTTGATCGATCTGTGGGAGGCCCGTCCATGCTGGCACCGGAACGCCGGCGCTATTTGCTGCAGGAACTCAGCGTCCGCGAAACCGTGCGCGTTTCCGAAGTGGCCCACGCGCTGAAGGTCTCCGAGATGACCGTGCGCCGGGACATCGACGCGCTCGACGGCGAAGGCGTGCTGCGCAAGGTGCACGGCGGCGCCACCAGGCTGCGCGGCACGCAGCAGGCGGAGCCGGGCTTCAGCGTCAATCTGGGCAGGCAGCGGCAGGCAAAGCTGGCAATCGGCCGGGCCGCCCGGGACCTGCTGCGGCCGGGCGCCACGATTGCCATCTCGGCCGGCACCACCACCTATTGCCTGGCCGGCCTGCTGGCCGGGCTGGAGGGGCTGACCGTGGTCACGAATTCCCTGACCGGGGCGGACGTGGCCCGGCGCTCCACCTGCGGCGAGGCGACGGTGATCCTGACCGGCGGCGAGCGCACGCCGTCGGAAGCACTGGTGGGTCCCGTTGCCACCGCGGCGATCCGGTCGCTGCACGTGGACATCTGCTTCCTGGGCGTGCACGGCATCCACCCCGACGGCGGACTAAGCACACCCAACCTGGCCGAGGCGGATACGAACGCGGCGCTGGCGGAGTCGGCGGACCGTCTGGTGGTGCTGGCCGACCACACCAAGTTCGGCATCCGCGCGCTCGCCCCGATCGTCCCGCTGGCCGCGGTGGACACGCTGATTACCGATGCAGGCATCCCGGACGAGGTCCGCTCAAGCTATGCCGAACGCGGCGTCAACCTGTTGGTGGCCGCCGGAACGGGGGAGACAGCGTGACGGAACAAGACGCGCCCGCGGCGGGCAGCGCCGTCGTCGTTCCGGGAGGCGAAACGGTCACGGCGGTGACCAGTAGCCGGCTGGCGGACGGCAGGGAGCTGCTGTATTTCGACGACGGTGCGCAGCCGGTTCCGCGGGCGGCGCCGGACACCCGGGATCTTCCCGAGCGGCCGCCCGCCGGGGAACTGCGCTACGACGTGCTGACGGGGGAGTGGGTGGCGCTGGCCGCGCACCGGCAGACCCGCACCTACCTGCCGCCGGCCGACGCCTGCCCGCTGTGCCCGAGCACGCCCGAGTACGCCTCCGAGATTCCGGCCGCGGACTACCACGTGGCGGTGTTCGAGAACAGGTTTCCCTCGCTCGGTCCGGACCCGCTGGCGGTGCCGGAGCAGCCGGAATGGGGCCGGACCTACCCGGCCGGCGGGCGCTGCGAGGTGGTCTCCTTCACCTCGGCGCACACCGGCTCGTTCGCCGGGCTGGACCCCCGCCGCGTGCGGACGGTGATTGACGCGTGGGCGCACCGGACCGCGGAACTGAGCGCGCTGGACGGGATTGCGCAGGTGTTCTGCTTCGAAAACCGCGGTGAGCAGATCGGCGTGACGCTGCACCACCCGCACGGACAGATCTATGCCTATTCCTACTTGCCGCCGCGCGGGGCGGTGATGGCGGCGGCCGCGCAGCAGCACTACGCGGCGTCCGGCGGCCGGGAGACCCTGACCGGGTCGGTGCTGGCGAAGGAGCGTTCCGACGGCTCGCGGATGGTGCTGGAGGGCGAGCACTTTAGCGCCTACGTGCCGTTCGCCGCGCGTTGGCCGCTGGAGGTGCATCTGGTGCCGCACCGGCAGGTGGCGGACCTGGCCGGGCTCACCGGCGCGGAGCGGGACGAGTTGGCGGAGCTGTACCCGCAACTGGTGGCCCGCTTCGACGCGCTCTACGACAGCCCCACTCCCTACATCGCCGCGTGGCACCAGGCGCCGGTGGACCCCGCGCTGCGCGAGTCGGGCTACCTGCACCTGCAGCTGACCTCGCCGCGCCGGGCGGCCGATAAGCTCAAGTATCTGGCCGGATCCGAGGCCGCGATGGGCGCTTTCATCAACGACACGCTGCCCGAGCAAGTGGCTGCGGCGCTGCGTGGGGCGGGCAGCGGGAAGCGTGCGGACGCCGGGAATGGTGCGAACGCCGGGAATGGTGCGGCCGCCGGGAGCGGACAGTGAGGGCCGACGCCGCAGTGAGCTCCGACGCCCTGGCCGCCCGCACCGCCGAGGCCTTCGCCGCACGGTTCGACCGCGCGCCCGCGGGAGTGTGGGCCGGGCCCGGACGGGTGAACCTGATCGGCGAGCACACCGACTACAACGGCGGCTTTGTGCTGCCGTTTGCCATCGACAAGATAACGACGGCGGCGCTCGCCGTGCGCGGCGACCGCACCGTCCGGGTGGCCTCCGCGCTGGCCGGGGCCGAGGCCGTGGAAGTCGACCTGGATAACCTGCGTCCGGGCAGCGTGACCGGCTGGGCAGCCTATCCGCTGGGCGTGGCGTGGGCGCTGGAGCAGGCCGGCGTGCGGCTGCCCGGATTCGATTTGCTGGTGGACTCCAACGTGCCGGTCGGCGCCGGGTTGTCGTCGTCGGCCGCGCTGGAGTGCGCCGTGGCGGTGGGTCTGGCTGAACTGGCCGCCGTGGGGTTGGCTGGCGCGGGGCTGGCTGGCGTGGGACAGGCCGGAGCGGGACAGGACAGGCGGGCGCTGGCCGGCGTCGGCCGCCGGGCCGAGAACGAGATGGTCGGCGCTCCCACCGGCATCATGGACCAGTACGCCTCCCTGTTCGGTTCCGCCGGGTCTGCCGTCTTTTTGGACTGCCGCAGCGAAGAAGTGCAACTGGTACCGCTGGATTTGGACGCCGCCGGTCTGGTCTGCCTGGTCATGGACACCAAGGTGTCGCACGCCCATGCCACCGGCGACTATGCCAGCCGCCGCGCCTCCTGCACCCGGGCAGCGGACGCCTTGGGAGTGCCGCTGCTGCGCGGCGTGCCGCTCGACCGGCTGCCCGAAGCACGGCGGTTGCTCGACGAGGAGACCTTCCGCCGCGCCCGGCATATCGTAACCGAGAACCAGCGGGTGGTGGAGACCGTTCAGACGCTGCGCACGGACGGGCCCGCCGCCATCGGCCCGCTGCTCGACGCCAGCCACGTTTCCATGCGCGACGACTTCGAGATTTCCAGTCCCGAACTGGACCTGGCCGTGGACACCGCCCGCGACAACGGCGCGTTGGGCGCCCGGATGACCGGCGGAGGATTCGGCGGCTCAGCCATCGCCCTGGTCCCGGAGGGTGATGTCGGCGCGGTCCGGGACGCGGTCCTGCGTGCTTTCGCTTCCGATGGTTTCCGGCAACCGGAGATGTTCACCGTGCACCCGGCCGACGGAGCCCGCCGGCTGCTCTAGGTCCCGGTTACACGGTCAGCGGACCGGCCAGCGACACCAAGAGCGTGGTGGCGATCATCGAGGGGCCGAAGGGGATGTCTGAATCCCGTTTAAGCCTCCGGGCCAGCATGAGCACAATGATGGCTGCGGCGTTCAGCAGGAAAGCTCCCAACAGGACGGCAACCCACGCGGCGAGGCCGTCGTAGCCTGCATAGAGACCGACGACTGCGGCAAGCTTGACGTCTCCCATTCCGATCCCGCCCGGCTTCACCAGGGCTGCCAGTAGGTAGAAGGCGAACAGCGCCAGCGAGCCCAACAAGGCGCCCAGCATCGGCTGCGTTTCTCGGGCAGCTATGGCTGCGATGACCAGCAGGGCCACAGCCAGTCCGAAGAACGGCAGGACCATCCGGTTTGGCAGCAACTTGTGCCGTAGGTCGACGGCGGCCAGCAACGTCCCGAGGACGGCTAATAGAGCGAAAGCCGGTATCTCTGCTGGCTCACGGAGTAAGGCCAGCAGCGCGCAGACGGTGCCAGTGGCAGCGGCCAGGGGCCATCGCCATCCGGCCGGAAGACCGCTCCTTTCCTCTTGCTGCGCCAACGGAAAAGCCGCCCAGCCGGCCGCCGTTCCCGCGGCGGCCAGCAGCAGCGGCAACACAACCATCACCGGTTCCTCCAGCCTGTCGGGAGGCCTAGCGCCAGGGGTAATTCAGCTCTGCGGATCGCGGGCCACCCTTTCCTCGCACCGTTACTCGGCATAGGCTCGATGCAAATGGAATCGATTAACCTCTAGGAGTATCAGAAACCTGGCCTTCTGCAGAGACCGAAGAGCCCTCAAGGCGTCGGCCTCGTGTGGATAGTGAGGGAGGAGATGCAGATGAGTGATCCCGGTGCGGCGGTTGTCATCGAAGACGATGTGGACATCCGCAATCTGGTGTGTGCGGTCCTCCTGCAGTCTGGCTTCGATGTCCACGCTGCATCCAGCGGCCGGGAAGGCATTGAAGCGGTTCGACGACGGGTTACCAGCGTGGTCACGCTGGACATTGGGCTGCCGGACATTGACGGTTTTGAAGTGCTCCGGCGCATCCGCCAATTCAGCAACTGCTACGTCGTGATGGTCACCAGCAGGAGCGATGAGCTGGACATCCTCACGGCCCTGCAACTGGGCGCCGACGACTACGTCACCAAGCCATTCCGGCCGCGCGAACTGCGTGCCAGAATTCAAGCGATGCTTCGCCGTCCCCGCATCCCGCATCCGTTGGAGATGTCCGCCGGAACTGCTCCGGTGGCTCCGATAGCGATTACTAACCAGAACCTGCTTGAGCACAACGGGCTGGCCCTTGATTCTGACAGGCGCACCGCCTCAGTTGACGGGAAGGAGTTGCGCCTGACCCGAAGCGAGTTTAACGTTCTCCAGGAGATGCTGCGCAGCGCCGGCACCGTCCGGTCCAAGGCCGAGCTCGTCAAGGTGGTGCGCGGCGACTATTACCCGGAAGATTCCTACATCAGCGAAGCCGACGAGCGGGCGATCGAAGTCCACGTCGGCAACCTGCGCCGAAAACTGAAGGAAGACCCGCACCGTCCTCGCTGGTTGGTTACGGTACGGGGGATTGGGTACCGTTTGGCTCCGGAGCGTCGGGCGTAACCGATTCCTCGTGGTCGAGCGCTTTGCGGAGTTCGGCCACGGTCGCGGTGCCGCAGCGCTCGATCAGAGGCAGGGCCCTCACAGCGGCCGTGTAGTCATCGGCGCGGACAAGGGATTCCAGTTGGCTGGCCAGCCCCGCCAACTGGCTGGCTCCCACCATCATCGATGAGGTCTTCACACTAAGGACAGCGTCGAGCGAATCGGCCCGGTCCTGGCTTTCCAAGGCGGTCTCGAGACACCGGAAGCGTGTGGGCCAGGCCTCGGCGAAGTCCTGGACCAACGCCTGGGCAATGTCGTGGTCTGCGAGCCCCTGGCCCAGTTCCTCAATCACCGTTCGGTCAACCAATGGGGCCATCTGGTGCTGGCCAGAGGACAACAAGGCGTCCTCGTGGCGAGATCCAGCCGGTTCCAGAGCTCCCAAGGCAGTGTGCGGTGGTGGCTGGGGCGGGGTGAGCATCTTTCGAGACTACTTTCTGGCTGTTACGGGTACTCCGGTTCTTCCGGATTCTTTGGCTAATGCTGCGGGTTTGCTGAGCCGGCACGACTGGGCAATGGATAGGTCATCCGCCAAGCGTGGCGATGATGTTTAGCGCTGCAGGGCCGAGGAGCGCAATGAAAAGCACCGGGAGAATGCAGAACATCAGCGGAAAGACCACCTTGACCGGGATCTGCATGGCTTTTTCTTCCGCACGCTGGCGGCGCTTGACGCGCATCTCGGCCGCCTGGGTCCGGAGTACGGCAGAAACAGATACCCCGTAGGCATCTGCCTGGATGACGGCACGAACGAACTGCTGCAGATCTTTCGATGTGGTCCTGCCCGCCAAGGACTCGTAGGCCTCCCGGCGCGACCGGCCCACCTGCATGTCCTGCAGCGCGCGGACCAGTTCGGAAGCCAGCGGCCCCGAGCCATTGTGGCCTACCCTGGCCACCGCAGCGTCGAAACCCAGCCCGGCCTCGACCGCGATGGTCATTTGGTCCAACGTGTCGGGCAGTTCTTCGCTGATGACCTGTTGGCGCTTCTGCCCGGCGCTGTGCAGCAGCAGATCCGGCAGGAAATACGCGACGACGGCGATGGTCGCCGCGAGCAGGAAGCCAGCCGCCGTGGGTGCGGCGGCCACGTAAATGACCCCTACTGCCATTCCGGCTCCAGCCAAAACGATCTTGGCCATCATGAGCCGCTTCAGCGGCCAGGCTTCAGGCCGGCCGGCCAGCGCCAGTTGGCGTTCCAAGCGCGCGGCGAAGTTGCCGGGCGTGAACCTGCGGGCCAAGGCTTCAAAACGGTTCTGGCTTTGGCGTTTGCCGGCTCGGACGCCGGAGAGGCCGCGGGTGAGGTTGGCCCGGATGGCGGTCTGTTGCGGATTTTTCCCGCCGACAATGGACCAGGCGAGCAGCGGGAGCGACAACGATAGGACTGCTGCGGCAATCAACATGGTCAAGGGCATGGGCCGACTTCTTTCAACTGGGGGTGCACTAGAACTTGAAGCTGACGACTTTGCGCAGCCAGAGGCCACCCGCGACCAGCAAGCCTGCGCCGACCGCCAAAAGCATGAAGCCCAGCGGACTCTGCGTGAACCTGTCGAGGTAACCCGGGCTGGCCACCAGCAGGAAGCCACTCAAACCGAACGGCAAAACCATGAGCACCAACGCAGAAATCCGGCCTTCGGCGCTAAGCGCCTTCACTTGGCCCCGAATCTGGGAGCGTTCCCGGATGGTGCCGCTGACCTGGTCCAAAACCTCGGCCAGGTTACCGCCGACCTCGCGGTGGATATCGATCGCTTGGGCGACCCAGTGGAAGTCTTGGCTGCCCATACGGTCGGCGGTGTCCCGGAGGGAATCGCCAAGGTCGCGACCCAACCGGGTTTCGTTAATCACGCGGCGGAGCTCTTGGGACGTCGGTGCCGGAGATTCAGTGGATACCGCGTCCACGGCGCGCAGCAGACTGTGTCCGGCGCGCAAGCCGCTGGCCAGCAACTGCAGCGAGTCGTCGAGTTGGTCGGCGAACGCCGCCCGACGCCGGCCGGCCCGGACTACCAGCAAGGCTTTGGCGCCAGCGGGGGAGGCAGCGGCCAGCAGCAGGGCCGCCACCGGTCCGGCCAGCAGCAGTCCCAGCGCTGCCCCGGCCGCGGAACCGGCCAAGACCATGACCACTAGCTCGGCCGGAGCCAGCGTTAGTCCGGCTGCTTCGATGGCCGCAGCCAAGCCCGAGGCTTCCCGGCGACGTGCCAGTACTCCTTCCACGAGGGCGGTGATGCGCGCGGCCAAGGTGCTCAGGCCCGAACTCGCCGGTTTGGCCGCACCACGGCGGGAGGGATCCAACCGTACCTTGCGGGTGCCGAGCACGGTCATGGCCAGCAGAGCCAAAGCTCCGTAGCAGAGCAGGATGCCGGCAACCAGCAGGACCGGGCTCATCGGGTTGCTGCCTTGGTCCGCGACTGGTTCGCCGGTTCGAAGATCTGGGCTGGCAGTTCAATACCCAGTTCGCGGAAGCGGTCGGTGAACCGCGGCCGTACCCCGGTGGGAACCGGTTTGCCCAGGAAACGGCCGTTGGCATCAACGCCGGCGCTGTAGTCGAACACGAAGGCGTCCTGCAAGGTGACGATCTCGCCCTCCATGCCTTGGACCTCGGTCACGTGGGTGACCCGGCGGGTGCCGTCGCGCAGGCGCGTCAACTGGACAATGACGTCCACCGCCGAGGAAACCTGTTCCCGGATGGCCCGCAGCGGCAAATCCATGCCGGCCATCAGCACCAAGGTTTCCAGCCGGGCAATGGCATCCCGGGGAGAATTCGAGTGGACGGTAGACAGCGAGCCGTCATGACCGGTGTTCATCGCCTGGAGCATGTCCAAGGTCTCTCCGCCGCGGACCTCACCGATCACGATCCGGTCCGGTCGCATACGCAGAGAGTTGCGGACCAAATCGCGGATGGTGATCGCGCCCTTACCTTCGATGTTGGCCGGACGGCTTTCCAGCCTGACCACGTGGTCCTGCTGCAACTGCAGTTCCACAGCGTCTTCAATGGTGACGATGCGCTCGCCGGCTGGGATGAAGGAGGAAAGCACATTGAGCAAGGTCGTCTTGCCGGTACCGGTACCGCCGGAGACGATGATGTTCAGCCTTGCCCGCACGCAGGCGTCCAGCAGCTTAGCCATCTCCGGTGACAGGGTCCCGAAGCCAATGAGGTCCTGGACTTGGAACGGGTCGGCGGCGAACTTCCGGATGGTCAGGGACGAGCCGTTGACGGCCAGCGGAGGGATAACAGCATTGACACGGGACCCGTCCGCCAACCGGGCGTCGACCAGCGGGGAGGACTCGTCGATCCGCCGTCCGACCCTGGAGACAATGCGTTCGATGACCCGGCGCAGCTGCTCTTCAGACTGGAACCGGGTGGCGCTCAGGGCCAGTTTGCCGGCGTGCTCCACGTACACCATGTCCGGCCCGTTGACCATGATTTCGGAGATTTCCGGGTTTTCCAGCAGCGGCTGCAACGGACCGTAGCCAAGCACATCGTCGCTGACTTCACGGATCAGGCGCTGGCGTTCCTGGTGGCTGAGCGGGATTTCCTCTTCCTCAACGACCTTGGCCAGCTCCTGCTGCACCATCTGGTGGAGCTTGTCCTCATCCAGCGAAGAATCGAGCAACCGCGAGCCTATGCGCTCAAACAGGACCGCGCTGGCACGTTCCTTCATCTTGCCCAGGGCGTCTTGCGCCGGCGGTTGCTGCGCTGGCTGGGGGTTTCTAGTAGGCGCGGCAGGCTTGGCAGCGGTGGCATCGAGGACGACCGGGACTGCGGATTCAACCTGCGCCGGAGCGGGAGCCTTGACCGGGGCCGGTGCGTCCGCAGTTGCCGCACGGGCTGCCGGAACGGGGGCGGGGGCAGTGCCGTGGACGGCGTGGAGGCGTTCGGCCAAGTTCATGACTTTCCTCTGCGGTGGCGGGCGTTGCGTTGGAGGGCGCGGGGTTGGGCGGGGGCAAAGCGGTTGACGACCTTCTGCAGCGTCCGGGCGGCAGCGTCACGCGGGGTGCTCGCCAGCACCGGCACGCCCTGGTTGGTCGAAATCCGGACGGCCCGTGTATTGGGGATGACGTCGTCGACTTTGCAGCCGAGCGCCGACTCCACATCGCGTTGGGTCAAACCGTCGCGTGGGTCTGCCGCGTTCAGGACGATGTGCCGGGTCAGCGGTTCCATGCCCAGCTGGCGCAGGATTTCCAGCTCTTTGCGGAGCCCGCGCACGCTGGGAACGTCCATGCCGCCAACGAAGACGTAATCGGTGGCACGGTCCAAGGCAGCGAGGGTGTGCTCGGACAAGCCCGGGGATGTGTCGATGATGACATGCCCGTACTGGGCGGCCAGCTGGTCCAGCAGCCGCGACACTTGTTCGGCGGTGATCTCATCGCCATCCGCCGGCGACATGGGAGCGCACAACGCATACACGCCGCTTGAGTGCCGGGCCAGGTAGGACTTGAGCACCATGCTGTCTTTTTGCGCGCCGGGCTGCACCGCGTCCACCAGGGAATGCTCCGGGTCAAGGCAGAGCGCGCTGGCCACGTCGCCGAATTGCAGGTCAAGGTCAACGATGACCGTCTGCTGCTCGGCCGCGGCCAATCCGACTGCGAGGTTGGTGGCAACTGTTGTCTTGCCGGCGCCGCCTTTGGGAGAGACGACGGCGATGACGCGTCCGTCGGTGGACTGGCCCTCGGCGGACGGTACATTGCGCCTACGGTGGGTCGCGCTGCGGACTGCCCGGTGGAGCAGCGCGGCAATGTCGCGGACACTCGCAACGGGAGCGACAACGTCCCGCACCCCGGCGCGCATTGCGGCCAGGACGACGTCGGTGCTCGCCCCTGCGACGAGCAGCACCGACACCTCGGGCCGCTGCGATTCAAACTCGGCTGCCAGGTCCAGTGCCTGTGCGATGGGCAGCCCCGGCCCGAGGACCACGGCGTCCAGGAGCTGTGGGTTGGGCAGCACGGAAAAGACATCATTCGGCTCGGTAGGAAGACCGGCCCCGTCCCAGAGGTGGGTCTGGCCGGCCAAAGAACCGACGGCCGCCGCAGCGAACCGCTGCTCGAAGTCCTGGTCAGTGCCGACCAATATGTAGCGGCTCATTTGTACACCTCATCCTTGTCCACCAAACGCGTTCCCTTTTCGCTCGCGTCGGACGGTTCCTTCGAGAGCCAGGTACGGGCGAATTCCTGGGCGTAGACGATCTTTTCGGCATCGGAGGCCATGACCGCCAGGGTGACCAGCACATTGTTGGCCGGAACTGTTGCCGATGCATCGGACGCTTCCGGCGCCACCGCAACCCCTTGGACCCTGGTGACCAGCACCTTGTGCAGCTCCAAATGCGTAACCGCTCCAACGTTGCCGGGTCCTTCTTCCATGGAGATGAAGACGCCCACCGTATCTCCGGCTTCCAGCTGCCCGCCCACCACGCGCGTGGGTTCCAGTGAGATGGTCACCTCCTGCATGCCCTTGGGCACCGCAACGGTCCCTGGCTCCTGCAGGTCAGCAGGAAGAGCAAAGCGCTCTCCCAACAGTTGTTCGCCAGCCAGCAGGTCCACAGTCGCTACTTGTCCGGCTAGGTTCTCCAGGTCAGTCACCACCCCGGCGGCCGCTACCTTGGCCGGGACAAGCTCGGCCGATACGTAGGCGTCGAGTTGCTCAGCCGGAGTGCCCGCGGGAACCGGCTCGGTCACGACTAGGACCTCTACGCTTTCCGTGCCTGCCAGTGCTCGCTGATCGGCACCGCCGATGTAGGACAGCACGATCACGGTTCCGACGGCGGCCATCAAGAGGGCAGCGATGGCTCCAATGATTCTTCTTTTCACGAAGGGTGCTCCTAGTGCACAAGCGTTACGAGGGAGGCGCCGAAAACATTCGGGGCACCGCCGAAGATGAAGTCTTGCTCACCGGCGTCGAGCGTCACGAAGGTGACGAACTCGCCGATCAGGGCACGGCAATTACCGGTGCAGGCAACCGACGCCGGGCTGAAATTGTTGTAGGACGTGCTGCTGAAGTTCCAGCCGGTGACCTTGAAGGCCGCGAAACCGATGATGCGATACCAGGCATTCGTGCCCGTGCCGCCGGCCTTGTCGTAGAGAGGCAACAGGACCTCTGTGCCGGCGATGTTGTTGAGCATGTTGCTCGACTTGCACGACGAGGGCACATCGTTTCCCGTGTCGCTGGCGATTTCCGGATCGACAGGGAAGCCTGGAAGCCCGGTTGCGCCGATGTTGATCTTGGCCTGGCACGGACGGGCCGGATCCTGCTTGAGCCAGCCGAAGCCGCCAGGAATTGTGTAAGCGGCACCGGTGCTGCCGGGCACCGATGAACTGGAGCACCCCCGGGATGTTTCAGCGCTCGGGTTGAAGTCCACCCGTTGCAGGCCCTTATCGAGCATGCCGGCGAACTGGCAGTAGGAAATGGCAATGGGGAGAATTGATTTCCCGGCTACGGGAGCGCCCCAGCGGGCACGGGATTCGGTAGTAATGGAGACGGAGCTGTCCAGACCGAGGATGGGTGCGAAGTGTTGGGCCAGGAAGTGCCCGTCCGAGGAACGGGTGGTGGTGGTGACGGCAGCGGTCCCAGCAGTCGGATTAACTTGAACTCTTGCGTCAGCCAGACCATCATTGGCGTTTTGGTTGGCAAGCGACGTGGCAAGTGCCGTGAAATCCGTACTGCAGTTCCCAGCCGCGCAGTTTTGCGCAATGGCCAGGGAACCTGCGTCGGCGCCGTTTTTCAGCTGTGCGCGCTCAAAATAGAGGGCACCGATGTCGACCACCACGGCAACCATGCCGAGCAGGACCACCATGAAGATCGCGGTGGTGACGGCGGTAGCGCCGCGTTCGTCTTTTAGACGCTGCACTGCATGGCTCCCTTACCGGTCAAAGTGATGCCGGCGCCGAAGATGCCGGACAGAAAAACGAGGGGGTAGCGGATGGTGACCGTGGCGACCGACCCCGGAGCGCAGACGCCTGTCGCGCTGGGGGAGACGCTGATGGTGACCTGTTCCGGGGCTATCCGCGGACTGAGTGCGGGAGCAGAAGCGATTGCCGCCGCCCGGGCCTCGGCTACTGAAGCAGACGGGGTGCCGATCGTCATCACCCGGGCGCTGTCCCTGGCGGCCGCGGTCAGTTGCATCTGGGCGTTGTAAACCCGTCCGAATTCGACGATCCCCAACAGCAGGAGCAGCAGGAGCGGAAGCACGAGCGCGAATTCGACTGCTGCCGCTCCGCGCTCCGATTTCATCCGCTTCATGTGTTGCTCTTTCATAGGGCGGTGGCAGGGACGGTGGCGACCAGTGCCGCCGTCCCAGCCACCAAGGAAGTGGATACTGTCGATCCGAAGTTACTTAGTTACCGGAGCGGTGCCGCCGGTGATGTTCAGCTGGCCAGCGAGTCCACCGAAGAATGAGCTCAGCTGCGGGCCGAAGGCGGTCAGCCCTCCGATGAGGACAACGGCGATGAGGCCCACCATGAGGGCGTATTCGACGGCGGTGGCGCCGGTCTCCTCGCGCTGAAGGCGGTTCTTGACGGTGAAGCCGAGGGTCTGAAGGGTGGCGATGATGGAAAGCATGAGAACTCCTGTGCGAATGATTCGCTGGCATTCTTGCCAGCGCCCGGCTGGCACCTCGCCAGCTCCTCAAGAAAATTAGCAACCGGATTCGCTCTTTCAGCTTGGCTTTTGGCAATCCTGTGCCTGTTGAAGCTGAATGCTTCAGAGTTTGGATAAACGATGCACTTTCGCTGCGGATTAATGCTTTTTGCTGCGGAAAAGTGGGACTGCTCCAGCGAGCCGAAGCCGTTCACCATGCTGCCCGCGGACCATCGAAGCTCTAGGTCACTGCTCCTCACGCATCGACTACGCAGATAACGCCCTTTTCGGGCCTGAAAAGGGCGTTATCTGAGTAGTCGATGAGAAGAAGGGGGCAAAAGTGGAAGAGCGTCCAAGACCGCGAGCGATAGTGGCCCATGGCGATGTCAGGCAGGGCGGGTACGGCCGTGGCCTCACTGCGCAGGCGTCGGGGAGACGCGACCCCGAGACTAGGCGGACTGGGCGGCTTTGAGTTGCGCCTGGAGGCCGGCGATCAGAGCCTCAAGTCCCAACTGGAAGGCGGCGTCGGCGGCTGAGCCATTGTCGCCGAGATCCTGCGACCGCACGGCCGAGGTGAACACCGGGTTGGCCTCGGCCAGTTCGCCGGATTCGAAGATGTCCGCGGGCGCCGTCACGTCGAAGGCCGCACCGAAAATAAAGGACTCCAGGGCCACGATCGCGGGCACCACCTGCGGCTCCGGCCAGCCGGCCTGCAGGAAGCCGGCGGCGACGGCCTCATACATGGCCAGGGTGTGCGGAGCACCCGTCACCGGCAACACCGCGATGACCGGAATCAGCGGGGCATGGTGGGTGAACACGTCCCGGTAGGACCAGGCCCAGCGGCGCACGGCGTCCGCCCACTCCAGTTCGGCGAAGCCGGCTACATCAACGCGGGCCATCAGGTGGTCCTGGAGCAGCAGCAGGACGTCGTGCTTGGAGGCCACATGGTTGTACAGCGCTGACGGTGCCACGCCAAGGCTCCGGGCCAGGCCGGACATGGTGAGTCCTTCGTAGCCGCGCGCTTCGATCAAGCCGAGCGCCGCCGTCGTCATGAGTTCCTTGGAGAGCAGCTTCTCTGTGGGACGGCCAGCCGGCCTGTGTCCGTTCGGGGGAGGGGCAGGGGCATCGTCGCGCGCCGAGCGTGTTGTCACGACAAACTCCTTCTTCCTTGTCCGCTCGGGGCTGCGGCGGTACAACCCGTGTAACCATCCTACGCATCGCTTTTCAAAATCATGTGGCGCCGGTTACAGTTGTCGCTAAATGAATGCAGTTCATTTAGGCGGAGGCCGGCAAGATGCCGCGGCCCGCAGCAGTACGAATGGGAGTTGAACGACAGTGAGCAAGTTGAAGCGGGACGTCGTGGTGATCGGTGCCGGACCTTCCGGACTGACCGCGGCGCGCGATCTGAAGCGGGCAGGCCTGTCCGTCGCGGTGCTGGAGGCACGGGACCGCGTGGGCGGCCGCACCTGGACCGATGTGGTGGACGGCGCGATGCTCGAGATCGGCGGCCAGTGGGTGTCACCGGACCAGTCGGCCTTGCTGGAGCTGCTGGGGGAGCTGGGTCTGGAGACCTACAGCCGCTACCGCGAGGGCCAGAGCATTTATCTGGATCCCGCCGGCGAGCCCAAGCGCTACACCGGCGCCATGTTCCCGGTCAGTTCCTCCACCGAGGCGGAAATGAACCGGCTGATCGGCCTGCTGGACGAACTGGCAGGCGAGGTCGGGGCCGAGCAGCCGTGGGCGCATCCGCGAGCACGTGAGCTGGACACCATCTCCTTCCACCACTGGCTGCGCCAGCAGTCCGCGGATGAGGAAGCGTGCAACAACATCGGGCTGTTCGTGGCCGGCGGCATGCTGACCAAGCCCGCACATTCATTCTCCGTGCTGCAGGCGCTGCTGATGGCCGCGTCGGCCGGCTCGTTCAGCAACCTGGTGGACGACGAGTTCATCCTGGACAAGCGCGTGGTCGGCGGCATGCAGGAGGTGTCCATCCGGATGGCCGCCGAGCTGGGCGAGGATGTGCGGCTGGACGCTCCGGTGCGCACGCTGCGCTGGCACGACGGCGGCGTGACCGCCGTCGCGGACGGGGTCACCGTGGAGGCGCGCTATGCCGTGATGGCCGTGCCGCCGAATCTGTATTCCCGGGTCTCCTTCGAGCCGCCGCTGCCGCGCCGGCAGCACCAGATGCACCAGCACCAGTCGCTAGGCCTGGTGATCAAGGTCCACGCCGTCTATGAGACCCCGTTCTGGCGGGCCGATGGCCTCTCCGGCACCTGCTTCGGCGCCGGGTCTGTGGTGCAGGAGGTCTACGACAACACCAACCACGGGGATTCCCGCGGCACCCTGGTCGGCTTCGTCAGCGATGAAAAAGCCGACGCCATGTTCGAGCTCAGCGCGGAAGAGCGCAAGGCCGCAATCCTCTCCGCCATTGCCGAGTACCTGGGCCCGGCGGCACTGGATCCTGTGGTCTACTACGAGTCGGACTGGGGCTCCGAAGAGTGGACCCGCGGCGCCTACGCCGCCAGCTATGATCTGGGCGGCCTGTCCCGCTACGGCAAGGACCAGCTGGCGCCGGTGGGACCGATTTACTGGTCCTGCTCCGACCTGGCCGGTGCGGGCTACCAGCATGTGGACGGGGCCGTGCGGATGGGGCACGCGACCGCGGCCCGCATCCTGGCGGAAGCAGCAGCTTCCCGCGGCGAGCTGGCCGCTACCACCGGACGGAAGGGCTAGGCCGTGCGCAGGTACGTTGTTGCCTACACGGCCACCGACAGCGGACGCGAAGCGGTCAACCTGGCGACGGCGTTGGCGCGCCGGCAGGGCGGCAGCCTGGACCTGGTCATGGTGCTGCCGGAGTCCTCGCCGTACTCCGGCGCCTACCCGAGGCCGGAATCCGGATACGACGCGATTCTCTCCGACCAGATCCAGGAATGGCTGGCCGAGGGGCTGAGCCTGGTTCCCGACGACGTGACGGCCCGCGCCCATGTGCGCCCGGCCGAATCGAACGCGGAAGGCCTGATTGCCGCGGCCGAGGAATTCGGCGCCGCGCTGATCGTGATCGGCGCCGGACGCAACAGCGTGTTCCGCCGCTTCAGCGTGGGAACCGTAGCCAGCGGACTGCTGCATGCCTCGACCGTGCCGGTGGCCCTGGCACCCCGCGGCTACCGCCGCACCGAACCGATCAGCCGGATCACGGTAGGGGTGGGCAACCGGGCCGGCGCCGACGACGTGCTGCACGTTGCCCTGGACGCGGCCCAGCGGCGCGGACTGGAGCTGCGCCTGCTCTCACTGGTGGCCCTCGATTCGTCCGACCCGGATGCCGCGGCACGTGCCGAAACCCACGTGAAGGAGCGGCTGGCCCATGCCGAGCCCCTGCTGGCCGGCCACGTCACGGCCCACGTTGCGCAGGGCCGCTCGATCGAAGACGCCATCGATGCGCTGGACTGGGACGAAGGGGAGGTCATGCTGATCGGCTCCAGCCGGCTGGCACCCCAGAGCCGCCTGTTCCTCGGTGCTACCGCCAGTAAGGTACTGCGCGCCCTGCCGGTGCCGATGGTGGTGGTGCCCCGCGGCTACCGGAGCGCGCCAGCACCCACTGACAACCCCGGGCTGTCCAATGCTCCGGTTCTCGGCGACGGCCACAAGGAGGCATGACCATGACCAGCACCATCGAACGGGCCGGAAAAACCACGGGCGGATTGAGCCGCAAGGGATTGAAATCGGGGTCGGTAGGCTTGCTCGGCGCCGTCGTCATCGGTGTCTCCTGCATCGCCCCGGCCTACACGCTGACCGGGGCGCTCGGCCCCACCATCGCCGAAGTGGGCGTGCACCTGCCGGCCATCTTCCTGGTGGGCTTCATCCCGATGCTCCTGGTTGCGCTGGGCTACCGGGAACTGAATAACGCCATGCCGGACTCCGGCACCTCGTTCACCTGGGCCACCCGCGCCTTCGGCCCCTGGGTGGGCTGGATGGGAGGCTGGGGGCTGATCGCCGCCACGGTGATTGTGCTGTCCAACCTGGCGGCGGTAGCGGTGGATTTCTTCTACCTGATGCTCGCCCAGCTGACCGGCAACGAGGCGCTCGCCGACCTGACCAACAACCTCCCGCTGAACATCGCCACCACCTGGGTGTTCATCGGCCTGGCCTGCTGGATCTCGTACCGCGGCATGGAGACCACCAAGACCTTCCAGTATGTGCTGGTGGCGTTCCAAGTAGTGGTGTTGATCTGGTTCGCGGTAGCCGCCTTCGGCCATGTGTCCGGTGGTACGGCCTTCGACGCGCTGGAAATCACGCCCGACTGGTTCAACCCGTTCGGCGTGGAGTCCTTCTCCGCCTTCGCCGCGGGCATTTCGCTGTCCATCTTCATCTTCTGGGGCTGGGACGTCACCCTGACCATGAACGAGGAGACGAAGAACCCGGAGAAGACCCCGGGCAGGGCAGCAACGGCGACTATCCTGGTGATCGTCGTCATCTACATGACCGTGGCACTGGCCGTGCTGGCCTATGCCGGCGTCGGCACCGAAGGACTCGGCGCAGGCAACCCGGACAATCAGGAAAGCATCTTCGCCGCACTGGCCGGGCCGGTGATGGGGCCGTTCGCCATCCTGATGTCGCTGGCCGTGCTGAGCAGTTCGGCGGCCTCGCTGCAGTCCACGTTCGTCTCGCCGGCCCGGACCATGCTGGCCATGGGACACTACAAGGCGCTGCCGGCGGGCTACGGGAAGATCAGCCCGCGCTTCAAGTCGCCCAGCTACGCGACCGTCGCCGCCGCGATTGCCGCCGGCGGGTTCTACACCGTGACCCGAGTGCTGTCCGAAAACGCGTTGTGGGACACGATCACCGCGCTGGGCATGATGATCTGCTTCTACTACGGCGTCACCGCGCTGGCCTGCGTCTGGTACTTCCGCGCCGACGCCTTCGCCTCGCTGCGGAACTTTGGGCTAAAGTTCCTGGCTCCGCTGCTGGGCGGGATCATTCTGCTGGTGATGTTTGTGCAGACAGCCGTCGACTCGCTAGATCCCGACTACGGCTCCGGCTCCTCCATCGGCGGAGTGGGCCTGGTGTTCGTGCTCGGCTGCGGCGTGATCCTGCTCGGGGCTGTGCTGATGGTGCTGACGTACAGGCGCAGGCCGGAGTTCTTCCGCGGCGCCACCCTGCGCAGGGGAGTCGCAGCGGACGACCTCGCGGACCGTTACTGACACTGACCCAAGGACTGCCGACGGCGGTGCCGCATCCCTGAAGGGGTGGGGCGCCGCCGTCGTACTTTCGCCTGGTTCCGCTATCCATGGCCCCAAGATGCCTTGGTGGTTACAGTGGCACCAAGGCTCAAGGAAGGTGCCCATGATCACTGCGGACGAATTCACGCCGGACTACGTGGCCGATCTTGCTTCCCAGAACGGGATGATGATCCAGCCGAAATCCGTGCGGTTCAATGAAGCCGGGCTGGATTATCTGGTGGCCTTTGCCACGGCCAAGGACGGCAAGAAGTGGGTGCTGCGGATTCCGCGGCGGCCCGACGTGTCCGCAAAGGTTTCGGACGAAGCCAAGATCCTGGACCTGGTCAAGAACAAGATCTCCGCCGCGGTGCCCGACTGGCGGATCCGGAACCGCTCGTTGATTGCGTACCCCGAACTTCCCGGCGAACTGGGCCTCACGGTGGAAGGCGGCGAAGCGGTCTGGCATTTCGACCGCGAGTCGCCGGCCTACTGCGCCTCGCTGGGGCGGCTGATCGCCCAGCTACAGCGGATCAGCGCGGCTGAAGCGGCGGCCAGGGGCATTCCGGTGCTGACTCCCGCCGAGGTGCGCGAAGAATGGCGCACCAATGTGGCCGCGGTCAGTGCGGAGTTCCACATTGCGGACGAGCTGATGGACCGGTGGAAGGCCTGGCTTGACGACGACAGCTACTGGCCCGACTTCACGGTGTTCACCCATGGAGAGCTCTACCCCGCGCATCTGCTGCTGGACGAGGAATATGAAATCCGGTCCGTGCTGGATTGGACGACGGCGAGGGTTGGCGATCCGGCCGCGGATTTCAGCCTCCACCACATGATGTCCACACCCGAAGCCTTCGACCTGACGGTCAGGGCGGCGCGGGACGCCGGCGGACGCATCCCGGACCGGCTCGGAGAACACTGCGCGGAACTGGTGGCTGCCGGCCCCGTGGTCCACGCCGTCTACGCCCTGCAAACGGGCCATCCCGATCACCAGATCACGGCTGCTGCCCTGCTGGATCCGTCCAGCGCGTGACCTGGGCGGAGAAAGAAAATGACCGGCGCCCGTTCGCTGGCGCCGGTCATTGGTCTAGTGGGGCTGGCTACTTCTTGCGGCCCTTGCCCTTTTTCAGTGGATTGGCCTTGGCGAGCGGCCGGCCGGGAGCGCCCTGGATGCCGTCTCCCGGGGCGGAAGCCACGGAAGGTTCCACTACCATGGCGGCGACTGCCGTCGCTTCCGCTACCTGTACGGCGGGTGCCGCGGGTGCGGAAGCCGGCCGTGCGCCGTCGTCGGTCGCTGCTGCCTCAAGCTGGAGCCGGGCCGGAGCTGCGGGCAACGCCGCAAAGATGTAGTCGGCCACCGGTGCCGGGGCAGCGAGACCCTGAATCTGGCCGACGGCGGCGGACGGAACGGGGCCAATGTCGTCGGCGCGCTCGAACAGTGCACCGGTGAACCTGTCCGCGTAGCCCAGCCGCTTGGCAATCAGCCAGAGTGAAGCGCCGACAATGACCATGGTGGCCACCACCAGGACGCCCGTGCCGTAGATCCGCAGCAGCGCGTTGACCGGGGAGAGGGCATGGACCGGTGTAGTGTCCAGCAGCCAGACGATGGACCAGAACGTAGCGGTTCCGGCCAAGGTCAGCAAGGGGAACCGTAGACCGGCGGTACGTACTTTCTTGACCAGCCTCTGCCGGGCGGCGGACAGCCGGGCGGAAAGCGAAAGCAGATCGTATTTGCCACCCTGCTCAAGAGCTTTTGATGACATCGCCTGTCGTGTTCCTTTCAGAGTCATTTCGTTGTGAGGGTTCACCGCGCATGAGCTGCTCGGCAAAACGGGTAAAGAGTCGGGCAAAAGCTTCGCGGTCGTCGTCGGTCCAATCCGCCAGGATTTCATCGACGACGGCGGCACCGGCCTTGCCGATGTTCCGGTGCATCCGCCGACCCGCCGTTGAGGCCGTCAGCAGGGTGGCCCGGCCGTCGTCCGGATCTGCCTGCTTGTCCACCAGCCCCTTGTCCTCAAGGCGGCGGACCTGCGGAGTCATGGTGGACTTGTCCACGCCTTGCTGCGTGGCCAGCTCCGAAACGCGGACCGGGCCCTTGTCGTCGATGTACTCCAGCAAGGCGACGTCGGTGGGTGTCAGCCCGGCTTCGCGCGGATCGAACAGCTGTTTGCGCGTGTCGGCATGGGAGGCCCAACGCACCACCTGAGCCACGGCGTCACGGATCATGACACCCGGATCGGGCTGTTTGCGGGAGTTGGGGGGCATGTGTCAAGCATAGTCGATTCCGTTTGGTTGTGCCAATCAAACCATCTCGCCGTTTTGGGGCAGGTTTTGGAGGGTCGGTTTCGGCATAATCTGGCCACAAAAAAGTGAGCTGGATCATGGCGGGGGTGTCCTTGCCAGGGGTCCGACGACGGGTGGTGGGGTGGGGTGCTTGGCGAAGGGTTTGGTAACGGCCCACCAAGCGGATTCGCAGAGCCACAGCAGCAGTGATCCGCCGGCGGCTGCCGCGAGCACGGGGGAGAACAGGGCGAAGGCCGGAACCATCACGGCAAGCACCGGCCAGTCCCGGGTCCACGCCAGGCACAGCACGAGGGTCAGCAGCACGGCTCCGGCCAAGGGCGCTGGGCCGGCACCGACTGCTGCGAGCCAAGTGGCGGCGATGAACGCGAGCGCACCGGCCGCGACGGACGCTGCCAACAGCAGCCCGCGGCTTCTGGCATGTTCGAGGTAGGTCTGGATCGACACCGCCGCCCACATCAGCCGTGCACGCAACGCGGCGACTCCGGTATCCAGCAGGGCGCGGCGGAACTCCTCGTCATAGACGCGGCACCGCTGCAGCGCTTCCCCGGGCGGCAGCTTGGCGCACTCTGCCATCCGCTGGTCGTGCAGCAGGGCCGGGGCTGTCTGCCGACCGTAGCTGGCGATGAGCCCCCACATCCAGGTGGGCACCGAAGCCAAGTCCGTGGAGTTGTTTTTGAGCCCGGCGGAGAGATCGTGTGCTTCAATCCGCACGATGCCGGAAGCTGCATCCGCCTGGTAGTAGATCGGCTGCGCCAACTGGAAGAGGCGCTTGGTGCGCTGGACCAGATGGATGGCCGTCAGGGGCTCGGTGGCAGCGGCGTCCTGGTAAAACGGCATGCGGCCAGTGTGGCATCCGGGGCAGACGTTTCCTAAGGGCAGCGTGGGGTACAGCGCGCCACGAGCCGCAATCACCGCGGCCGGCGCTGGCGAACAAGCCCTCCGGCGCGGTAGCGTCCGGACCATGACCGTGACAGTTGTGGCAGGAAACCCCAAACCCGGCTCCCGGACGCTGGCCGCCGCCGGGCAGCTGGCCGAACAGATCACCGGTGCGCCCGCGGACCACGTTGTGGATGTCGTCACCTTGGGCCCGGGCCTGCTGGGCTGGGGCGATGAGGGCGTGGCCAGTGCCGTCAAGACGGTGCAGGGCAGCGAGCTGGTCGTCGTGGCATCGCCCACCTTCAAGGCCACCTACTCCGGTGTGCTGAAGCTGTTCCTCGACCAGTTCGCCACCGGTGACGGGCTTGCCGGTGTGGTGGCTGTGCCGCTGATGCTCGGCGCCGGCCCGGCCCACGCGCTGGCGCCCGAGCTGCTGCTCAAACCGGTGCTGGTGGAACTGGGCGCCACCGTCCCGGTCCAGGGTCTGTACCTGAACCAGGAGTCATGGCAGGACCCGGAAAGCAGCGCCGCCTGGCTGGAGAAATGGCGGCTGGTGATCCAGTCCCTGCTCTAACCACCCGGCAGACCCGGCAGTTACCATCGCGTCGAGGGCATGACAGACTCGTGGCATGAGTCCTGTGAGTCGCAAGCGCAAGCCGAAAAAGCTGAAGAACCGGCAGCCCGGCTCCGGCAAGCAATCCGGGCCGGGCGGCGATCCGCTGCTGGAGCTGTACGTAGAGCTGGAACGGCCCTTCGCCGACACCCTGGAGACGGCCAGCCCGATCGAAGCCCACTCGTTGGGCGGCTACCTGCTGGATCTGTGGGACACCCAGGACGACACGGGCCGGCAGCGCCGCAACGAGCTGTTCTACGCGTGGCTGGACCTGGCCGAGGACCGCAATGGCCCCGCGGCGGTGCCGATGTTGCGTGCGCTGGCGTTCCTGATCGACCGTCCGGAGATGCGCCGCGACGCCGAAACGCTGGCCGACCGGCTGGTGGCGGACGGCTTCACCGAACCGGAGTGGGCCAAGCACCCGGTGACGGTGACGGCGCTGCACCGCTACGCGGACGCCTACGGCGACGAAGCCAACATGCTGTTCGAATTCACGGCCGGCAACGAAAAAGTGGGCCTGCTGGTGCTGCTGGACGGCAACATTTTCGGCGGGACGGTGATGGAAACCGGGCTGGTGGACGACCCGGCGGCGGCGCTCAGGGACCTGAATGAGGACGCCCAGGAAGAAGGGCTGGTGCTTGACGCCGACGCCGACCTGACCGGCACCGCGCTGGACGCGTGGGAAGGGCTGGACGCCTCGCTGGACCTGCCCGAACACATGGTGGACGAAGACTTCGGCGCCCGCCGCTGGGTGGCCCAGGCCTGGCTGCGCACCATCATCGAGCTGGCGGACGAGACGGAGGACGAGAGCGAAGACTGGCTCTCCGACGAGGACTACGCAGAGCTCGACGACGCCGAGGCCGGGACCACCCCCGGCGCCGCGCTGCAGCCCGGTGGCACTGAACCGGAAACCGGCAGCCTGGAAGAGGAGATCGAGGCGCTCCGGCAGGAGGAAATCGACGAGATGGCCGGCCGCTATATGCGGGAGACCGGACGCGAATCAGCGTCGGAACTCGGCATGGTGAACCTGATCCTCGGCTACAGCTGGGATTACGACGGCGGACGGTTCACCCGGGTGAGCCCGGTCAAGTTGGATTTGATCAGCGAGACGCTGATGGCGGAAGGCGGCCTGGAGCAGGTTGACCCCGCCGAACTCACTGCGTTCCTGCACCGCTGGGTGGACTGGTGCGCCCCGCGCGAAGGGCTCTCCCAGCACGCTGTGGCAGCTCTGCATCAGCGGTTGGACGGCGAATAGGCCGGCGCGGGCCGGGGGGCCGGGCCGGGGCCGGACCGTCCCGGGAACGCCCGCCCCGCCGTCGTCAGGAGCGGGCGGCGGCCAGTTGGTCCGGATCCGCGCGGTAGCCGAGCACTACGTCCGGGTCCAGTTCAACAATTTCACCGTTGAGGATGTGGTCCCGGGGTGTTCCGTGCAGCACGTTCAACGTGAGCCGCAGGAGGGTCCCGTGCGCCACCGCGATGATGTTTTGTTCCGGGTAGGTGCGGAGTAGCGCCTGCAGTCCGGCGACACCGCGGACGGCCACGGCTGCCTCCGGTTCGGCCTGCCGCATCAGTTCGTCGATCTGCGGCCGGTCCATGCCGCGCAGCACGGTGCCTTCGATCCCGCGGTAATCGCGCTCGACGAGTTCCGGGACCGTTTCCGCCAGTTGCAAGCCCAGTCGGCTGCCGATGATCTGCGCGGTTTCCACGGCGCGCTCCAAAGGTGAGGACACCAAGACGTCCCAGCCGCCCGCGGATAGCGAGGTGCCGGCGTCGTGCGCCTGCTGCCTGCCCATGCTGTTGAGCGGCACGTCGGTGTGTCCCTGCAGCCGGCCGGCTGCATTCCAATCGGTTTGCCCGTGGCGTACCAGTGCCAGCACTATGCCCCCTCTCTCCCGCGGACGAGACGGCCCGTTGCGACGGACAATCCCGGCTACCACCATAGCCCGACGCCGGTCCGCAGAGCTGACCGCGGCGGACGTGACCGGAACCATGGTCAAGGATGCCGCGGCCCCAGAGCGGACAGGGATATCTTTAGTCCGTGGTCAAAGTTGTGGGAATCATTCAGCCGGTGGAAACCAAAGAATTGTCGGCCGAAGGCGAGTCCTACGCCGACGCCAGAGCCGCCCTCGAAGCGCAAGTGCCGGAGGGCTGGCGCTTGCTGCAAATCATGACTCAATAGCCCTCGGTCGCACATGCCGGTCCGGCGCCGGATTTAGTCGCCGAACAGGCCGCGGATGTCGGTGGCGGTGAGCTTGGACGAGAACATGGCATCGTCTTCGAGCACCGAGGAGATCAGCTTGGCCTTGCGCTCCTTCAGGGCCATCACCTTCTCCTCGATCGTCCCGCGGGCCACCATGCGGTAGACCATGACGTTCTTGGTCTGGCCGATCCGGTGGGTGCGGTCCACGGCCTGGGCCTCGGTCGCCGGGTTCCACCACGGGTCCAGCAGGAAGCAGTAGTCGGCCTCGGTCAGGTTGAGGCCGAAACCGCCGGCCTTGAGGCTGATCAGGAACACCGGCGCGTTGCCGTTCTTGAACTTCTCGATCACCTCGGCGCGGCGCCGGGTGGAACCGTCCAGGTAGCAGTACTCGATGCCGGCGGCGTCCAGCTCCTGGGCGGCCTTCTTCAGGTAGCTGGTGAACTGGCTGAAAATCAGCGCCCGGTGACCTTCGCCGATGACGTCTTCGAGTTGCTCGAAGAGCACGCCGAGCTTGCTGGACGGGACGGAGGCGTACTTCGGATCCACCAATGACGGATCCAGGCTCAGCAGCCGCAGCAGGGTCAGCGACTGGAAGATGGTGAACCGGTTCTTGTCCATGTCCTCGACCAGCCGCAGGACCTTCTGCCGCTCGCGCTGCAGGTGCGTGTCGTAGATCCGCCGGTGCTTGGGCGTGAGTTCCACCTCCAGGACCTGCTCCTGTTTCTCCGGCAGGTCCCGGGCCACCGCTTCCTTGCTGCGGCGCATCATCAGCGGCTTGATCCGGCGGCGCAGTTTCTGCAGCAGCTCGGAGTCCTGGTTGCGTTCGATCGGCCGCTGATACTGGTCAACGAACCGCACGGCGGACGGGAACAGTCCGGGCGCAACAATGGAGAAGATGGACCACAGCTCCATCAGGTTGTTCTCCATCGGCGTGCCGGTGATCGCCATCTTAAACGGCGCGCGCAGATCGCGGGCACACTGGTGGACCTTGGTGGCACGGTTCTTCACGAACTGTGCCTCGTCCAAAATCAGCCCGGCCCAGTCCGTCTCCTGGTAGGCCTCGAAATCCAGCCGGAACAGCGTGTAGGACGTGACCACGACGTCGGCTTCCGCAGTGATTTCGGACAGCGGGCGGCGGCCGCGCACCTGCGTGTCGGTGATGCCCTCGATCCGGAGATCGGGCGCGAAGCGCTGGCTCTCGTGGACCCAGTTCGACACCACGGAGGTGGGCGCCACGACCAGGAACGGGCGGGCGACAGCGGGCTCGCCGTGCTGCTTGGCATGCAGCAGCAGGGCCAGCGCCTGCAGCGTCTTGCCCAGCCCCATGTCGTCCGCCAGCACGCCGCCGAGCCGGTGCTGCCAGAGGAAGGCGAGCCAGTTGAAACCTTCGGCCTGGTAGGGGCGGAGCTCGGCCTTTAAATTGGCCGGCAGCGGAGTCTGTTCCACCGTCTCCAGCGCCAGCAGGCCCTGGACCGATTCGCGCCAGGTGCGGGCCTGTACGGTTTCGGTGGCGACTTCCTCCAGGTCCTCCCAGAGCGAGGCCTGGTAGCGGCTTATCTGCAGTTCCCCGGAGTCCCGGTCCTGCATCTGCCGGGCCTCGTCCACCAGTTGGCGGAGACGGTCGAACACCGGCTGCTCCAGCGACAGGTAGGACTTGTCCACCAGCAGCAGCCGGGTCTGGCCGCGTGCCAGCGCCTTGAAGATGTTTCCGAACGGCACGGTGCGGCCGGCAACGCGGACCATGACGCCGAGGTCGAACCAGTCGCTCTCCGCCGTCTCCACGGTGCTGATGGTCAGCTCAGGTGCTTCTGTCAGCTCCTGGTAGTCGGGCTTTTCGCCCACAATGTCCACGCGCACGCCGTCGAGCTGCTCCAGCGCGGGCAGCGCATAGCGGGTGAAATCCACCGTGGCCATGTCCCGGAGGGTGCGCGCCGCTGTCGTGCCCACGCCCGGCACTGCCGCGGCGGCCTCCAGCAGGTCCTGCTCGGCGGGCAGGTCACGGTAGTGGTTGGTGTCCGGTTCCTGGTCAACCGGAAACCGCAGCGGCTTGTCCCCGTGCCCGTACTCGATGTGCCAGCCGAGCTGCAGCACGTTGCCCTTGCGGTAGGAAGCGGTCAGCACCAGCGCCGGGGGAACGATCTCCGGGAAGCTTACCGATTCGTCGCTGCTAACCACAGCAATGCGCTGGCTGAGCGCCGGATAGTAGCGCTCCATGAACTGCTCGACGTCGGCGGCTGGCACCGTCAGCGGTGTGCCGGAGAGCAGCAGGTTCGCTTCCTGATCGGTGACGGTGTGCGCGGTGGGAGCCAGCGTGATGACGGTCTGGCCGGCGACGGCGTAGTGGTAGACGCCGTGCGTGCCGACGATGCCGGCGGTCTCGACGGGAAGTTCCTGGCCGTCGATCCGCAGTGACGGAGTGAGGACCAAGTCGGCGCTACCCGGGTGATCGCTGGCTGCGTCGTCGCTGGCCTCGGCGGCGGACGGAGCTGCGCCGTTGAGGTGTGCGTCCAAGCCGATCACGGCCCGGTCCCGGATTTCGACGACGGTGTCCGCCTTGGCGCCGACCAGCGCGATGCCCAGCCGCTTGGCTTCGGCGAAGAGCTCCCAGAGCAGCGGGCTGCTGAATTCGTCGAGGAAGAGCCAGTCGTTGTCTTCGCCGAAGTAAGTCAGACCTGTGGCCCGGTGCAGCGGCGCGAACTGGCTGAACCAGCGGTGCTGTTCGGTGTCCAGCGGCAGGCCGTAGGTTTTGTAGCTGATGGTGTTCCAGCGCAGTTTGCTGCGGATCCACCGGCCGGTCTCGTTTTGCAGCACCGGGCGGACCCCGACCCGCAGCCGGTTTCCCGCCTTGCGGGTCCAGCTCGGCCCCGTTGCTGAAACCTCCGGCAGGGAGAGGCCCGAAGGCCTGTACTGGCGGTCGTTCCGGCGCCCCGGCTCCATCAGCTCGAACTGCAGCCCCAGTGCGGACGTGCTTTTCGGTTTGGCCTTCGCCGGTTTGCCTGTGCCGGCGTTGGCGCCGTCCGGCGTCCTGCCGATCAATCCCGCCAGCGAATCCTGCCAGCCGGCCTGTTCCGGTTCCGGCTCGCGGGCGAAGGCCTGGTTGGTGATCAGGTGCTTGCTGTTGCTGTTAAGGAGCACAGCGGCCACGTGCTTGCAGTCGGAACCTACCGGGCAGCTGCAGGAGGCCGAGGCGGGACGGAACTGACCGCTCTTGCCGGTCTCCAGATAGATCCGACAGCGGTACGGCAGCGCAGCGGTACCGATGACTTTGGCGGTGAGGAGCCGAACGGAGGGGTCCCAGTTGAGCTCGGCCACGGAACCGTCGGAGGCATAGATCTTGCCGCGGGCAAAGGCGGCGCCGCCCACCAACTTGATGATTTCGCTGACGTCAACCAGCGGAAAAGTGTGTGCGGCCATGACCTCCATCATCTCACGGTGGAAGCGGCGGCCGGCACGTGCGGCGGAGGCTGGGGACAGGGGAGGACAGCCGGTAGCGCAGGCGCCGTCGGGTACCGCCGTCGTGCTCCGCTTGTTAAGGCTAGGTGGCCCGCAGCATCCTCGGTTTCTTGTTCTTGGTATCCAGGATCAGTGCCAAGGCAATGCCGAACATCCAGACGTCCTTCGCGTAGACGACGCCCTCGGCGCTGGGGCGGATGTTGTCCTCGCCCGTCATCTGCGGCGTCTTGAGGTACATGGTTAGCAGCGAACCGGAGAACACTGCAAGACCCAAGCCCGCCAGCCTGCTGGGAACGAACGGCAGCAGCAGCGCCGCGCCCAAGGCGGTCTCGCCGTAGGCGAGCAGTTTGCCGAACTTCTCTGGGTCCATCTGCTTCAACTGCGGGTACGCGTGGCTGCCCATTTCCTGCAGGGCGGCGGCGGTGTCCCTGTCCAGCTTTTGCTTCCCCAGTCCGGAGTTGAGGATGAACGCGCCGGTGGAGAGGCGCAACGGAATATGGCTCAGTTTCATCGGAAGTCCTCGAATCTGTGTTGTCCGCTGGTAAATCCGAGCCTACGGTTCCGCCACAACGTCCGCTAGTGATCGAGTGCCCCCGGTGGTTGGCCGGTCTCTACTCGGCGCTGGCGCGCCTCCTTCGACCACCGACAGCGCCCCCGGTGGTCCCGTGGAGACCCCGCTGCGGAGCGCCGCCTATTTCTTGGCGGCGCGGACCACCCGGGCCACGGCCCGGCCGGCGGTCCAGACCAAGGGAATGAGTACAGCCAGCAGCGCCACGGTGTTGGGCCGGAATGTCGCCGGCCCGTCACCGCGCCCGGCGTAGACGCCGAGCGGCATGGCTATGCCGCCACCGCCACCGCCGGCGGCTCCATCGGCATCGCCGCCGCCGCCAAAACCGTACTGGACCCAGGCCACCGGCACCACAGTCTCGCCGCCCACCTGCAGCGGTTCGCCAAAGGTCCGGGCAACGCCCAGCGATTTGAGCTGTTCGGCCAGCCGTTCCGGTACGGAGGGGCCGCCCGGCGGCCGCTGCTCCTTACGGGATGACGGGGCAGAGTCGGGCGAGGCGGATCCGGTTTCTGTGGGCATGGCCACATCCTAGTGGAACCGGCCGGGCCGCTGAATAGCCGGGCCTCCGGCTGAAGCGTTCAGCCGGCCAGGAAACCCAGCACGCCCCGGGCTTCCAGGTTCAGCTCCCGGCGCTTGACCCTGACGGCAAGCCGGTAATAGTCCACCAGTTGCTCGCAGAGCACCGGCCAGGTGCGGCCTTGCACGGAGCGATGAGCCGCCTCGCCCAGTGCCCGGCGTTTGGTGTCGTCGCCAGTTAGATCCCGGACGTACTCGCGCAGTTCGTCCAGGTTCCCGGGCCGGTATATCCAGCCGGTCCGCGAGGGGTCAACCAGGTCCAGCGGGCCGCCGCGCCCCACGGCCACCACGGGCACGCCGCTGGCCATGGCCTCCTGGATGGTCTGGCAGAAGGTCTCCGATTCGCCCGGGTGCACAAAGAGGTCGAACGAAGCGACACGGCGAGCCAATTCTTCGCCGGTCTGGAAACCGGCAAAGTGCGCGCCGGGCAATGTCGCCTGCAGTTCCTCTTTCAGCGGGCCGGAGCCGACCACCACCAGCCGGGTCCCGGGCAGGTCGGCCAGCACGGCCAGGTCTGCCACCTGCTTTTCCGCCGCCAGGCGGCCCACGTAACCGATGATCCGTTCGCCGTTGGGCGCTACGGAAGCCCGCCAATCGGCGTCGTACTTATCCGGGTGGAACCGAGAGGTGTCCACCCCGCGCCGCCACAGGTGGACCCGGACGCCGCGGCTGCGCAACTGCTCCATCGCGAACGACGACGGCGCCAACGTCAATGTGGACGCGTTGTGGATGCTCTCCACGCGCTGCCAGAGCAGTTCCTGCAGCCAAGGCGCACCGTAGCGGGCCGCGTAGGCGGGGACTTCTGTCTGGTAAACGGACACGGTGGGCAGGCCGAGCTGCTGGGCTGCCTGCACCGCGCGCCAGCCCAAGATGAAGGGGGAGGCCACATGGACCACGTCCGGCTGGAAGTTGGCCAGCACCCGGCGGATGCGTGCCACGGTTCCGGCCGCCACGCGCACATTCGGGTACCCGCGCAGCGGAATGGACGGCAGCCGGTAGACGGGGTAGCCCTCCACCGTTGCCGGTGCGGTGTCCTCCAGCCACGACGACGTCGGTGCCACCACCAGGACGTCGTCGCCGCGGCGCCGCAGGTGGGCGATGACTTGCAGCAGTGAATGGGTGACACCGTTCATATGCGGCAGGAACGATTCGGCGACGATAGCAATCCTCACGCCGTCCACCCTGCCTGCGCCCGGCAACGCGCAGGCGAGCAGGTGTGATCGTGTCGGTGAACGGCGGCCAAACTCCACTCTGGCAGGGTGGTCGGGTGACCATGGGACTCCTGGCGCTGATCACCGGCGCGATCTTTTTCGGCTCGGTGGCCCAGCGCATCGCCGGCATCGGGTTCGCCCTGCTGGTGGCGCCGATCCTGGCCATCTTGCTGGGGCCGCACGAGGGCATCATGATGATCAACATCTGCGCGGTGATTTCCTGCGGGCTGATTGTGCCTCGGGTGTGGCGGCAGATTGACTGGAACCTGCTGCTGTGGCTGTCCGTTCCCGCCGCCGCCGGTACGGTCTTCGGCTCTTGGCTTGCGGTCCAGGTCCCGCCCGCCGTGCTGTCCACCGTGGTGGGCGCAGTCGTGATGGCCGGGCTGGCCGTCGCGGTGGTGCTGGGCCGTGCGCAGGTCAGCGTATCCGGGCAGGCGCCGAAGGCGCTCGCCGGGCTGGGGTCGGGACTGACCAACGCGCTCGCCGGAGTGGGCGGTCCGACCGTGAGCGCCTACGCCATCCTGTCCCATTGGCCGCCGCGACCGTTCGCGGCAACGCTGCAGCCGTTCTTCTTGCAGCTGTGCCTCATCACTGTAGGCGTGAAGTTGGCGGTGGACCCCGGCAGCGTGCCGCACTTGGCTTGGTGGATGTGGGCGGTCCTTGCGTTGGCGATCATCCTGGGCATCTTCGCCGGCGAGCGGATCGGCCGGCGGTTGCGGGACGAACATGCCAGGGCCGCGGTGGTGGTGCTTGCCTTTCTGGGAGCGGCCGGCGCGTTGGCCAAGGGACTGGCGGATCTACTGGCCTGAGTGCCCTGCCTTTCTCATATTTTCACTCCACTAACAAGGGCTGGCTTTATTTCCTAAAGCAGGTATGGTCTGTAGGCAAGACATCCCGCTTGAGAAAGAGGAGCAAGAATGTCCGGAAAAACACCTGCGCGCGAAAGCGCCAAAAAGCAAGGCCGAAGCATTAAAGAAAAGCGTGCCGAAAAGCGCGAAAAGGCGAACTTGGAGAGCGAAGCCATTCCCAAGCGCCGGAAGCGTTAGCACGCCGGACCAATTGCCGTCCGTGGAAACAGCGGCCCAGTTGCGGGGGTTGATGTTTTGAGGGGTACGGACCGATGATGCCGGTGGAACCGTGGCCACACGGTTCTTGCTGACTGGCGGAGCCACGGAAAGAGTCCGCGGAATTAGTCTTCCTGCGTTGAATTTCCGTTGAGCGAATATCCGCCTGCGGGGCGGCCGGATGATTTCAAGGTCATCCGGCCGCCCATTCCATTTTTTGATGCGTTGCTTTCCTGCCGGCGCACACGAACGTATTCCGGTTTCCGGAACGCGACGAACAGGTGTTTCGGCTTGGCGGCCCGGAGGTCTGGCGTGTCGCCGGTGAGCGGCGTACGGTTTTTCTTGCTGGGGGTCCAAACGTGGAGAGGACAGTGCCATGGAATGGATCCGGCCGGAGGACTCTGGCTACGACGAGACCCGGAAACTTTTCAACGCGATGATTGACCGGCGGCCGGCCGTCATTGCCCGGTGCAGCAACCCGGACGACGTGGGGGAGGCCCTGCGATACGCCAGTACACACGGCCTGCAGGTGGCCGTGCGGTCCGGCGGGCATTCTGTGGCGGGCATGTCGACGAATGATGGCGGATTGGTCATCGATGTCCGTCCGATGAAGGCGGTGTCAGTGGACGCGGAGGCCCGGACCGCCACCGTGGGCGGCGGCGTGACCTGGGGCGAATTTGATCGTGCGGCCCAACCCTACGGACTGGCGGTCACCGGCGGTCGGGTCTCTACTACAGGCGTTGCCGGCTTCACGCTCGGCGGCGGATCCGGGTGGATGGAACGGAGCTGGGGCCTGGCTTGCGACAACCTCGTCTCGGTGGACCTGGTAAGCGCTGCCGGAGAACTGGTCACCGCGAGCGAGCGGGAAAACCCGGACTTGTTCTGGGCACTGCATGGCGGCGGCGGAAACTTTGGCGTGGCGGTCTCGATGACTTTCCGGATGTTTCAGGTCGGCGAGCAGAGCCTGTCCGGCCTGATGCTGTGGCCCGCCGAAGCCGCACCCGACGTGGCCCGTGCCTATCGCGACTTCGCACCGGATGCGCCCATGGGCGTGGGAATTGCTCTGGCATCCGTGATCGCCCCTCCGGAGGAGTTCGTCCCGGCCGACTTGCAGAACACGCCCGCGATCGGCGTCGTCTTTGTCCACGCAGGGGAGCCGGAAACCGGCGAGGCAGCGCTCTCGACCGTGCGCCGCTGGGGGCCAGCAGCTGACGTCGTGGCGCCGCGGCCCTACGCGGAGTTCCAATCAATGCTCGACGACCAGCCGGACCAGTTCAATTATTGGACCGCCGACTACCATGACGAGTTTCCGGACCCGGCGCTTGATGTTTTCCTGCAATACGGTGCCAACTTGCCGCACCCGTCGTCGCAGTTGTTGCTGCTGCCGTGGGGAGGTGCCGTGGCCACAGTGGACGACACGAGCACCCCTATGGTCCGGCGGGACGCAGCCTGGGTCAGCCACCCGTTCGCGCTCTGGCAGGACCCGGCGCAAACGGAGGCAGCCATCGATTGGGCCAGGGGATTCCGCCGGGACATTTCCGACTATGCCACCGGCGGGGCGTACCTGAACTTCATGGGCCACGAGGGCCAAGACCGGATCAAGGCGGCCTTCGGCGAGGAGAACTACAACAGGCTGGCCAAGATCAAGCGCGAGTACGATCCGTTCAATGTTTTCCGCGGCAACCAGAACATAGAACCGGCAGCCTGAGAACCCCAGAGGGGACCCGGGAGCGTGAGCCCGGTCCCGCCGTTATGCGCTGAGAGAGTACGACGGCGGCGCGCCACCGCCGTGTGCCGATGGCCACGGCGCCGAGTCGCTCAGCCGGCAGGGGCAACCTGGCTGGCACCATAGAAGCAATGAAACTCACGTCGCGACCGGGCGGTCAGGCCGGACTGCCGATGCCCCTGTGGCTGCAGGGTGCCTTCGAGTTCTTCCAGTGCGCCCTGCTCTCGGCCATCCTGGTGCTGCTGCCGCTGGTGGGCGTGTGGTTTGCCGACGGATTCGACGACCGCACTTTCGATTCGCTGGCTCGGCTCGGCGGCCAGGCCTGGCTGCTCATCCACGGCGTCCCGCTGGAACTAACCATCCAAACCGGAGCCAGCTCGGCCGAAACGCTGCGCGGAACGTTGTCGCTGGTGCCGCTGGGCCTCGCGCTCATCCCGTTCTTCCTGTCCTGGCGAGCCGGACGGCGGCTGGCCCGGGCCTCCTACACGGACCAGCTGTGGCAGGCGCTGGCCGGCGCCCTCGGAACCTACGCTGCCGTGGGCGCAGCGACCGCCTATCTGGTGCGGACCGACGAAGTGGAAATTTCCGTGCTGGCCGGGGCCCTGATTCCGCTGCTGCCGGCGGGGGCGGGGCTGATCGTGGGCGCCTACCGGGAAGCCGGGTCCTGGGCGCGGTTGATCGGCGTCGATGCGGCCGCGTGGGTGGCCCGCACCAGCCAGCATTCCCGCTGGGCCGGATCCTACGTGTGGGCCGGCGTCCGCGCCGGGCTGCTGGCGGTGACCGCTGCCGTGGCGCTCTCCGCCCTGCTGCTGGCAGTGGACCTGGGCCTGCACTGGGCCGAAGTCGTGGAAATCTACGAACAGCTCAGCCCCGGCATCATCGGCGGCGTCGTGCTGACGGTGGCGCAGCTGGGACTCGTGCCCAACTTCGTCGTGTGGGCGCTGTCATGGTCCTCCGGGGCCGGCTTTGCCATCGGCTCCGGCAGTTCCATTGGGCCGCTGGCCACCACGGTGGGTCCGGTGCCCGCGTTGCCGGTGTTGGGTGCGCTGCCGTCCGGCGAGCTGACCTACGGGCTGGCCGCCCTGGCCGTGCCGGTGGTAGCCGGCGTGCTGGCCGGCTGGTGGTTCCTGCGCGAGGGCGAGAACCACTTCGACGAGTGGCTCTCCATCAAGATCCGGGCCCGCTGGTTCACAGCCTCCGCGTCCACTCTGCTTCTGGGACTGTTCATCGGGGCCGTCGCCGGAGCAGCGGCCGCCGCGCTGGTGTGGCTGTCCAATGGTTCGCTGGGTATCGGCCGGCTGACCGAGATCGGGCCGGATCCGCTGTGGACCGCGCTGTGGGTTGCCGGTGAAGTCGCGTTCGGCACCATGATCGGCCACGCCGTTGCCCCTTGGCTGGAACGCGAACCGGCCAAGGCCCGCAGCCGGAAGTGAGCTACGGGTTGAACATGCCGGTCAGGTTCAGCAGCTTGTCCTCATAAGTGCCCAGGCAAGCCTCGCGGGCCGACTGCGTCACCGCCAACTGGTTGCAGTCTTCGAAGGCCGCGGTCAAAGGCCAGAACAGCACCTGCGCCAGTGTGGTCAGCAGGAAGAACGCGCCGGCAGCGATGCCCAGTACATAGGTGATCCGCAGCGAGCCGGGCAGCCCCGAGCGCACCGCTTTGACCAGGCCGATCACGGCCACCACGATGCTTGCCGCGGCCAGTGCCGGAGCCACCGCCTTCCAAGGGAGCGGAAGGGCCGTTGCTAAGAAGGTGGAGGCCAGCAACAGCAGCAGCACGCGGACGAAGAGCCCCGCCGACTTGATCTGTTCCTCGGTCGGCTCCGGGCGCGTGGTTTGCTGCATGGATTAAGCCTAGGCGAGAGGGGCGCATAAAGTTGATTCCATGCGTTTAGTGGTCCTCGTTTCAGGCTCCGGCACCAACCTTCAGGCCGTCATCGACGCCGTCAGCGACGGCCGGCTTGATGCCGAGATCGCCGCGGTGGGCAGCGACGTTCCCGGCTGCCGCGGGCTGGAACGCGCCGTCGAGGCGGGGATCCAGACCTTCACCGTGGCTCCCGCCGGCTTCGCCACACGTCCCGAATGGAACCGTGCTCTGGAAAAAGCCGTTGCGGCCTACAACCCGGACGTTGTGCTGCTAGCCGGCTTCATGCGCATCCTCGACGCCAACTTCGTCGCCCGCTTCGAGGGGCGCCTGGTCAACACCCACCCGGCCCTGCTGCCGTCTTTCCCTGGCGCCCACGGCGTCCGCGATGCCATGGCCCACGGCGTCAAGATCACTGGTGTAACCGTGCATCTGGTGGACTCGGGCGTCGACACCGGTCCCATCCTTGCCCAGGCGGCGGTGCCCGTGCTCGACGACGACACCGAGGAATCGCTGCACGAACGGATCAAGGTGGAGGAACGCCGGCTGCTCGTGGAGACACTGGCCACTTTCGCCTAGGCTCCGTTGAACAACGACGCCGGTGCTTGCCTAGGGGCGCCGGTCCGGCTTTCCTGCTCCTAGGCACCCGCTATTTAGTGCAAACCTGTGGAAAACCTCCGCATCCTTCGATGCGTCTGGCTAGACTGACTCGCACTAAGCGTCCAGCCCGTCCAGCACCTGGGGGTCTGAGTGAGCCAGCAGCCAACACTCATAGCTACAACGCGCGCCAGAACCACCATTCTTTTCATCACTGCGGCAGCCCTCGCCCTCTCTGCCTGCACCGGACCAGCCGGCGCCGAGCCGTCAGTAAGCCCCGCGCCCGCAGCTTCGGCATCAGCCACTCAAAGTCCCGAGCCAACTTCTACATACAAGCCAGCGTCCGAAGACGGCCCGGCAGAAAACGTTCCGGTTCCCGAGATGCCAAGTGAAGCATCGCTGAAATCCCAGCAAGGACTGAAAGCTTTTATCCCGTACTGGTTTGAGTTGGTTTCATACGCGTACGAGACCGGTGACTTGGAAGAGGTCAGGTCGATAACAGGTCCCGACTGCGCGCTGTGTGATGCGGTGTTTGACGACATTAAATCCTGGACGGTCGATGGGCGATGGATCGTCGGCGGTGGTCTCCAGGTGACCAAGATTGAAGACCGCTATATGAAGACAACGCGCGGGGGATACGCCCCTTACGTTTTCTTTAGTCAAGAACCGCTTCTTTACTATTCCAGCGGTGCTCTCAAGGGTGAATCGGACGGTATTGCAGAGCCCGTCTTGTGGATTGCAGAAATTCAGTACAATAACGGCGGCTGGAAGATGATCAACCTTTCGCGTCCCGAAGGCGCTAGGGAATGAGACTGCAGGGACGGCGTCGACTTCTGTCTGGTGCAACGTCTACTTTGACACTCCTGCTGCTAATCACAGGCGGAACCCAAGCTTCTTGGTCCGCGGATTCTAACCTGCCGCCTATCGGAGGTGACTTCGAGGAGACGGACATCGTTTTGGAGTCGGAAAGAACACTTCCGGGAGCACTGCCTGAAATAAACGATCCGAATATACTCCCTATCGGTTCGGGTTCGGTCACAGAGCCGCCACAGCGGAAGTTTGAACCGGTGTGCATCCCCAACCTTGCCGATATCTCGGTCGAATGCATTCTAGTCAATGCGAGCTGTTCTGTAGGCGCCGACGGTACGCTGATGCGCATTCTTGAAGCGCCGGCCGGCCAGAGCCCGCCGCAGTGGGTAGATACGACTAGAACGGTTTGCCAGTACTCGGATAGGCCTCTGGAACCCACCGCAGATGCCGGCGACGAGCTACCCACAGTGACGATCGAATTCTTTCGGCGGTTGCCGATTGCACCGTCTGGGCTGTCCGTGCAGCCTGTTCCCCACACTTTGATCGGGGCTGAAACGAATGTCTATGCAAGTCCGAACGAGCAGACGTTCAACGAGGAAATCGATGGTTTTGATGTAACTGTTCGCGCGATCCCCACCTCCTACACCTGGAGTTACGGTGATGGCTCCTCGCTGGGACCGACAAACCTACCTGGAGGGCCGCTCCCGGCTGATCGACTGGGTGAAAAGACGGCCACCAGTCATCGATATACGGAGACCGGCGACGTTCAGGTTACATTGACGACCAGCTACAGAGGCGAGTACTCGATCGATGGTTCGGATTGGATCGCGATCTCGGGTGAAGCGCAGATAGATAGCGCTGCAGTGGGTCTAAGCGTCTGGCGGTCAGTGGTGAATAACTACGCAGACAATTGCTTGGAGAATCCGGAGGGCAGGGGTTGCTGAAGCGGAATTAAAGAGGTGTGATCTGCCACACTTGAAGCACATTTTTCAGATTTTGGACCGCATCCCGGCGATAGGGTATGTGACGGAGCTGACGCCGCTAGATGCGAAGAGGTCGGCTCCCACTCATTCCGTTATCCCAGGGGAGACCATGAAGAAGTTGATGATGTCCGGCGCCGTGGTGACTATGGCAGCCGTTGCGCTGGTCGGCTGCGGCAGCGAGGCCGGGTCGGACAAGGCCGCAGTAAGCAACAAGCCGGTAGCGGCTACCACTGACGCACCGGCGCAGAATGTTCGGACGCCGGAGAAGAACGACCGGATGGCCGAGGACACGGCACAGGGTTTGGCGTCCTTCACGTACTACTACTTCGATGCCAAGAACTACGCGATCCAGACCGGCGATGCAGCCCTGATGCGTGAAGTTGCCGCCGACTGCGACAGCTGCATGGCCGAGGCAGACGCCATCGAGGCCGTGTACGCAGACGGAGGCTGGATTGTCGGCGGACAGCCGAAGGCTCAGAACGTGGTGGCGCTGGAAGAAGCCAAGGACGACAAGGGCAATCTGAGCGCCGTAGTTCCGTACATGGAAGACGGCAGCACGATCCTGGACAAGGACGGCAAGACCGTGGAGACCAAGAAATGGGATTCAGACGGAACCACCCTGACGGTAGCTGCCAATTACGCCGACGGCGCGTGGTCGATGATGTCTGTTGAGGAGACTCCGGACGCTGGGCTTCCGGAGTAGAGACTATTCCGCTGCACGTGCGCCCTTCCGCCTGATGGCGGAAGGGCGCGTTTTGTTAGGGCGCCATGTAGGCGGCCATCAAATTTAGAGCAGTTCGGCGCCCCTGGTTTCGGGGGAGAAGCGCGCCATCCACAGCACGGCGAACACCACCAGGACGCCGGCGATGGAGAACGACCAAGCCAGTCCAATATACGGCCACATGACCGATGCGAAGATGAGCGGGCCGAAGCCGGCTCCAACCCGGGAGAACGTAGAGGCCCAGCCGAAGCCCGACCCGCGCAGCTCGGTGGGGTAGAGCTCAGAGACATAGGTATACAGCACGGGAATAGCGATCTGCACCACCATCCCGTAGACCAACAGCAGGGCCACCACCGCCGGGGGAACGTCGATGAGGAGTGCGACGAGGACGAGCGCCAGCGCCGACAGCGGGCCGGTAACGGCGAGGATCCACTTCCGCCCGGTTTTCTCGACGAAGTACGCGGCGATGATGACGCCCACCAGCCCGACGGCGGCCATGCCGGCCGTGGTGAGGAAGGCTCGCGCTGCGGCGAATCCGGCGTCGATGAGGATGATCGGCATCCAGGTCAGGGCCAGGTAGTAGACCAGCAGGATGCTGAAGAACAGGGCCCAGGCCGCCGTCGTAATTTTCCAGTTGAATTTCCAGACGGCTCTGAACTGCTCCAGCACGCTGACGGCGGACAAGCGCGGTGCTTCGCTGGCTTCGGGCAGCCGCCATTCGCCAACGGTTCCGCCGGTTCGCTCGATCATGCTGTTGATGACCTGTTTGGCTTCCGCCGTGCGGCCGCGGCTGACCAGGTAGAGCGGGGATTCGGGCACCGACCTGCGGACCCAGAAGACCAGCAGGGCGGGCAGGACCATGATCAGCATGGTGAAGCGCCAGTCGGCCACGGTGGCCATGATGATGGCCGAGACAAAACCGCACAGCGCGGCGCCAACAGGCCACCAGCCGTCCATCGCGGTGAGGACGCGGCCGCGATGGCGGCGCGGCGTGAATTCCCCGACCAGCGCGTAGTCCACCGGTACGCAGCCGCCCAAGCCGAAGCCCGCGATGAATCGGAAGACGCAGAACCAGACAATGTCGGGTGAGAAGGCGCCGAGGACCGTGAAGACCGAGAAGACCAGCAGCGTGGCGGTGAATGCCGTCTTGCGGCCGATTAGGTCGGCGATCGACCCCCAGATGAAGGCGCCAAGGGCCATGCCGATCAGATTGGCTGTGCCGATCCAGGCTGCCTGGGCCGGAACGAGGTCCCAGTGGTCGGACAGCAGCGGGATCAGGACGCCGTTGAGCGTCACGTCCCAGGCATCGAACATGAAGCCGAGTCCGCCGAGCAGGAAAATCTTGCCTTGGACCCTCCAGCGCCAAGGCAGTTCCTGGACGACCTGGTCACCGGTGGGCAGGGAAGCGGTCTGCGTCATTCATGGCCTTCCAACGGAGCAACTATTCCCACTCTATCCGGCACCGTGACCGCGACCGCAGGCATCAGTAGTCCACGATCCGCCCGAACGACGGCGGCGCGTGCGGCGCTCGTCCGCAGACGATGCGGCCGCGCAGTCGCTGGAAGATGTGCGGCGCCAAATCCATGGCCGCGGCGAAATCCTGTTCCGAGGTGAAGGCGCCGCGCTTCTCCCTGGCCTCGACCGCTTTCTTGGCGAGCGCCCGGGAGAATCCCGGCAGGGCTTCAAGCTCGGTGGCGGATGCCGTATTAACGTCGATGGCTTCGGCTGCTGTGGCCGGCGCCGAAGAGGCAATACCCGTCGGATCGGATTGCGGCCCGGGTGGGCTGCTGACAGCGGCCCCGGCGCCGGCAGGGGTGGTTGGGCGGCGTTGCGCCGCGCTGGATGTTCCGGAGGACCCCGCTCTTGGTGCCTTGGCACTGTTGCGGGAACCGGCACGGCTGTGTGGCGCGGGCTTGGCGTTGGCTCCGCGGGCCCGGTCACGCGGCTGGCGCCGGCTGTTGAGTTGGCTGCCGGAGCGCGACCGGACGGTGCGCCCGGTGGTGCGGGACGGCTGGGCAACAGCGCGGTCGCTGTCCCACTTGAAGCGCAAGTACTCGGGGTTGATGGCCACGGCAAAACTGCTGCCGGCCAGCCAGCAGGTCATGAGCAGCCAGGTAGCGATCTCCTCCTGAAAGCCGTCACCCTCGAGCATGGCCATGGCCACACCGCTGAGTAGGAGGTGGACCAGGCCGAGGATCCACCACAAAGGGCGCTTCGCCCGGGTACCAACCACTAGCAAGGCAGTGAAGCCAAGGAACCCAAAGGTTCCCACCGGCACCAGCAGCCAGAGGCTCTGGCGGACCTTCCATCCCAGCCTCGGCTGCGGGGCTGCCATCAGTAATCCACCGACCTTCCGAAGGACACCGGCTGGGCCGGCGGGAGCTTGCAGACCAGGTGCGGACGCAACACCACCAGGTCGGGTTGGGAGATCCCCAGTGCGGCGCCGAAGTCTTCTACCGAGCGGAACGGTCCGCGTTCGTTGCGCAGCCGGACGGCCTTGCGTGCCTTGTGCCGGCTGATTCCGTTCAGCTTCTGCAGAGCTGCCGCCGGGGCGCTGTTGATGTCCACGGGATCGGCCGAGGACCGGGCAGTCCGGGCGGCGGGGGAATGAGTAGCGCCGGCGTAGTAGCTGGTGGCATCGAAGCCGGGATCATTGAGGAATTCGGCCGCCTTGCCTGGGAGGCGCGGCGCCGGGGCTGTGCCGGCAGGCCGCGCGGCCACGGTTCGGGAACCACGCCCGAAGATCGCCCGGGCGGTGGGACGCGTCGTCGTTGTTTCTGTCCCAACGTCCGCTGGTGCGCGGCGGACGAGGGCGGCCCATGCAGTACCGGAGGATCGGGAGGCCAGCTCCCAGCGGTTGCGCAGCCACGCCGGATTGATGCCGAGGGCATGCAGGGAGCTGATGGTCCACAGCAGGATGCGGGCGGTGCCGCCGGCTTCCGGGTTCATGGTCAGGGAGACCACGAGCACCACCAGATAGAGACCGGCGGCGGAGAGCCAGGCTGCGCGGCGGGCCAGCAGGCCGATGATCAGGAAGCCAGCCCAGCCCACGAACCCGGCGCCGAGCAGCGGCAGCAGCAGCCACAGGCTGCCGGCCACCAGCCAGAGGACCTGCGGCCTGCCTGTCCGGCCGGTGATGGCGGGGTAGTGGTCAGCGGCGGACATTCAGGACCATGGTGACGCTTTGGTCTTCTTCAACGGTTTCCGATGCGAGTTCCAGGCCGGCGGTGTGCGCCCGTTCGCGCAGCTTCCGGACCACCGCTTGCTGGACCCTCCGGGCGTAGGCATCGTCGATGGCCTGGACGATTTCCGCGGCGCGTTGCCGGTCAACGTCCTCACCGCTGAAGTGGACCTGCCAGATGCCTTCGGCGTCGCGATCGAACTCGGCCGTCGCGTCCGTCCAGGCGGCCTCGATCGAGTTCTCCGCGGCATGGGTGACCTGTGCCTGCGTGTCCGCCAGAGCAGCCTGCAGCAGATCCAGGTCCTTCATGCGTGTTCGCACCTGCACCTGCGGCACCGATTCAACGTCATCGGCCTTATTCGTTTCGTGGTTCTTGGCCTTGTTGTCGATGGCGGCATTGACGGCGGCAACTGCGGCGATGGCGGCCGGGATGAGCAGCACGGAAACACTCATGGGGTTTCTCCTGATCGGGCGCCGGCCGGGACCGGGCGGGGCGTGGTGGTGGGGGCAAAAGTGCGGCGGGATGCCGTGGGCCGGGAGGCGGCCGCGCGGGGAGCACCCGTTTCCTCGACGCCGGGCCGGCTCGAGCCGGGTCTGTCGGCGCGGGCGCCAAGGTCGGCCAGCAGGGCATCCAATTGGTCGTCGGAGGCCCAGCCGTTCAACCCGATGGTGCCGTCGCGGGCAACACGGATTTCGATCCGGTCCGGCTGGGCGCCGATGTCCTTCAGCAGGGCCCGGTAGCGGCCGGTCAGCGCGGTCAGGCCCTGGTTGGTGGATCCGATCCAGGGCCGTTGCAGGTCGGGCCGGTCCTGGAGGTAGGGCCCGTCCGCCAGCAGGTCGGTGGCAGCGAGCAGGCCGGCGATGTCCTCCCGGTTGGCCGACCAGCGCTGCAGGTCCTGGCGCAGGTAGCCGGTGAAGGTCATTACCGACAACCCGGCCTCCCGAAAGGACCGTGCGACGACGGCGCTGGCCGCCGCCTGTTCGAAGGGTTCGCCGCCCAGCAGGGTCAGCCCTTGGGATCCGGCGGCGAGCGCTTGGTCAACGAGCCCGGCGGCGAATTCGCCGGTCGGGACAAGGGCTGCGCCGCGGGCGGCCCAGAGGTGGGGGTTGAAGCAGCCGGGGCAGCGGATGGAGCATCCTTGCAGCCAGAGCGCAGCCCGCCGGCCGGGTCCTTCGGCATCGGTGGCCGGAAGGAACCGCGCATACCGGATGGTTCCGGCGTCGGTCTGCGCCGGGACGGCGCCGTTGTTAATTCGGGAGTCCGGTGCCGGTCCGGTTAGCTGCTCTGCACCGGGGCTAGTCTGCCGACTCATTGTGTACGTAGTCGCTGGCGGTGACCGCGGTGCGGGTGTAGTCCTCCGTGTAGGAGCTGGAGACGGTTTCCGCTTCCAGCAGGTCTTCGAGCAGCGTGATGTAATCCAGGCAGTCGCTGCCGTAGATGTTGCGGGTTTCGGCCGCCACCGCACCGTCGGGGCCGACCGTGACAATGAGTTGTTGCTGGTCCATCGATTCTCCTTCGGAGTCGGGTGCTGTCTAGAAGTCCACGGTGCGGCCGCCGCGGACCGGCTGGCCCGACGCTATGGCGGGCCGGGGATCTGCGGGGTGCTGCGGATCAGCCGGATGCCCGGAACCGGCGTCCAGGTCCTCGCTGCCGGTGGCACCGACCGCCCGCAAGGCGGCCCATTGCCGGATGGCGCTGACTTCCTCCGCCTGGGTGATGGCCAACGGAATCATGTTGGACACGGCGCGCTGCAGGTCGGCCAGGACTACGTGGCGGTGTTCGGCGTAGGCGTCGAAGAGCGCGGCGATCACGGCCTGCTCGATCTCCGCCCCAGAGTAGTTCTCCGACGCGGCGGCAAGCTGCTCGACGGCGGCTGGATCGTTGGCAATGGCGCCCAGCTGGTTGGCCGGGGTGCTCTGGCCGGCCATCTGGATCTGCCAGATCACCCGGCGTTCGGCGTCGCTGGGCAGGTCGACGAAGAAGATTTCGTCGAACCGGCCCTTGCGCATGAACTCCGGCGGGAGCCGGTCGATGTTGTTGGCGGTGGCGACGACGAACACCGGGTGGCGTTTCTCTTGCATCCAGGTCAGGAAGGATGCGAAGACTCGGGCGGAGGTGCCCGAGTCTCCTTCGCCGTTGGTGCCAGCGAAGCCCTTCTCGATCTCGTCAATCCACAGGATGGCGGGGGAAATGGCTTCGGCAGTGGCGATGGCGTTGCGCATGTTCTGCTCGCTGGAGCCGACCAGCCCGGAGAAGACCCGGCCGATGTCCATGCGCAGCAGCGGCAGCCCCCAGCCCGAAGCCATCGCCTTGGCTGTCAGGGACTTTCCGCAGCCGGGGACGCCTGTGATCAGCACGCCCTTGGGGGAGGGGAGTCCGAAGTCGGCGGCCGCATCCAGCCAGGAGCCCTGCCGTTTGGCCAGCCAGCGCTTGAGGTTGTTCAGTCCGCCCACCTCGTCGAGGCTGATCTTGACGTCCACATAGTCCAGCAGCCCGGACTTGCGGATGGTCTGGCGCTTTTCGTCCAGCACCACCTTCACGTCATCGGCGGTCAACTCGCCGTCGTCGACCATGGCGCGGGCGAAGGCGTTCTCTGCTTCCGCCATAGTCAGGCCCAGCGCCGCCTGCACCATGTTCTCCTGGTCGGCTTCGCTGAGCGCGACCTTGATCCGTCCGCCGTCGGAATTCTGGTTGATCATGTGGGCGAGCATGGCCTGGATCTCGCCATGGCTGGGCAGCGGAAAGTCCACCAGCGTGACGGCTTTGTCCAGCTCGGGCGGAATCCGCAGTAGCGGAGCGACAATGATCAGCACCCGTCCGGCGGTGCCCTGCCGGAAGGCGGCGGAGATCTCCCGGACTTTCCGCACCACTTCAGGGTCCGCCGGGCGCTGCTCGGTGCCGAAATAGGCATGCAGGTCGAAGAAGATGAAAACGCCGGGGTCGTGCGTGCCGAGCACCCGGTCGAGGGCCCGCGCCGGGGCGGTGGTGTTGGACTGCTGGCCGTCGCCGGGAGAGATCAGCCCGCTGCTGGCATTCCAGGTCCACACCGGCCGCGGCGTGCGCAAGGCGGCGGCGCACTTGAGCACTTCGGCGTGCACGCGTGCTTCTTCGTGGCTCTCCACGTACAGCACAGGGATGCGGGCCTTGAACGCCTGGTCAAGCGTTTCGGCAAACGACATGGGAGTCTCCCTTTGAAGGAACTGACGAGCGATCTGGCTCTACTTTAGGCACAGTTCAGGCGCGGCCCTCAGCGTCCCACGCGGAAGCTCCATTGGCCGTCCGTGGTGTCCACCAGGAAATACGTCACCGGGTACGGCTGCCAGGAGAACCTGGTGGAGCTACTGCCGATCTTGTTGACCACCAGGTTCCGGCGCGATTCCTGCCAGGTATAGACCGCGATGTTGGATTCCCCCTTGTAGGTGAATTCGGCCAGCACTTCCTCGCCCTCATAGCGCACCAGCGCCGGGCCGTAGCCGGAGACCGTGCCGCCTTCCAGCTCGGCGTAGGGGACCGGCCGGACCTCTAGCTGCCAGTCGCCTTCAGCGTCGATGGTGAGGGTGAACTTGTCCCGGGCCGGGGCCAGCAGCGCGGTGGCTGGTTCGTTCCGGTCGGCGGAGTTGTAAAGGAAGTGGACCGGCCACTTCGGGTTTTCCGGGTCGTCCACCGCCACGCTGACATCGACGCCGCTTGTGACGGCGACCTCGAACGGGCCGTCGTAGCCGGCCGGCCGCTGGTAGTCGATGGTGGCATCTCGGGAGCCCGAATAGCTGCCGGCCCGGTCGGATCGCACCGGGGTCTTGTCCTCCTGCGCTAGCGCTGTGCTGCCGTCAGTCCCGTCGGCCCCGCCGCGCCCGTCGGCTCCGGGGGCAGGCGCGCCACCGGCGTCGGACTCTGCTGCCGGTTCTGCCGTTGCATCCGCTGGCGCAGCTGCGTCGCCGGCGGCGCTGAACAGGTGCGGCAGCAGCCGTGGCGCGGCAAAGGCCATCGTTCCGCCAAAGATTAGAAGCCCGACCAGCCACACCGCCACTGAAAAGCGGCCGATCCGCAGTGCCGCGTCTTCCGCCGCCGGTGCTGACATGTTCTGCTGTTCTCCTTCTGCTGCCTTGATGAGGTTACCCACACCGGGGACCGGCTTCACACTCGGGGCCGGAGAGGGGCCCGGCGCTAGACTGAAAGCATCCCCGAAGCCATCCATACTTGGAGATTTGCGTGAGCTTGAAGCAGCTTGACCGTGTTCCCATCCGCCGTGCGTTGATCTCGGTGTACGACAAGACCGGGCTGGAGGAGCTGGCGCAGGGCCTGCACTCCGCCGGGGTCAGCATAGTGTCCACCGGCTCGACGGCAAAGAAAATCGCCGCCGCGGGCGTGCCGGTCACCGAGGTCTCCGAGATCACCGGCTTCCCGGAATGCCTGGACGGCCGGGTTAAGACCCTGCACCCGCGCGTTCACGCCGGCATCCTGGCCGACCGCCGGCTGGACGACCACGTCCGGCAGCTTCAGGAGCTCGACGTGGAGCCGTTCGACCTTGTCGTGGTCAACCTCTACCCGTTCGTGCAGACCGTGAAGTCCGGCGCCAGCCAGGACGACGTCGTCGAACAGATCGACATTGGCGGACCCTCAATGGTGCGGGCCGCGGCGAAGAACCATCCGAGTGTGGCGGTGGTCGTCGATCCCGCCGGCTACGGCGATGTGGTGGAGGCTGCCGCGTCCGGTGGCTTCGACCTGAAGACCCGACGCCGGCTGGCGTCCCTGGCGTTTGCGCACACCGCCGCCTATGACACCGCCGTGGCCAAGTGGACCGCCGAGCAGTTCGGCGATGACGAGGCCGCCGAATCCGGCTCGGCCGAGGCGCCGAAGTTCCCGCCGTACGCGGGGCTGGCGCTGGAGCGTTCCGAGTCGCTGCGCTACGGCGAGAACCCGCACCAGGCCGCGGCGCTGTATGTGGAGGCAGGCGCGGAGCCCGGCCTCGCGCAGGCGGAGCAGTTGCACGGCAAGGCCATGAGCTTTAATAACTACGTCGACGCCGATGCCGCCGTGCGGGCGGCCTTCGATTTCGCCCAGCCCGCGGTTGCCGTGGTCAAGCACGCCAACCCCTGCGGCATCGCCGTCGCCTCGCCGGACGCCGCAGACCCGATCGCCGATGCGCATGCCAAGGCGCACGCGACCGACCCGGTGTCCGCGTTCGGCGGCGTCATCGCCGCAAACCGGACCGTGACCGCCGGAATGGCCAACACCGTCAAGGACATCTTCACCGAGGTTGTCGTGGCCCCCGGCTTCGATCCGGAAGCCGTGGAGATCCTGTCGCAGAAGAAGAACATCCGGCTGCTCGTCCTGCCCGAGGGCTTCGCCCGGGACACGGTCGAGTACAAGCAGGTCTCCGGCGGCATGCTGCTGCAGGCCTCGGACCGGATCGATGCCGACGGCGACGATCCCGCCACCTGGACGCTGGCCGCCGGCGAGGCTGCCGACGAGGCGACGCTGGCCGATCTGGCCTTCGCCTGGCACGCGGTGCGCTCCGCGAAGTCCAACGCCATCCTGATCGCAGCCAATGGTGCTGCCGTGGGCATCGGCATGGGCCAAGTCAACCGGCTGGATTCCTGCCGGCTGGCCGTGGAGCGGGCCAACACCCTGGGCGTGGCGGTCGGCGGCGGAGCCGACGCTGCCGGGGGAGCGGCCAATGTGCAGGACGCCGGGGCACCCGAGCGGGCCCGCGGCGCCGTGGCTGCCTCCGACGCGTTCTTCCCGTTCGCCGATGGATTGCAGATCCTGATCGACGCCGGCGTCCGCGCCGTGGTGCAACCGGGCGGATCGGTCCGCGACGAGGAAGTAGTGGCGGCGGCCCAGGCGGCCGGCATCACCATGTACTTCACGGGCGCGCGCCACTTCTTCCACTGAGAAGGTCTGCGGCGGCTCCGGCCGCAACAGCTGATCCGCGCCAGCTAGCCAGAATGCTTGTCAGCACCGTGCCGGGCACATAGGTTCAAGGAAACCGGTGTGTCCGGCACCGGCCGTTAAGGGAGGCACACTGTGCTGGCGATGCAGACCACGGCGGCGGCTGGAACGGGCGATATCTGGCTGGGCGTGGTGATTGGGGGGATCATCGTGGCCGGTGCGGTGGCGTACTTCGTGGCATCGCGGCTGCGCCGTACTCGCTCCTATGAGTCAGCCAGCCGGCACGCGGCAGCGCGGGAGGCCGAGGCCGCCCGGCCCGGCGGCGGCATGAAGGATACCCACCTGGATCAAGGCAGCGCCCTACACCGCTCGCAGGTCTTCGGTCCCGGCAGCCCCTGAGGGGGACGCGCCCTGGAGAGAAAGCGTCCTGAGGCAAAGCGCCCTGAGAAGCCGCCCTCAGCCAGACCGGCTCCGGCAGGCGGGGCACCGCCGTCGTGCTTGGCGTGGGGCACGGCCTCAGGCAGGTGAGGTGGGCCGCGCTGCGCCCGCCCGCGGCTGTTCTGGATGAAGGGTGCGCGTCTTCGACCGGGACCGATTTAGCCTCCTCGGGTAAATTGGAGGAGTTGAGTAAACACTGAAGACCCACTTTTGCAGGGAGACGCCTCACCCATGGCCAAGATTATCTATACCCACACCGACGAAGCGCCGATGCTGGCAACGTATTCGTTCTTGCCGATCGTTGAGGCCTACGCCTCCACGGCGGGTGTGGAAGTGGAGACCCGCGACATCTCGCTCGCCGGCCGGATCATCGCCGTTTTCGGCGACTACCTCACCGCGGAGCAGCGGATCGGTGACGCCTTGGCCGAACTGGGCGAACTGGCCAAGCAGCCGGAAGCCAACATCATCAAGCTGCCGAACATCAGCGCTTCCGTGCCGCAGCTAAAGGCGGCCATAAAGGAGCTGCAGGAGCACGGCTACGCCCTGCCGGACTACCCGGACGACCCGTCCTCCGACGAGGAGAAGGACATCCGCGCCCGCTACGACAAGATCAAGGGCTCCGCGGTCAACCCGGTGCTGCGCGAGGGCAACTCCGACCGCCGCGCGCCGCTCTCGGTCAAGAACTACGCGCGCCAGAACCCGCACAGCATGGGTGCCTGGACCGCCGATTCCAAGACCAACGTGGCCACCATGGACGCCGATGACTTCCGCTCCAACGAGAAGTCTGTGGTGATGCCGGCCGACGGCAAGATCAAGATCCAGCTGGTGGCCGAGGACGGCACCGTCACGGTGCTGAAGGACTCCTTCCCGGTGCTGGCCGGCGAGGTCATCGACGGCACCGTGATGCGCGCCGCCGCCCTGGACGAGTTCCTGGCCGCCCAGGTTGCCCGCGCCAAGGAAGAAGGCGTGCTGTTCTCCGCGCACCTGAAGGCCACCATGATGAAGGTTTCCGACCCGATCATCTTCGGCCACGTGGTCAAGGCCTACTTCTCGGAGCTGTTCGAGACCTACGGCGACAAGCTGGCCGCCGCCGGGCTGAGCCCGAACAACGGGCTGGCCTCCATCCTGAACGGGCTGGACGCGCTGGATCCGGAGGACCGCAAGGGCGTCCAGGAGCTGATCAACAAGGGCCTGGACCAGGGGCCGGCCATCGCCATGGTGGACTCGGACAAGGGCATCACCAACCTGCACGTCCCCTCCGATGTGATCGTGGACGCTTCGATGCCGGCCATGATCCGCACCTCCGGCCACATGTGGGGACCGGACGGCCAGGAAGCGGACACGCTGGCCGTGCTGCCGGACAGCTCCTACGCCGGCATCTACCAAGTGGTGATCGACGACTGCCGCGCCAACGGCGCCTACGACCCGACCACCATGGGCACCGTCCCCAACGTCGGACTGATGGCCCAGGCCGCCGAGGAATACGGCAGCCATGACAAGACCTTCGAGATCCAGACCGCCGGCACCGTGCAGATTGTGGATGAGGCCGGAACCGTGCTGATCGAACACCAGGTGTTCCCGGGCGATATTTGGCGCGCCTGCCAGACCAAGGACCTGCCCATCCGCGACTGGGTGAAGCTGGCGGTGACCCGCGCCCGCGCCAGCCAGACGCCTGCCGTGTTCTGGCTGGACGAGACCCGCGCGCACGACGCCAACCTGATCGCCAAGGTGACCGAGTACCTGAAGGACCACGACACCGAGGGCCTGCAGATCGAGATCATGTCTCCGGTGGAGGCCACCGCCTTCACCGTGGAGCGCATCCGCAAGGGCCAGGACACCATCTCGGTCTCCGGCAACGTGCTCCGTGACTACCTGACCGACCTCTTCCCGATCCTGGAACTGGGCACCAGCGCCAAGATGCTCTCCATCGTGCCGCTGATCAACGGCGGTGGACTCTTCGAGACCGGTGCCGGCGGCTCCGCCCCGAAGCACGTCCAGCAGCTGCTGGCCGAGAACCACCTGCGCTGGGATTCGCTGGGCGAGTTCCTGGCCCTGGCGGTGTCCTTCGAGCACCTGGCCACCAGCACCGACAATGCCCGTGCGCAGATCCTGGCGGACACGCTGGACGCAGCCACCGGGACGTTCCTGCTGCAGAACAAGTCGCCCAAGCGCAAGGCCGGCGAACTGGACAACCGCGGCAGCCACTTCTACCTGGCCCTGTACTGGGCGCAGGAGCTGGCCAAGCAGACCGCTGACGCCGAGCTGGCGGCTGCCTTCGCCGGCATTGCCTCCGAGATGGCCCAGAACGAAGAAGCCATTGTCGGTGAACTCAATGCCGTGCAGGGTTCGCCGGTGGACCTGTCCGGTTACTACCGGCCGGACGCGGCCAAGGCCGCAGAGGTCATGCGCCCGTCCGCCACGCTGAACAGCATTGTGGCCAAGCTGGCCGAAGCGGCCTAGCGCGCACCGGGCGGCTTCGCCCGGCTTCAGGCCCTGACTGACGACGGCGGCCGGGCACCTTTCGCGTGAAGGGCGGTTTCAAGGGGTCGTTGCAACACTGCTGGTGGTTACGTGGTCAATAGTAGGTTACGCAGGCGCTCGGCTGGGGAGTCCCAGTCGAGCGTTTTGCGTGGGCGTGCGTTGAGTTCCTGGGCGACGTGTTCGAGGTCTTCGGGTCCGTGGACGGAGAGGTCGGTGCCTTTGGGGAAGTATTGGCGCAGCAGCCCGTTGGTGTTCTCGTTGGAGCCGCGCTGCCACGGGCTGGCGGGGTCGCAGAAGTAGACGTCCATGTCCGTGGCGAGGCTGAAGGATTTGTGGGCGGCCATTTCCGAGCCCTGGTCCCAGGTCAGCGAACCGCGCAGGTGGGCCGGGAGCGTTGACATGGTCTGGACCAGGCCGTCGCGGACCGTTGCCGCGGAGTGGTCGCCGGGGAGGTGGACCAGCATGACGTAGCGGGTGGCCCGTTCGACCAGCGTGCCTATCGCGGACTTGCCGCCGGCGCCGATGATCAGGTCGCCTTCCCAATGCC